>NZ_JPRS01000289.1 GCF_000738085.1 Cryobacterium sp. MLB-32
CGATCGCGGTGCACGTGTACGTCGATGGCGTCGGGGTGGCCTATCAGGCCAACAAGGTGCGTACGGATGTTGGTGGTGCGTACCCTGGGTACGGCAACAACCATGGCTTTGCTGAGACGGTGACGGCGGCTCCGGGGTCACATCAGGTGTGCGTGTATGGGATCAACACCGGTCCGGGCGCGCACCCTGTGTTGGGCTGTGCGACGGTGACGGTTCCTGGTGTATCGGGCATCGTTGAGCGCGGGCGCACGCCGATCGGGGTGCTGGAAGCGGCTGCTCCGGTGACGGGTGGAATCACCGTCGGCGGCTGGGCTCTTGATCCTGACACGGCGAACTCGATCGCGGTGCACGTGTACGTCGACGGCGTCGGGGTGGCCTATCAGGCCAACAAGGTGCGCACGGATGTCGGTGGTGCGTACCCTGGGTACGGCAACAACCATGGCTTCGCCGAGACGATCCCGGCAGCACCGGGCCGCCATCAAGTGTGTGTCTACGCGATCAACAGCGTGGCCGGGCAGAATACCGCACTGGCCTGCACGACCGCCACCGTGACGTGACCTGACGCCTTTTCCGTGGCCGGTAAGCTCTATCCTTGACCAATATTCACAAGATGATCGTGCCTCGGCGCATCTGGACTGGGGAACATGAACGTGGCAGCATCAACGAAGCGCGCTTTTATTACCGGCATCACCGGGCAGGACGGTTCTTACCTTGCTGAGTTGTTGCTCGGCAAGGGGTATGAGGTTCACGGTCTGATTCGTCGGGCGTCGACGTTCAACACGTCGCGGATTGATCACCTGTACGTGGACCCGCACGATACCGGCGCGAAGCTGTTCCTGCACTACGGCGACCTGAGCGACGGCTCACGCTTGTCGACGCTTCTCGCTGAGATCAAGCCCGACGAGGTGTACAACCTGGCGGCGCAGTCGCATGTGCGGGTGTCGTTTGATGAGCCGGAGCACACGGCTGACACGACGGGGATGGGTACGATTCGTCTGCTTGAGGCTGTGCGGATGTCGGGGATTCATTGCCGGTTTTACCAGGCGTCGAGTTCGGAGATGTTCGGGGCGACTCCGCCGCCGCAGAACGAGGAGACGCCGTTCTACCCGCGTTCCCCGTATGGTGCGGCGAAGGTGTACAGCTACTGGATTACCAAGAATTACCGCGAGGCGTACGGCATGTTCGCCGTGAACGGCATTTTGTTCAACCACG
This sequence comes from Cryobacterium sp. MLB-32, assembly GCF_000738085.1. Lineage (GTDB taxonomy): Bacteria > Actinomycetota > Actinomycetes > Actinomycetales > Microbacteriaceae > Cryobacterium. The sequence goes on from NZ_JPRS01000289.1 coordinate 1,213, forward strand.
AGTCGCCGCGTCGTGGCGAGACGTTTGTGACGCGCAAGATCACCCGCGCTGTCGCGGCGATTAAGGCAGGCAAGCAGGACCACGTGTATCTGGGCAACCTCGACTCCATTCGCGACTGGGGTTATGCCGCGGAGTACGTGGAGGGCATGTGGCGCATGCTGCAGGTCGATGAGCCGGAAGACTTCGTGCTCGCGACCGGCGGCAACTTCACGGTGCGGGACTTCGTACAGACCGCGTTCGAGCACGCGGGCCTCGAGTGGGAGGAGCACGTGCGTTTCGACGAACGCTACCTGCGCCCCACCGAGGTGGACGCTCTTGTCGGTGACGCGTCGAAGGCGGAGGCGAAGCTGGGCTGGAAGGCGACCGTTGACACGGCGGAGCTGGCACGGATCATGGTTGATGCCGACATCACGGCGCTGAGTCATGCGGGTGGTCGGTGGATCGACGAGGTCAAGCTCGCGAGCTGGGGCACGAAGAGCCCGGCGCCGGTTCTGTGATGACGGTGACCACCGAGACATCCGATTCCCGCGACATGGTGGAGTTCACGCCCGGGCCGCTTGATCGCACCGGCACGTTTTACGTGGCCGGGCACCGCGGCCTGGTGGGTTCAGCCATTTGGCGGCGCCTGCAGTCCGAGGGGTTCACGGACCTGGTGGGTCGGTCGTCGGCGGACTTGGATTTGAAGGACCGCGACGCGGTGTTCGCGTTTTTCGCCGAGACGAAGCCGCGCTACGTGGTGCTCGCGGCGGCGAAGGTCGGGGGGATCCTCGCGAACAACACGTTCCCGGTGGACTTTCTGAGCGACAACCTGCGCATTCAGGTGAACGTGCTCGATGCCGCGCTGAAGCACGGCGTGGAGCGACTGTTGTTTCTCGGGTCGAGTTGTATTTACCCGCGGCTGGCGCCGCAACCGATCCGGGAAGACTCCCTGCTGACCGGGCACCTGGAGCCGACCAATGATGCGTATGCGATCGCGAAGATCGCCGGTATTTTGCAGATTCAGGCCGTGCGTCGTCAGTACGGGTTGCCGTGGATCTCGGCGATGCCGACGAACCTCTACGGGCCCGGCGATAACTTCTCGCCCGCCGGGTCGCACGTGCTGCCTGCACTGATCCGTCGTTACGACGACGCGGCCACGTCTGGTGCGTCGAGCGTGACGAACTGGGGTACGGGCACGCCGCGCCGCGAATTTTTGCATGTGGATGACATGGCCGAGGCGTGCCTGCACCTGATGGAGCACTATGACGGCCCCGAGCAGGTGAATGTGGGTACCGGCAGTGATGTGACGATCCGGGAGATCGCGGAGACGATCGCCCGTGTGGTGGGGTTCACCGGCACCACCGAGTGGGACACCGACAAGCCTGACGGCACCCCGCAGAAGCTCCTTGACGTGTCTAAGCTCGCTCAGGCCGGGTGGACCGCCCGCATCGACCTTGAAGCCGGCCTGCGTTCCACCGTGCAGTGGTACCGCGAACATCAGGACACCATCCGCCAGTAACGGCCACGGTCACGGGCGTGCGCCCATGACCGTGCCCAGCGAATCGTCCTAGGCGAGACGGCTGCGCGCTTCCTCGACGAGGGACACGTACTGTCCAACTCTCTGTGGCCACGACCACTGTTCAAGTCGTTCCAATGGATATGCCGGCTGGGGGAAATCGAGGGCCGTGCGCATCGCGGCAGCCAAGCCGGTTGGCGTCTGGTCGTTCACCAGCAGCACAGGTGCGCCCTCGCTGGCCAGCTTCGCTGCTCCCGGAACGAGGTACGTGACAATCTGGCAGGTGCCGGCCAGTGCTTCCAACAACGTCGTCTGGAACCCTTCTGCCAGGGTCGTCGGGTTGACGAGAACTGAGTCGTGCAGGTACGAGCGGACCGTTTCACCGCTCACGTAACCGTGAGTGTGCGCGATCGATGTAAGCCCCTGGCGCTCAATTTGCAACGTCGCGGCAGCCATATCGGGGCCGTCGCCGAGGATTTCCACGGTAAACGGACCTACGGAACTGTCGCTGGCCAGGATGGCCGCTGCATCGAGAAGTCGGTCCCATCCTTTTCCGGGAACAAGCCGTCCCACGAACACGAAGCGGCGCCGAGGGCTTGACTGCTCCACCTGCGCCGGCCAGCCCTCCAAACTGATGGCGTTGTAGAAGACCTGCCCGGTCACCCCAGACAAACGTCTCACGAACGCCACAACCTGCTCAGAAACGCCGAGGACGCTGGTCGCCCCGCGCATAGTGCGCCGCCCGAAGGTGACGTCAACGACCCGACTCGCCCAGCCGATCAGTGGGGAGACGCCACGAACAAAGTCTGATCCATGCTCGGTGTGCACCACGGGGATCCGCAGTCTCTTTCCGACCGCGAGTCCGACCCAGGACATGGGAAAGAATCGCGTGTGTGTCGAAATTGCGGTCACACCGGCCCCGGCGAATCGGCGACGGAGACGTCGGGCTGTTCCGAATGAGGGGAAGGACATCACGGAAGCGATAGGGAAGTGCCGGGGCAGCCGATGCACGGTTATGCCATTCTCTACGGAGACTCCGGGTTCGTCGGCGAGCGTCACAACCGTTGCCCGATGCCCTTGGCGCACGAGTTCGTGCGCGAGGTCTGCGATGTGCCTTTCGATGCCGCCTACGCGGGGAGGGAAGCTGTTGACCACAAAGAGGATGTGCTGCTGTTCTGGCATGAACTGTATTTCCCTGACTACTTCGTGTGGTGCAGACTCCAGGGGAGCGGACGGCGTAGCCCCGGAAGCATCCAGTTTACGTGCGCGGGTCGCTCGCATCGTGACGTCGGTTAGCCTTGACATAACGATCCAATGGAAAAGGACCTGACTCTGTGCGCGGTGTAAGTGTGGTCATTCCGACCGTTCGACTCGACAAATGGCTGGACGAGGCTGTTGAATCCATTCTCGGGAGCACAGGCGTTGAGGTTGACCTCATCGTGGTGCATGACGGTGTAGAACCCGACCGA
>NZ_JPRS01000290.1 GCF_000738085.1 Cryobacterium sp. MLB-32
CCCTGACCTCTCCTCTTTGACCCTGGACGAGCTCGTCGAAGCGGCGATAGTTGCTCAACGCGTGGATCGGGCGCTCAGGGTTGTTCTCGGCGTGGAAGTTGAGGGCACCAACCTGCATATGTCCAATGGGTCCTCGGCGGGCCAGGACGTCATGCATGCCCACCTTCACGTCATCCCTCGTTCCGCGGGCGATGGTCTCGAACTTCGTGAAGATCTCTCCCGTTACCCTCACCCACCGCTCACGCGAGACGAGCGTTCCGCGATTGCCTTCGCAATTTCTGACTGATAGGAGGGAGCTCCGCGAACCTGCCAGACCTGGTCACGATGTCGTCCGCTGGACTCGTTCGGTTTCAGCACGCAACGTCTGAGGCTCAGGACGATGGGTTGGAGAAACCAAACAAGTGGGCCGCTCAGGGTTCCTATGTCGACCTGAGGTGATGCGTAATGCTCTCGATTACCGCAGCCTGGGCAGCGAGTGAGGCCCGCCAATCTCCGGGAATGACCAATGAATGGTCTGCCTTCGGAACGGAGATTACGTTCGCACGCGAGTCCGCGATCGTTGCGGGGAGCCAGAGGGCATCAGCATCACCGCCGATCGCCATGTCGCCGACGGACGCATTGAGGAGCCCCCGCTGCATGTCCGCACTGGTGAGCACGGGCGTAAGCCAGATGCCTGGGATGCCGTTGCGTCGCGCCCACGGCAGGGCAAAGCAGCCGAACGACTTTGCCACGATGAGCCGGCGCGACGACGGCGGTGCCGCGTCGAACGCTTCAGTGACGGCATCCGCGACGAAGGATTCTGGATTGTCGCGCGCGGTCGCATCCACTGTCCACTCGACACCTTGCACGTGCCATCCCTCCTCGGACAGCATCTCCGCGCACCACTGCAGGAGCGGCCCCTTGACGGTGTAACCGACACCAGGGAGAAGAACTGCGACAGGCGGACTCTCTGAATTGGACCGCGCCCTAACGAAAGACGACATCGCCCCACCCTACTGGCGAGGCAAGTCCCTCGGCCCTCGAAACTAATGCACCGTTTAACGTTCCCCTCTGAAACATCGAGCGAGCCCAGCCCTGACTCTGCAATTTATCCTCAACCTGTGTCGCTCAAGGTCCCAATGCACGGCGGTCCGTCTGGCGACGTGATCTCAACCAACCTTCCCGGGAAGCGCACCTGAACCGTCGACCTACATCAGAAACTCGGCGGCGGCGTCCTGCCGAAAACCGCTAAGGATTGAGCACCTCATCAACGTCGGTGACAAGCCGATTCACGTTTCTGGTGCATCGCCACACGAGCAGAGGAACTGCCGCGCATGCTGCGCTCGCCTCGTCAGCGGCCCTTCATCCGCTAGGCTCGTCGGCAATACTTGTTCGGGGGAACCTCATTCGTCACGCAAAGATCATTCTGTCGGTCGTGTTCACGCTGATTTATCTGCTGTCTGTGGGTTTCATAGCTCTGAGAGCTGATGCCAAGACACAGGGCGTAGGTCTCGGCTGGGACAATCAGATCGTTTCAGTCACGGGTACCTCTTCGCCGTGGTTGCTGAACTTGGTCATGGCCGGCTTGAGCGGATTGCTCGTCCTGTGGTTCTTGCAGAGGAAGACCGATAACGAGTTACAGAGTGTTCGATCCGCCGTGTCTTCACTTGTTGTCCTGCTTGTTTGCGTTGTCGGTTTTTCAGCCACAAAGGACTACACCGTGCATGTGCAGAGTCTCGAGGGGCCGCCTGAGACTCAGGCCAACCCGGTTTTCATGTGGGCTCAAGCCGGCGCGCTGAGTCCTGCCACGCATGCGGTGTGCGCTGTTCTCGTCGTCGTGGTTGCAATCTCCCTCAGCAGGAACAGAGCAGCACGGCGACCCGCCGGAAGGCTCTTGTCACAAACGTCTCTGGAATGATGAGACGTGAACAAACACCCCAGCCAGCACGCTGCCTGATTGTGCTCGACATAGGTTCCACTCGGAATCATCGAGCAGGCCGCCCCGGCCCTGCAATCTCGCCAGTCTCTGTGTCGCTCAAGGTTCGCCTCTGGGATGACAGCAATCGTTGACGGCGATTCGAATGAGCTGTGCAGACAAGTGCGGAAACTTGTGCGG
>NZ_JPRS01000291.1 GCF_000738085.1 Cryobacterium sp. MLB-32
ACGTCGCACGCACACTCCTAGAGGACACTCTTAACGCCTGGGCTTTTGCCGCGATCGTCTGTGTATGCGTTGTAAACCCCAACCGGGTGATCTTCTCCGGTCACGCAGAAAATCTCGACGAATCCGCACGGCAACTTCTCCGCGACCGTGTCCGCGCCGGCGCTCCTTCTCCAACTGACGTTGAATTCGCCGTGCTCGGCGACAATTCGATCCTCCACGGCTCGGTAGCCAAGGTCCTCATGACCTCCAACGCACTTCTCGCAGAAACCTTCACCTAACTCAGGTTTCTCCAGAAGCACCACCGTTTCACAAAGCATGACCTTTCCGTCTAGCTGCATACCCATTTGAGGAGAACAAGATGACCAAACGACGACTAAAATTTGCCCTTATATCCGGCGGACTTGGCTTGGCCTTGGGATTGTCCGGCTGCGGCATTGACGCTGCTCCGACGTCCTCTGACGCGGCGAGCGAGACCAGTCTCACCATTTACACCGCGCGCGACAAAGGACTAGCTGAATCCGTCGTGGCGGATTTCGTCGCGGCAAACCCTGACTATGACGGCAAGGTTCAGATCCTGACGCTGGGGGCCCAGGAAGCACTTGAGCGAATCCGTGCGGAGAAGGTAAATCCACAGGGCGACATCTGGTGGGGAGGCACTAGCCAGCAAATGCAGCAGGCTGCCTCCGACGATGTCCTCTCGCCCGCTCCGCAGAGCGTCATCGATGCCGTACCCGAAGCCTCACGAGACGCCGATGGCCTTTGGGTCGGCGAAATGCTCCTCGCCGAAGTAATTGTCTACAACCACGACATGATTACAGCTGCGGATGCGCCGAAGGACTGGGACGACCTCATCGACCCGGCCCTCGGTGACCAGATCGCAATTCGAGACGTTCAAGCATCCGGCACGATGCGCAGCATCTATTCAGCCATGATCGATCGGGAAGTGGAAGCTTCAGGAAGCGCCGATGCCGGCTACGCCTGGCTTGAAGCCCTGGATGCCAACACCAAGGTGTATGCGGCAAACCCCACAGATCTTTACCTACGCCTCACCCGCCAAGAAGCTGCGATCACTGCATGGAACCTTCAGGACGTCATGTTGCAGATCGAGCAGCAGGACGCCCCATACACCCCGGTTGTTCCAACCTCAGGAGCACCGATGCTCGTTGACGGAGTCGCAAAGATCAAGGGGGGTCCGTCGTCCGATGGCGCCGACGCCTTCCTGAGTTTCCTCATTAGTGAGGAAACCCAGACAAAGCTAGCTGAGACGTACTTCCAGATTCCCACGATTGATCTCGCCGCAGCACCGTCGTGGCTTGCCGACCTGAATCTGAAAGAGATGGACGTGAATTGGACTCGTATCGCTGAGAACGAGACCGAGTGGATCGACTACTGGGCAGCAAACATCAAGGGCCAGAGCTAAATCACTGTCCCGTCCCCCTCTCTGTCAACCTTGGATAAGGCACCGGGATCGTCCCGAATAGTGTCGTAGAGGGCGGGGAAGGAGTTTCCCTTGACGGACGCAGTGATGACAGGACCCGGCTTGACCGGGCAGGCTGTAGGGATGGAAGATGTTCCCGATCCCCAGGTTCCCGAGCGTGCTCGGCGGCGAACCTATACCGCCAAGTACAAGCGCGA
>NZ_JPRS01000292.1 GCF_000738085.1 Cryobacterium sp. MLB-32
AGCAGAGGAAGCGCCAGATCGACATCGAACAGGCTTGCCGTGATGTCCTTCGCTCCCAGAATGGGCATGGCTACGAGGAATGATCCGACCACACTGATCAAACCCACCAGGAAGGTGAAGCCAAAGAGCACGGCAACCTTGGCCCAGAGCGCGGGCAAGCGGTTAGGCACGGCCGTGAGGGTCGACTTGATCATGCCGCTCGAATACTCTCCACTGATCGAGAGCACACCGAGTACGGCGACGATCAGCTGGCCGAGGAGCATCCCGATGGTGGAGACAAGGATAAACGCCTGAACGCTGCCCTCGCGGCTGACACCGCCGACCGGGCCCGACCCGGCGATGGCAAAGGACATCAGGACTGCGAGCCCCAGCGAGGCTACGACGACCAGGGAGAAGGTCCAGTACGTGGAGCGTAGGCTCCACAGCTTGATCGTCTCCGAGCGGAGCAGACCGATGAAGCTGATGCCGGGGCCCGTCGGGACGAAAGAGGCTCGGGCCGCGGACGGTTCGAGAGGGTGGGTCAGGGTGCTCATCGAACGACCTCCGCTTCGGCGTGGGTATCGCCGGTGCGGTACTCCACTTCGTTCTGGGTGAGTTTCATGTACGCGTCTTCCAGGGAGGCGCTCACGGCGGAGAGTTCGTGCAGGGAAATCTGAGCGGCGGCGGCGCGTTCGCCGATCTCCGACACCGTCAGCCCGATGATTTCCAGCACGTCCTGCTCGATGTTGGTAATGGTCACATCCGCCCGCGCCAGCAGGGTAGTCAGCGCCGCGGTGTGCGGCGTCCGCACGCGAACGGCATCCTGGGCGGCCGAGGCAATGATGTCGGCGACCGAGGCATCCGCGATCACCCGGCCGCGACCGAGCACGATGATGTGGTCGGCGGTGAGAGCCATCTCGCTCATCAGGTGCGAGGAGAGCAACACTGTGCGGCCCTCGGCAGCGAGCTGTTTGGTGAGCATGCGGACCCACTGCACGCCCTCAGGGTCAAGACCGTTGACGGGCTCGTCGAGAATCAGTGTGGCCGGGTCACCCAGCAACGCGGCGGCAATGCCGAGGCGCTGGCCCATTCCGAGGGAGAACCCGCCGACGCGCTTGCGGGCTACTGACTCGAGTCCCGTGAGGTTGATGACCTCGTGCACCCGGCTGGTGGGGATGCGGTGAGTCGCGGCCATGGCACGCAGATGGTTGTAGGCACTGCGACCGGGATGGACCGCCTTTGCGTCAAGCAACACGCCGACTTCACGCAGCGGAGCCTTGTGCTCGTGGTACGGCTTGCCGTTCACGATGACGGATCCGGCGGTGGGCCGGTCGAGTCCCACGATCATGCGCATCGTGGTCGACTTGCCGGCGCCGTTCGGGCCCAGGAAGCCGGTCACCTTGCCGGGCTGCACCGAGAAGTCGACCGAGTCGACCGCCGTCTTGCTTCCGTAGCGTTTGGTCAGGGACTGTGCCTGAATCATCCGTTGCCTCTTTCGTCGTGGTGGGCCACACGACGGTGCGGCCCACGTAAGACGTTACGGAAACCGGATGCCCCGGCACATCAACCGCAGGGAGGGTTTCGGCCCCTCCGGTGTCATACCCGGGTACGACGCTACTTCTTGGAGCCCTTCTCCTCCCGCGAGAGCCGGCGTACGTCGGCGAATAATCAAAGACGGTCACTTCCAGCCTCGGCTCCTGTCGGCGCCTAGCGCGTGTAGTGCGGGCCGTCGTGACCCTTCGGTGTCGGTACCGGTGGGCGTCCGCCTCGTCGCGGAGTTCTCTTCGGATCGACGGTGGCCGGTGGAATGAAGTACACCACATTGTCTGTGACGATGATCTCCCAACCTTCGCGATGAATCCGATGATGGCAAGCACTGCACAGCATCAAAATGTTCGATTGGTTCGTCGGCCCGTCCTGCGATTTGTACCAAATGATGTGGTGGCCTTCGGCATAACTCGGCGGCCGCCGGTTGTCGAGCCTGTCGAGACACAGCCCGCGGTGGCGCACCCGCCGTCTCGTTCGATCGCCGCGAGCTTCTGTGCCCGGGTGAAGAGCCGCTTCCCGAGCCCGAAATCGAGCACTTCACTCTTGCCGCCGAGGACCATCGGAATGAGACACGCCTCCGCGGCCATCTTCCTGGCCGTGAAC
>NZ_JPRS01000293.1 GCF_000738085.1 Cryobacterium sp. MLB-32
CGCTCTGACTGGTCTAAGCACTCAAGAATATACGACTATCTCCCAGTGGAATCAAGTCATAAATATGGGAAATTTAGCATGCTTCATGGAACGAAACTCCGCACAATTTCACCGGCACCAGGCTCCTCCCAACCGTCAGTGCCGCAACAAACTGTCACCGATCTGCCTCCTGTTTCTCTCTCTTCTCTGCTTTCTTCTTTTGTACTTGTTCTTTGTTTTTTGTATTTATCTTTCTTGCATTCTTCTTTTTCCTTTTTCTCTTTCTCTGTCCCACCACCACTCCTTTACTTCCCAACCCCCCATACTCTGAGGAACGATGGGTGTGGGGGGTTGGGAAGCGAGCGCAGCGAGGGAGTGGTGGTGGGACAGGGAAAGAGAGCCCTTACCTCTCTACCCCATCGCCCCACGATGATGGGGTAAACGACGAGGGCGCGTCACACGGCGCGACTCCAGAAGCGACGCCGGGGACCCCCGAAGGGATCCCCAATCGTCGATCTCAGCCCGTTCCTCAGAGTCGTTCGGGGTGTCTTTCGCCGTCGAACCAGCACACGACACCGTTCGCCGTATAGGCGAGCATGAGTGCATCTTCGGTCCTGACCGCGGACTGCGCGGCCGCGTGCAGGGCCACTTCTGCTCGAGCCACACCGTCACCGGGAGTCGGACTGTAACCGTCCTCACCGTTATGGTGCACGCCATCGATGACCTGGCCGTGCCAGCGGGCGAGCTGGCCGTAGACCTGGCTCAGCAGCCGTTGCGTGCCAGTTAGGCACCCGAGCAAGTCGTAGGAATCTGACGGCCGGTCGAGGACCCGTGTGCGGTGCGCGAGGTGTTGCGCGGCGTCGTAGAGCAGGTTCGCCTGGCGGAGCAGTTCGCTGTGACTGTCCATGATGTCCTTCCCTCCTGGGTTGGAGGGGGCCGCCAATGCGGCCCCCTGGTTTGTGTTTATTCTTCGTCGGCCTTGACGTTGCGCTGCACCCTGGCAATGGCACGGTTGAGATCGGGGCCGATGTTGTCGGCGTCGATGACTCGCCCATACTGGCGTGCGTCGTCATCTCCCCAGCTCTCGGTGTGCTCCCGACCGACGACGATGACGGCGTCTCCCTTGTGGAGCGTCACTGCGACGTTTTGCCCGAGTTCGAACTTCGCTTGAACGAAGTGCGTGGTCGCGGCGTCGTGAGCGAGCCATTTGCCGCTGCGGTATTCGCCGGTGTTTTCGATGACGCGGAGTTTGGTGATCTGGATGGTGCCGGCGGTGACGACCTCAGGGTCGGCGGCCAGGTTGCCGGTGACGGTGCGTGTGGTCATGAGCTGTTCTCCTTCAAAGTGGTGTTGCACGGTGTCTACTGATTGGGTTTGGTTCTTTCCCCCACCAACTGTTTTTTGTGCCTTCCGGCGAGAGAAATCGATAGCGAGCGGGAGAGCCGTAGTGCCCAGAATCTCGGGCGAAATAAGGGAGCGTGCGACCGCGTCCGTGAATCTGGGAACGAAGGCGCGGAGCGAGCTACGATGACCGGCCGGAAAGGTCACAATCACTTCCTCCCTTCACCGGCGCTGTTCGATGTGCCGAACAACGCCGGAGAGTTATCCACAGGGCGCCTCGCGCGCGTACTGTTCATGTTTTGTTCTTCCTGTTCCTTACTGTTAAGGGGACGAAAAAGTTGCCCCCTGATTGACCATTTATTTGCCCCCTTAGGGGACTAATAATTGGCCCCTTCAGGGGGCCATAAATTGGCCCCCTGAGAACTTGGCACCGGCAGGATCAACACTCGTGCATGCCGATTCGCAGACGGTTTCGCACTGTCGACCTGAAGCTCGTATTCGGCAGTGAGCCCGTTCCCGCCGACGCGGATACGGGTGATCGCTCCGGCTTGGATAAGTTCGTGAACGGCCCGTTTGACAGCTCGATGCGCTTGTTCTGAGCCGTTCTCCGGCGCGAGGAAGCCCAAGGCAATCGCCGAGGACTCACGGCCGGCGAAGTAACGACGCGGTGCCTGGCCGAACGGGTTGTTCATCTCATCCCAGCATTCCAATGCCATGTGCACGAGCAGCCGCGTGGCCGTGTTGCTCAGTCCGAGACGCGCCGCAAGAAGAACGGCGTTTTTCGCCGCGTAGAACCCCATGGTTCTCTCACCCGCGGTCTCGGTCGTGGCAGCTTGCTTTTGCGGGACGGGTCAGTATTCTCGTCATAGATCAGATCCTTCGCGGGAGTACGATCCTTGCCCCGGGGTGCAACCCGGGGCTTCTTCATGAGCAAACCCTCACCCCGCCTGAAGACAGGGGTCGGTTCGAGGACAGTCATCGACCGTAGGACGGCGACTGCCCCGTCTGGGTCTGTGCGCTCGCCTCGACCCAGGCGATGACTTCGGACCTCTTGTAGAGGACCTTCTTCGGCGTCGGCTTATAGAAGCGCGGGCCTCGGCCCAGGTATCTCAGCTGAGCCAGCGCCCCAACGTTGAGGCCGGTGAGCTCGGCGACGTGGACGGGGAGGATGAATTCTTCACTCATGATTCGCCTTTCTTGATGACAGAAACCGTGGGTCGGAATCTGTTGAGGACACAGTAAATCGATTCGTAACAGTTGACAAGGGTTTCGGCTGTAATATGTCCGCGTGACAGACTTCCTTGGACAGACCGGAATCGGCAACCGCATTCAAGCGATCCGCAAACAGCACGGCATC
>NZ_JPRS01000294.1 GCF_000738085.1 Cryobacterium sp. MLB-32
CCAAGGGCCGCTACATCACGAAGGGTGTCGTCTCGACCACCTTCGGACCTGGCATCCAGCTTGACGTGAACGCAATCTAATTCTGAATTAGACAAAAAAGAAGGGCCCGTCTTCGGACGGGCCCTTCTTTTTTGGTGATTTCCGGTTCTCAGCCGATGTAGCTCATGACGTGCTTGATCCGGGTGTAGTCCTCCATGCCGTACATCGAGAGATCTTTGCCGTAGCCGGAGTGCTTGAAGCCGCCGTGCGGCATCTCTGCAACGAGCGGGATGTGCGTGTTGATCCAGACGCAGCCGAAGTCGAGGTTCTTGGCCATGCGCATCGCCGTACCGTGGTTCGAGGTCCACACGGATGAAGCGAGACCGTATTGCACGTCGTTCGCCCAGGACAGGGCCTGCGCCTCGTCGGTGAACTTCTGGGCGGTGATGACCGGGCCGAAGATCTCGTTCTGCACCGCGTCATCCGTCTGCAGCAGGTTGGAGACGATCGTCGCCTCGTGGAAGTATCCACGGTTTCCCTGACGGTGTCCGCCGAGCTCGATCGTGGCGTGGTCGGGAAGATTGTCGACCACGCTTTGTACGCGCGCGAGCTGATCGGCGCTCGACAGCGCACCGTAGAGGATCCCCTCATCGAGCGGGGCTCCGGTGCGAGCGTTGTCTTTGGCGTAGGCGGCAAGAGCGGCCATGAACTCGTCGTGGATGCCCTCCTGCACGAGGATGCGGGTGGCTGCGGTGCAGTCCTGCCCGCCGTTGTAGAAGGCCGCGCCCACGATCCCCTCGACCGCAGAAGCGATGTCGGCGTCATTGAAGACGATGGCTGGCGCCTTGCCACCCAGCTCGAGGTGCACGCGCTTGAGGTCAAGGGCGGCAGCCCCGGCCACCTCCATGCCGGCGCGCACGGAGCCGGTGATGGAAACGAGCTGGGGCGTGCGGTTCGTGACCAGGTGGCGACCGGTGTGCCGGTCACCCATCACGACGTTGAAGGTTCCGGCCGGAAGGAACTCGGAGGCGATCTCGGCCAGCAGCAGGGTGGAGACCGGGGTGGTATCGGAGGGCTTCAGCACGATCGTGTTGCCCGCGGCGAGGGCGGGAGCGATCTTCCACATGGCCATCATCATGGGGTAGTTCCACGGTGTGACCTGGCCGACAACGCCGATGGGCTCCCGGCGCACGAATGACGTGTGGTCTTTCATGTATTCGCCAGCGGACTTGCCCTCGAGCATGCGGGCGGCGCCGGCGAAGAAGCGGAGCTGGTCGAGCATCATGTCGACCTCTTCGCCGACCAATCCAGGGCGCGGCTTTCCGGTGTTCTCGCTCTCGATGTCGGCGAGTTCCTCTGAGCGCTCTTCGATGGCGTCCGCGAACTTGAGGAGGGCATTCTGGCGTTCTCCGGGAGTGGTCTCGCCCCAGGTCTCGAACGCGGTCGTGGCCGTTGCGTAGGCCGCCGCGACATCCGCTTCGGTCGAGACAGGACTCGTGGCGTACACAACCTCGGTTGCCGGATTGATGATGTCGAGTCGTTCGGTCGCGGTTGAATCCGCGTAGTCGCCGTTCACGAAGTTGTGGAGTTCACGGGTGGCCATGGCGGTCCTTTCACGGGGAGTCAAGACGGCATGGGCAGTTGCGCTGTCGCGACAGCCCTGTCGACTAGGGGCAATTCGCCCTAGGCTGACGATACCGCACGGCACTGATTCGACCGAGAGTGTGGCACCTATGCATGATTGTGCACGTGCTGTCTACCCCCCTCAGGGAATTCGTTGAGTATGGCAGAGTTAGG
>NZ_JPRS01000295.1 GCF_000738085.1 Cryobacterium sp. MLB-32
ACGAGGAACACATCGCCTCAGCATCATGCGCGCCAACTGGATCACGTCAGCCGCGCCGGGGAAATGCTGATCAAGAGCCAGTTTCCGCCGCCACTGGATAATCACACGATGCCGAAGGGCGAGGAGGGCCAAATCGTGCATCTGTTGGAATAATACCTACTCGCATTGACATAATAACTATTATCGGTCATATTGGGTGTTATATTACCTGTGATATTGAGCGTGAAAACAGTAGTGATTCTTGCTACCAAGTCCAGGACGGGGAAGACTGGTGGGCATGAGCATTCCCGTCCCCGCCTCGCAACCAGGTCACCGCGCGTACGAGGACTCGGTGCGGCTGGACACCGGCGAGATCGTCACGGGTCTGCGCGACATCCTCGGCGCCCAACTCGTCGCCTATCTGGGCAGGGTGTCGAACACGCGCTCTGTGCGCGAATGGGCGGAAGGCTCCCGTGCGCCTGGCGCGGACGTCGTCCAGAGATTGCGTACCTCCTATTACGTGGCCGGCATTCTGAGTGAACGCGAGGGCGCGAAGGTGATCCAGGCTTGGTTCCAGGGCATGAACCCGGAGTTAGGCGACAAGTCCCCCGCGGCCTTGTTGCGCGCTGAGCCGTTGGATGTAATCGGGCCGGACGTCGTCGCAGCGGCACGGTCGTTCATCGCGCACGGGTAGATGCCGGCCTCGGCGAGGGTGCCAGGGTCGGCTACTCGCCTTGCCTGGCGATGAAGTCGGCCATGCCAGGCACGGTGAACGCAACGAAACCGCGTTCGGGCGTGTAGATGTGACCGCTTCGGATCAAGTCTCGGCGATTGACGGAGAGGTCCGTGGTGCGCTTCTTTCGCAAACGGGTCACGAGTTCGGCCATTGATGAGGGGGCATCGTCGTCGACGGCCATCGCGGACATGAAGGCCCGCTGTGTTGGGGTTGCCCGCTCCCACCTCGATTGGTAGAGACCCTGTTCCACTTCATTTCGCGCTGACTCGATGCCGATCTGAGCGTCTTGAAGACTGATGGTGTCCGTGGCCCTGACCGCCCAGACATGGCTTCCACACGCTTGGATGAAATAGGGGTATCCCCCGGTCGCGGTCACCGCCGCCGCCAGGGCGTCAGGCTCCCAGTCGACTCCGTTGGCGCGGGCCGGAGCAGTGAGGGCGTCAGACGTTGCGGTTGTGTCGAGCAAGCCGATCTGGCGGTAGTCGTAGAGGCGCTCCGCGTAGCTGGTCGCATCGGCGAGCACCGCGGGGAGGGAGGGCAGCCCCGCTCCGACGAAGACGACGGGGACGGGGAAGACATCCTGCCCGAGATTATGCAGGGCGACATTGAGGGCAGCGAGGTCGTCGGATGAGGCCTCTTGGAGCTCGTCGACGGCCAGCAGAATGACCGTGTTGGCCTCACGCGCAGCCAACCCGATGGTTTCCAGCAGCTCCTGGAGATCGACGGCGAGATCTCCGCTATCGGCCACGCCGCGCTCGGGTTCCACGTCGACAGTGAAGGAGTAGGTCCCTGACGGATCGACACGAATTTGAAATGATCGCAGCACGCTTGCGGCTTTGGACCACAGCGCTTTGGCGCGGTCAGAACTTGAGAGGACTCGTCGGAGTGCGAGGTGGAGCTCCTTGGCTAGCGCAACGGCCAAGGGCTTACTGCTTGATGCCTCG
>NZ_JPRS01000296.1 GCF_000738085.1 Cryobacterium sp. MLB-32
CGCCGTCAACGCTGACCTGGATCGAGATCGTGAGATTTATGGTGTTGCTCCCCTGTTCCGAGTTTTCTCTGCGGGCGGCTTCATTATGTGAGCGAACACGATTGCCCTGATTCGACAGTTGTTCCTCAAAACCGTCCGATTCTGTACACCTGCACCGTTTGCTAGGAAGTCGAAAATACGATGGGAGAGATAAGCATCGGAGGGGATTAAGCGCCGTCGAACCATGAGGTAGATGCCGGTGGCCGATTTCACTTCTAACGGTTCTGTGACGCACACATCGGTTCGGCTCAATGCTGACCCATTGGGGCGGCGTTCACCGGGAAACTCAGGCAGGATGGCCTCGTGCGCATCACGATCATCTCCCTTCTCCTGGCCGCCAGCGCGGCGCTGACCGGGTACTGCGTGCTGATGTTCTCGCTCTTCGAGCCGACGCGGGACACCGTACCGCTCTTGGCCTGCACGGGCGTGCTCTGGGCCATGTTCGCAGCGGCGGTGTTTCTGCTCCGTCGGGTTCGCGGGCGCGCCGTCGTGGTGCTCGTGCTCGCCGGGTCGCTCGGCATCGGGGTCGCTGCGATGGTGGGCCCGCCGAATACGAGTACTGACTCAGCCCGCTATGCCTGGGATGGCATCGTGCAGAACGCCGGGATCTCGCCGTACGCCTACGTGCCGGCCGACGACCGGCTCGACCCGCTCCGTCCGGAGTGGCTGTTTCCCTCGACGGTTCGGTCGGGGACCGTCCCGGAGACCTGTCAGGGGCAGCGGATCGTCGTCACCCACAAGACTGCCTCTGACGCGGTGCTCTGCACTGCTCTTAACCGTCCGGCCGTTCCGACGATCTACCCGCCGGCCGCGGAACTCTACTTCGCCGGCATCCGGCTCCTAGTGCCGCCCACGGCCACCTATTGGCCGCTGCAGCTCGGGGGGCTGCTGCTCAGCCTCGGCACGACGGTGATGCTTCTGGTCGGGATGAACCGTCGCGGCATCACTGCGCGGTTCGCCGCCTACTGGGCTTGGTGTCCGCTTGTGGCGTCCGAGGCGATCACGAATTCCCATATCGACGTGCTCAGTGTGACCTTCACTCTCGCCGCGGCTTTCTGCGTCACCCGAGCACGATTTTGGCGCGGCGGAGTCGCCCTCGGGGTCGCGATCGCTGTGAAGCTTGTGCCTGTAATCGCGGCGCCAGCCATGCTCCGTCGGCAGGGGTGGAAGGTCAGCCTCGCCGCTGCCGTCACGTTCCTGGCGCTGTACGTGCCGTATGTACTCATGACCGGAATCGGCGTGCTCGGCTACCTTCCCGGTTACCTCACCGAGGAAGGGTACTCGAGTGGAAATCGCTTTGCGCTCATCTCACTCTTCGCCCCCGGCGGCGTCGCGGTCTTCGCTGCCGGCGGGCTGCTCGTGCTCATCGCGGCCCTGGTCCTCTGGAAGACAGACCCGGATCGGCCGTGGCTGGGCCAGCTCGCGATGATCGGCAGCACCCTGCTCATCCTGAGTCCGCGATACCCGTGGTACGCGTTGTTGCTGCTGCCGTTCGTCGCGCTCAGCGGCCGCTGGGAGTGGCTAGCCATCCCCCTTGCCCTGATACTGCGGCAGATCTTGCCCTCACTCGAGCTGACGTGGGCAATCTTGGTAGCTCTCGGCATCGTTGTCACCGGGTCCTTCATCCGGCTCGGCCCCGCAGCGTCGGCGCGGATGCTGCGCGCGCCCTTGCGGGCCGCTCGCAACCTGCGCGGCCCCCGCTAGAGCTCCACCGCCCCGTACCCCGACGCCGCCCGCCCGGCAGAACATGTGACCCCTTTACTTTGAATTGCCTTCAGCGCTCCTTCGCGATGTGCACGAAGGAACACTGATTGCCATCCCGCGGGGGCTGGCACCCCCCTCAGCCTCCAGCGAAACAAAGAAGCTACACCCGATGCGGCGCCAAGCCCTCATCCAATACAGGCGGTTATCGGTGCCGCCCTCCGCGCGGTGCCGGTTGATCCTGCGGTGAGCGTACCGACGGGAGGTGCCGAGCTCTTTGGCAACGTGGGAGACTGGGCGACCGTCACTGATCACTCGTTCGACCAGCAAGGCCCTCCCATGAAGGGCCAATCTGTTATTAGCGTGGGGCATGGCAACCTCCGTTTTCGTGGCGACTTCGACATCACCGCGGAAACCGGAGGTTCTCCCTTTTTCAACCCCGAAATGTCACCAACGCCATGGCTGAGTACCACCAGCGTTATCGCCGCTGTGGCGTAAACGTTCGACGCCACCACATCAGAGGGATAGTGCACCCCCACGTACACCCGCGAAACTGGTGAGTCCAC
>NZ_JPRS01000297.1 GCF_000738085.1 Cryobacterium sp. MLB-32
GCCTTGAGATCATTTTGGGGCCACGCCCCAGAAGAGACCCCACGATAGGTGAATTCAAAGCAGCTCAACTTCTCACTGAAGAAATACTTCACAGGGCCAGAGACGGGCGCCCTATTGGCCTTCACGAAGCCCAAGAGAATCTCTCAGTCTTAATGAGAGGGATCACAGGCTCCAAAGACACGGACTAGTGCATGAGCCGGCCTACAGTGAAGCACCAGAGGTGCAACCGGCGTGCTCGATGACCTGTACGACGCCTCCAGATTGTAGTCGCTGATTCCAGCGTGCCAGCCGCGACCGGCGGCGAGAGAGGGGTTAGAGCCAGGCTGCCCCGGCGTCGGTGCTGCGACCGAGGGTCTCGCCGGCCCACACCCAGAGGGTGTCTCCGCTGGCGGAGAGTGCCACGTTGCCGGCGAGGTCGCCCGCAACGAGCAGGCAGCCGGTGACGGTAGCGCCGAGCTCGGGGGTGAGGGTGACGATCTGCACGCCCGCGCACTCGGCCGAGCCAGCGACGGCGGCCACGTAGCCGGCGTCAGAGGCGGTGAGGTTGACGGTTCCGGCGAGCACGCTGGCGGCCGACCAGGTGGCGGCGGCATCCGTGGTGACGTACAGCTCGTTAGACGCGCACAGCACGGCCGCTTCGGTGCCGCTGCGGGGAGCGAGGGCCAGCACCGACGCACACGGCGCGGTCTGGTCGCCCTCGGGGCTGTGCACCACGGCGCGGTCGGCGGGGTTCACGAACCACTGGCCGTCGAGCTGCTCCGGGTAGGAGCGAAAGTTGTCGCCGCCCACGAAGGTCTTCACGAACAGGGGCGCGCAATCGGCGAGGTCGAGTCCGACGAACTGCACCACGCTGCCGCTCTGGGCCGAGAGCGTCTGCACTGCCGTCACGTCGGCGGGGCCGGTGGCGTCGGTGGCGGTCCAGGTGGCGCCCGAGTCGGTGCTCACTTCGGGTGAGGCGGATGCCGCGGGGCACGCCCCCGACGCGGCCCGCCAGGCCGTCGTTCCGTCAGCGGCGGAGATCATGCGGGCGGGGGTCACGGCCACGACGGCGCTGGCCGAGGGCGTAGGAGCGGTGGTGGTGCTGGCCGCCGGGGTGGGGCTGGGCGTGGGCACCAGCGTGGACGTGGGCACGGTGCCGGGGGTGACGTCGGCGTCGGCCTTCGTGGTGCTGAGTGCGAAGCCAATCAGGGCGAGGTCGAAGATGATGAACGCGGCCACGGCGGCGTACACCCACACGCGGCGACGCGAGGAGTCTTTGGGAACGTGACGAACGGGACGACGAGCCATGATTACCGCTTTCCGACGGAGGCGATGATGCCCGTTGAGATGGTGGTGACGGCCGCGTCGATGGCGGCGGCCGTGCGCGCGTAGACCGCGGACGACTGGCGGTACGGGTCTTCGATGTCGTCTTCCAGTGGATCCGCCGGCGGAGGAGTCATCCCCCGCGACGCCGCGATCGCTTCAATAAAGTCCCCCGCACCAACCGCTGGTCGTGCCTCGACCGCAGCCATCAACCGCGCCAGCTGCTTCAACGTGAACGCATACCGGGTGCTCTTCGGGTACATCGACACCACGGCAGAGCGGTGCTCCCGCGTTGCGGTCACCACCAGATCGGCTTCGGCGATGAGCTCCGGCGTGAGCTGCTGCGCCGCGTGCGGCATGTCAGCGGCGCCGTACTCCAGGGCCAGCGCGGCCGCCTCGGCGGTCATGTCGTGGCCCACCATGGCGCGGGTGCCCGCGCTCTTCACCCTGGCCGCAACTCCCGCGGCGGCAAACCGAGCGCGCAGCAGGTGCTCCGCCAGCGGAGACCGGCAAATGTTCCCCGTGCACACCACCAGCACGCTGAACATTCCGCTGGTCGAGCTTGTCGAGACCGCGCCCATACCGCTGGTCGAGCTTGTCGAGACCTTCGCACCCGAGCTCTCGCCACCGACCCCCGCCGGCACAGCCGCCCGCCGCCCGTGCCTACCGGTTTCGCTCACGCCTGCACCCGCGTGCGACGCGGACCGGCCTTGCCCTTCGGCGCAGCAGCAGTCTCGGCGTCGAGGTCAGATCCGTACCCGTACCCATAGTTGCCGTACCCGTAGGCGTCCGGACCCTTGGTCGGCAGCATGGTGAGCACCAGTCCCGACACGGACGTGCCCACGTTCGTCAGCGCCGCGATGGCGCCCTTCAGCTGGTTCTTGTGAGTGCGTCCGGCGGCCACGATGATGAGCGCCCCGCCCACGTTCTTCGCGAGTACGGCGGCGTCGGTCACCGGCAGCAGCGGCGGCGAGTCGAAGAGCACCACGTCGAACGCGCGGTTGAGTTCCCCGATGATGTGCGTCATGCGCGCGGAGCCGAGCAGCTCGCTCGGGTTGGGCGGAATGTGTCCGGCCGGCAGCACGAACAGCTGCGCACGGCCCCAGGGCTGAATAACGTCTTTCAGCTCGGCCTTACCGATGAGCACGTCGGTGAGGCCTACGGCACCTTCGATACCCATGTAGTCCGCGATCTTCGGGCGGCGCAGGTCGGCGTCAACGAGCAGCACGCGCGAGCCGGAGTCGGCCAGCGCAATGGCGAGGTTGGCACCGGTCGTGCTCTTGCCCTCGGCCTCGATCGACGAGGTCACCACGAAGGCGCGCTCGGTGCGTCCCACGTCGAGAAACTGCAGGTTGGTGCGAAGGGTTCTAAACGACTCGGCGCGTGGGCTGCGCGGGTCGACGTGCACGATCAGCGGGCGTTCCTGCGCCTTCGGGTCGAACACGATGCCACCGAGAATAGGGCTGTCGGTCACCTGTTCCACGTCGCGCTGGTTGCGAATGCGTGTTTCCAGCGTTTCGCGCAGCACGGCGATTCCCACGCCGAGCGCCAGGCCCACGAGCGCGCCGAGCGCAATATTAAGAGGTACGTTCGGGCTCACCGGAATCGACGGCACGGTCGCCTGCTGCGCGCGGGTGAGCTTCACCGGCGACACGGCATCGGCGCCGACGGGTGTCTCGATCTCAGCCACCACCGACGTCAGGCTCGCCGAAATGGCGTTCGCTGTCTCCGCGGCACGCACCGGGTCGGTGTCGGTCACGGTGATATCGATGATCGACGTGTCCAAAGGAGCGGATGCCGTGACCTTCGTCGCCAGAGCGTCCGGCGTAATGCCGAGGTCGAGCGAACCGATGACCGGAAGCAGCACGATGGGGGTGGCCACGAGGTCGGAGTACGTCTTCACGCGCTGCACGGTGAAGCTGTTGCCCTGGGCCAGCTCCGAGGTGGTGCCGGTGGACTGTGTCGACACGAACACCTTGGCCGTGGCGCTGAACGTCGGCGTCTGCAGAATCGAATAAGTGGATGCTGCGCCCACGGCAACAAGAGTAAGAAGCACAATCAGCACCCAGCTCTTGCGCAGAATGCGAATGTAGTCGCGGAGTTCCACTCAACGGCCTTCCCTAGAAATACACGGCAGGCTCGATACAGACCCCAGAGTCATTTTCACATACTTCACGCCACCCCGCCCACCCGCTGGTCGAGGCGCGAGGCACGAGCGATCGAGACCTCGCGAGACGCTCCCGGAACCCACGTCCCGTACCGCTACTCCCCAGTCTCGCTCAAACCGGGCCGAAGAACAGACGATTCAAGAATCGACACTTCATGCGTTTCTCGACGAGACCACAACCGGACTCGCGTGATGCCATCCGCGACCAGCTGAATCGCAACGCGGTTCGTGAAGTCCAACTTCCGCGGCACCTTCGTCCAGCCGGCGTCTGGAGAATAGACATCCGTCATCGTCAATCGACGGGATGATTTGCTGAATCGGCGCCGAGCAAAAATTGGTATATCGCTCATCTCGATCACTGCCTCCATGTGCATCGCTGAAGGACACTGAACTGCCCCCACCCTCTACGGTATGTCGCCAGTTGCGACCCGGGCGACTATTCCCCACCCCTGAAACAGGGGGGAATCTCGCGTAACTCAGGAGGGTGATTGTCGTCTGTGAAGTGGCTAGCGAGTAGGTGAGGCCTGAGGACGCCACTGCCAAGCAGCCATCTCAGCTCGACATCAACAGGAGCACAAAAGCCCGCTCAGCACCCCACCGTCAACACGGTCGTCTCCGGCAAACTAATCAACGGCGTGCTCTGCACGAACAGCTCCCCATCAAACGGCTC
>NZ_JPRS01000298.1 GCF_000738085.1 Cryobacterium sp. MLB-32
TCTGCACCGTATTCGTGCTCCGGCACGGGCGTAGGTTCAACTGTCATCTGAAATTTGGCTCCTGACCATCGCACGGGCGACCATTCAGTTTACCAAACGGGGGGACTCCAACCGGCCACAATCGCCGTTTGACGCGTTTATTTCGGGCGGTTGACCTTATTTGCATGGTTAGCCGTAGGTATCGCGCGGACCGCGCCCTGGAATTGATCTGGGGCCCTTTTTCCAGGATGGGGCGTTGGGGCCCTGGAAACGGATCGACTGGATGCCCGCCTCCGGATATTTGACGGCGATATGGCTCATGATCTCGTTGCGCATCAACCGCAACTGCGTTGCCCAGGCAGTCGACTCACAATGAACGGTGAGTACCCCCTCATCGATCCCGGCCGGACTGGAGTGATTCGCGGTCTCGACACCGGCCAGTTCGGCCCACGACGCCAGCAACTCCGACTGGGCCAGGGGAGAATTCCAGCCCAGCTGCATGGTCAAAGAGTTGATTGTGTCGCCGATGCCGCGCGGGTCACGACCAGCACCGAACGGAACGCTCGACCCCTGCTCGTCGCGCGGACGCCGCCGGCTGCGGTTCCGCCGCGCATTCGGGTCGCCGAAAACGTCCTTGAACCGCAGGAAGACGTTCGCTGCCTCGCTGTAACGTCGACCGACAGGCTCGGCCGGTTCCTCAGCTTCAGCCATCGACAACGGCACCGCCCCGGATATGGATGACGTGAGCCGTCAGTGCTTCCGGCACATCATCGAGGACGGCGGCCGTGATGAGCACCTGCTCGTATCCGATGATGGCCTCGGCCAGACGCGTGCGCCGCGACTGGTCGAGCTCGGCGAAAACGTCGTCGAGAATCAGCACCGGGTCGCCGCTGGCGGACTCCCGGCGCAGTAACTCCGCCGAAGCAAGCTTGAGCGAGAGAGCGAACGACCATGATTCGCCGTGACTCGCATATCCCTTCGCCGGGAGGTCATTGAGCATGAAGACCAGATCGTCGCGGTGCGGCCCGACCAGGGTGATGCCTCGCTCCATTTCCTTGCGCCGCAGCCCCGCCAGCGCGGCCCGAAAAGCATCCGCCGTCGTCGGTGTGCCAGCCCCGCTGGTCGCTTGGGTCGTGCCTGTCGAGCCTGTCGAGACCCCTGTCGAGACCCCGCGAGACAACCCCTGGGCCGCGCCCCCCTCGCTGGTCGAGCCTGTCGAGACCCCTGTGGAGATCGATGTCGAGACCCCGCGAGACGCGACCAACGACAGCTCATCACCACCGAAAATACTCAGCAGCGGCAGCAGTTCTGGGCGGTGATCCTCATCGACGACGGCTCGGTACGCGGCACGAAGGGGTTCCCCAAGCAGCCGCACGAGCTCAGCGCGCTCGTCGATGATCTCCGACCCGAGCGCCACCAGGCGTTCGTCCCAGATATCCAGGGTGCTGAGCTGGCCATCTTTCATTCCCGATCCGCGCGCCGACTTCAACAGCGTGTTGCGTTGCTTGAGCACCCGCTCGTAATCCGCGATCACGCCGGAGAGTCTGGGGGAGCGCAGCACGAGCAGCTGGTCAAGAAACCTCCTGCGCCCCGAAGGGTCCCCGCGAACGAGAGCGAGGTCCTCTGGGGCGAAAACGACGCTGGAAAAATACCGCGGCAAGTCCCGGGTACGGATTGCCGAGCGGTTCACCTGAGCACGATTCAGTCCCGTACGGTTCAGCTGAACCTCGGTAAGAATGTCTCGCCCGTTGTACTCGAGCCGGGCGCGGATAATCGCCGCTGGCTGACCGGCCCTGATCATGGCCTTGTCGTCGGAGACCCGGTGTGAGCCCAAGGTGCTCAAATAGCCCAGGGCCTCCACCAGGTTGGTTTTTCCCTGACCGTTACGCCCCACGATGAGATTGGCTCCCGCAAGCAGGGGAACCTCCGCTGCCGCATAATTGCGGAAGTCAGTGAGCGACAGGTGGGTGACGCGCACGTCGGATCAGTCGGCCTTCTTGACGGCGTGTCCACCGAACTGATTGCGTAGGGCTGCCACAGCTTTCATCGCGGGGGAGTCCTCCTGACGAGACGCGAATCGAGCGAAGATGGCCGCGCTCATGGCCGGAACCGGCACGGCATTCGACAGTGCTTCCTCGATCGTCCAACGACCCTCTCCGGAATCGTCGACGAAACCCTCAATGCTGGCCAGTTCTGGATCTTCTTCGAGAGCCTTCACGAGGAGTTCGAGCAACCACGACCGCACGACGGTGCCACGCTGCCAGCTCTTGAACGTTCCGGTGACGTCCTTGATCAGGTCGTCGCGTTTCGCGAGCATCTCATAACCCTCGGCGTAAGCCTGCATGAGGGCGTATTCGATGCCGTTGTGCACCATTTTGGCGTAGTGGCCGGCGCCAATTTCACCGGCGTGCACGAAGCTCTCGTCTCGAGGGCCCGCGGGACGAAGCGCGTCAAACACGGGCATGGCTCGCTCAATCTGGTCAGCGTTTCCGCCGGCCATCAGCCCGTACCCGTTTTCGACGCCCCAGACTCCTCCGGAGACACCCACGTCGATGTAGTTGATGCCCTTGTCCTGAAGCAGTGCTGCGTGGGTGAAGTCCTCGGTGAATCGGGAGTTCCCGCCGTCGATCACGAGGTCACCCGCCTCAAGTTGTTCGGAGAGATCCTGGATGACCGCGTTGGTGACGACACCGGACGGGACCATCACCCAGACGAGGCGCGGCGCCGGGAGCGCGGCGATCAGGTCTGCGGTGGACGAGACATCCGTAACCTCTGGGTTGCGGTCGTAGCCCGTGACGGTGATGCCCTGGTTCCGCAGGCGATCGCGCATGTTCGCGCCCATTTTTCCGAGGCCGATGATTCCGATGTGCATGGTGTTCTTTTCGTAAGTGTGCGGCTAACGCAGCAGCAAGTTGGGCTGCAGCAGGTACTTGTAGCTGTCGGCACCGGACTGTTCGCGCGAGGTTTGGCTCGTGATGAGCACGGGACCAGGCTTGTTCGGGTTTTCGGTCTTGGTGAAGGAGATCCGAACGAATTCAGAATGCACCGCACCCAAACCATCGAGGAGGAACTGGGGCTTGAGCGA
>NZ_JPRS01000299.1 GCF_000738085.1 Cryobacterium sp. MLB-32
GTAGCTTTCCGTGGGCGGTTCATTTCTTGCCACTTTCGGTCAGCCTCGCACGCTCGCTAGTTTTTCACTTCGTCAAGGTTCGTTTTTGACCTGGCCGGTCCGATTCGCGCTGCGCGGGATATCTTGATCGAAAGATCGAATCTTGTTGCGTGTCGGACCTACGAATCTCAGCACCACCGGCAGAGGAGTAGAGATGTCATTCCAGGCGTACCTCGACAACATCGAAGATAAAACGGGACTGACCCCGCGCCAGTTCATCGCGCTCGCCCAGGCGAAGGGTTTCGACGATCCGTCCACGAAAGCCGGCGTTATCATTGACTGGCTCAAAGCTGACTTCGACTTGGGCCGCGGTCATGCCATGGCTCTGGTGCACGTCATCAAAAGCGGCGAAAAGATCGACGCCAAGCATGTGGGCACAGGTACCGCGCACAGCGACCCCTCGGACACGCTGTGGCTCGACGGCAAGCAGAACCGCACCGCGTGAGCGATCCGCACCTGGCCGCCGTTGTTCGCCTGCGCGGCTCTCGGCTCCCGCGGACAGTTCCGTTTACGGTTTAGTCGAGGGCGTGTCACCTGACCTTTGTCCATCCTTCAGGGCGGGCGGATGTCGTTGCTCGGTCGGAGGCATTGCCCGATGCGCAGTTCGCTCGTGTCGACCCGTTACTGCCCGTTGCTTCCCAGCGCATCGTGTGGAAGCCTCCAAGTAGTCCCATCACCGGGGCGACGACGGGCAACAGGAACGGAATAAGCATGGGACTCATCCACATCGACCTGTTCACTACGCTCGACGGCGTCGCGCAGGCGCCCGGCGGACCAGACGAGGACGCCGACAGTGGTTTCGCGTTTGGCGGCTGGCAATCGCCGTTATTCGACGAGGTCGTCGGCGCGCAGGTCGAATCCGGGATGGCGGGGATGGACGCGCTGCTGCTTGGGCGCAACACCTACGACATCTTCGCCGCGTACTGGCCGCATCAAGAGGGCGGCCTGGACGAGAGCATCGCGGGTCTCTTCAACCGTCTCCCGAAATACGTGGCCTCGCGCCAGACGCCGACTCTCGAGTGGGCCAACTCCACACTCCTCGGTCCTAATACCGTCGCTGCCGTGCGCGAACTGCGCGACCGGCACGCGAACACCCACGTCATCGGGAGTCTCGATTTCGTCCAGACGTTGTTCGCCGAACTGCTCTTCGATCGGCTCACGCTCTGGGTGTATCCGATCCTCCTCGGCGGTGGAAAGAAGGTCTTCGCCGACGGCGTGGTTCCGACGAACCTCAGACTCATCGAACCGGTCGTCGCCTCACCGAAGGGTGCGGTGATGCAGCGCTACGCACTCGCCAGCGGCGCACCTGGCGTCGGCGATATGTCGGCCGGCGACAGGGAGGGCTAGCGCGTCCCTAGGAGCGCCTTGGGCCAGGCCGTAATTGTGCGAACTGCAACACCTCCTCGAAATGTGACGACGCGTTCGAAGTGCCGCTCGAACACATTGGGACTCTTGGGGGACTCCTTGCCGAGCGAAGAAGGCGTGCCACCCTTTACATCCAGCCGTTTGCGGTTCCCCTCTGACACGTCCTTGGGGTGTTGGGTCGTGGCGTGGATCTGCTGTGGATCTGTCGCGGTGGCCGTCCGGCTTGCGGGCAGTAGTATGGCCGCGCCACTGGAGCTATTCAATCCACCTTGATAGCTTTCAACACATGGCCATCAAACTCGACAACGTCGGCATCGCCGTTCGCGACATCGAAGCGACGA
>NZ_JPRS01000300.1 GCF_000738085.1 Cryobacterium sp. MLB-32
TGATCAACGTCATCGACTACCGAAACGAATCGTTCTTTTCTTAGAAGATCCTGAGATGGCAGGCGGGACTCTGGAGGGATGGGCACAGGCACTCACACATGCATCCGTTTCGCACGCACCGTCATTTCCGCTGTCGGCGTCATACTCGCAGTCATGATCAGCGGGTTCGTGCTGGAATCATCTTCCGGGTGGACGTCCACGGAAATGGCTTTGATTCGCCAGGTGAATAAAGCCCATACCCCGCAACTCGATAGCGTTGCGCTCGGGATCAATTGGCTGTTTGAGCCCGCGGCGGCGGGGTTGCTGGTGCTGCTGGTCACCGGTGTGATCCTGCTGGTGACCCGGCGTCCGCGCACCGCGATCCATTTTTTCCTCATCGTGATTATCCCGACGCTGGGTGCCGAGGCCATGAAGTTGCTCGTGCACCGTCCACGGCCCGACATTCCGTCACTGACCCACATCCTCGTGCTCGAGCCGGGCGGTCTCAGCTTCCCGAGCGGACACACCAGTTTCGCCGCCTGCTTCGTCCTCGGGTTCGTTGTCCTCACGGCGGGTCGCCGGTACCGCCCGGTCCTGATCGGAGCGTCAACGATCGTGGTACTGGGCACCGCAGCCTCCCGGGTTTATCTGGGCGTGCACTATCCGTCCGACGTGGTGGCGTCGATCGTGTACTCGATGGCCGCCGTAGCCCTGACCGATGCGGTGTGGAATTTATCGCTGTCACACTGGATCGATCGTCGATCCGGTGTCCACGCTGGACCTGAATACGAAGGAGCCGCCGATGCCCGCTGACATCCTGACCCGCCCGTGCCTCCTGCTCATCGAGGACGACCCGCAGCTCGGGCCCCTGATCAAGAATGTCCTCTCAGAAATCTACGACGTCACCCTATTTGCCGACGGTGCAGGTGGACTGGCCGCCGGCCTCGCCAGTGACTTCGACGTGATGGTCATCGATCGCCGCCTCCCAGCACTGGACGTGCTGGGAGTCATCAAAGCGCTTCGCCGCAAGCTCATCACCACCCCCCCATTCTTCTTCTCACGGCCCTCGGTACCACCGGCGACAAGGTGGCCGGGCTCGACATCGGCGCAAACGACTACCTCGTCAAGCCGTTCGAGTTTGATGAGCTCTTCGCCCGGTTACGCGCAATCCGCCGGGTGTATACCGGTGAAGGCCGCACGTTGCTGGTCGGCGGGTGGGAGTACTACCCCGACAGTCGCACGATCTATTCCCCCTACGACGGGCGCATCCTGCTCACCGATAAGGAGAACAAACTGCTCAGACTCCTTGCCGAAGCCCCGCAACGCACCTTCTCCCGCCAGCAAATTCTGCAGGCCGTCTTCAGCGCGACCGACACAGCCGGAACAGTGGACACCTACGTCCATTACCTCCGACGCAAGACCGACATCAACATCGTCGTCACCGCGCGCGGTCAGGGCTACCGTTTAGGACAACCATGACCCGCGCAACCTCTCCTCTCATCGACAGCGACACCCTGGATATCCGGCGTGCCTCACGCATCGTCGGCACCCGAATCGCGATCGCCTGCGCGGCCGTTGTCACCGTCGTCATCATCACCGTCTTCGTCTACATCCTGTCCGAAATTTCCCTCTCCGAGCTGTTTGAACCGGTCCCCGACACGAACAACTTGCAAGTCAGCGCCGTCGGTCTGCTGCGTGCCGCGACGGTCCTCGGCGTCACGCTAATCATCCTGGCCGGCGTCATGAGCTGGCTGGTCACCCGACGGGCCGTGCAACCTCTCGGCGAAGTCCTACGGATGCAGCGCGCCTTCGTCGCCGACGCAAGCCACGAACTCCGAACCCCCCTCGCCGTACTCGACGCCCGCCTGCAAATTCTGCAACGCACCCTGCCCGACAGCGATCCGTCCTCTGCCGTGGTGGCTGACCTTCGAAGTGACGCGAAAGATCTCATCCATATCGTCAACGACCTCCTCGAATCAGCCGAAATCGGCGGCGCCGCCCGACACGACACGGCCGTCATCGAGGTGGAATCCGCCGTTGCCACCGCCGTGCACGCCATGACTCTGATCGCGGTCGACAAGCGCATCACCATTGAATTGACTGCTCCGCACCCCACCTTCGTGCGCGTGCCAGCATCCAGCGTCACCCGGTGCGTTGTAGCCCTGCTCGACAACGCTGTGCGGTTCGCCCCCAGCGAATCGTTCATCTCCGTGGATATCACCGCGGCTAAGAAAATGGTGTGGGTCACGGTGAATGACAGCGGCCCGGGCATTCAAGGTATTGATCCCGCGCGTATCTTCGATCGGTTTGCGCACTCCGGCGCGACGCCGACCGGAGGCGTTACCCGAACCGGTTCTGGCATTGGCCTGTCCCTCGTACGCGAAATCGCTGTGCGCTACGGCGGCACCGTCACCGTCGCGGAGAGCTCCCAAGCAGGCACGGCGATCAGGCTCGCCCTACCGCGGGCTAAGCACTCTTAATCTCGCAGCTGCTGCGTCGACGACTCACTTCTGTGAGAATTCTTAGAAACGGCCGGGTTCACTAGAGCCAACACTTTCAAAGGAGCCCGCCCATGACGTCAACAGTGACCCCCGCCGTTTCCCCCACGCGGCGCATGCTGAACAAGGTCCCCGAAGTCACCCTCATCTTCTGGGTGATCAAAGTCCTCGCAACCACGGTGGGTGAAACCGCAGCCGATT
>NZ_JPRS01000301.1 GCF_000738085.1 Cryobacterium sp. MLB-32
CCACCAGGAGGCGACGACCTGCACCATCGACAAGACAGATACAGTCACGTCCATTCAGAACGCAATCGGCTGCAACAACTTCGACGTGGTCAGCCTCGAAGACGACATCGACCTCTTCGTAGATGATGAGGGAGCCATCAACGGTTCCCCACTCAACCTCGGGCTAACCATCATCGCTCATGCCCTAGGAACCCCGGCGGTTCTGTTCGGCAACGCCATCGCCCTCCGATGTGACCCGAACACCGGGGACAGCCGAAGCCTCACCGTCGAGCAGCTGCACCGGCTCACTCAGGCAATCGAGACGAAACCAGGCCCGGAGGTCATCGAACGCCTCTCGATCAGCCTCGCCCCACTCCCCGCCATCGTTCAACTCCTTCGCACGCTTTGAGTACCGACGGCTGGCCTGACACTCGTCAGGCCAGCCACCGGCGAGCAGGTTCGCCCAAGCTCAGTCATCGCCCAGAAGAAATATTGGAGTATCAGTGGATTCCGTCAACGCACAGCTCTCAGGGCAACAGAACGGGAGAGGCGACAGCATGCAGCACAAGCCACTGCGGGGGCCGTCACGGAGGCCGGACCCTGATCGAGCCGCTACGCGGCGCTGTAAAGGCCTGCTGTTCTTACCTGTCTGGCTGATCACCGTAGCTCCCTACCGTGCCTGCGTTCCGGGCTTTCGCGGCATATCCTCACTGCGCTCCGGTATTCCACGACCCGGAACTCCGCCACTCCCGGTCGCTATCGATTTCTCTTGCCAGCCGGGCAAAAAAATTGTTGGTAGAGAGGGAGCGACATCATGAATGAGCTGGTGACGGTATTCAGTAAGCCAGCGTGTGTTCAGTGCACGATGACATACATAGCGCTCGATAAAGCAGGCGTCACGTACACAGTCGTCGACGTGACCGAAAACACAGCAGCCCTCGAATACGTGACGGAAGACCTCGGCTACAGCGCCGCACCCATCGTGGTTGTCGACGAGCACAACCACTGGTCCGGGTTCCGCCCCGACCGCATCACCGCCCTAGCCCAGAGCAGAGCCCTCGACGCTTAGGACACACGACGGACCTAGCGCAGGCTACTGCGCCCCACAATCAGTGCCCCTGGCGGTCCTCTCTCCCCGCCCGGGGCGTTTCCGCGCCCCGGCATCAGAAGCGATCCGTGCACGGACGTCGACGCTGGGCCAGACTGAGCGACATGAATCTAGACAGCGGGGGAGCGATGAGTCGAAGCGACTTCGAGGAGGCTCTGTCCCGCGCCGTCGCAGGGGAGCCGCTTAAGGGCGCCGGAACGGGGCCCTTCAACGTCGTCCTGCACGAAGTGGCGACTTCAGCAGCCGGCTCGGATGCCCGTGCCGACGCTATCGAGGTCGCCCGCTTGGTCTACAACCAGCTCGACCCGGAGCGCGACAACGGGATCCCCTGGAGTGGTCCGGCCTGCCCCGCCTGCGGTACCTAGATGAACGTCGAGATCATGCCCACGAGCCAAGGGCTCAAAGGCTGCCAGTGCTGCCCCCAGTGCGACCTCGTCCTCCTGATACCGGACCTGTTCGCGATTTAGGCCCGCAGCGACGCTTCGGCGCCGGAGTCAGGCCACTCACGGTCCGCCCCGCGGTGTTAGCAAGCTGCTCCCTAGGTGAGAGCGAGCGAGTCGCTCACGCCGGCCCACGCGTATGACTCGATGGCCTCGCCAAACGTCGGGGCCAGGGTCCGCTCAGCCAGAACCTCCTTCAAAGCTAGGTCGAACAGCTGCACCGCGCACGTGTTGGTCGCAGGATCGACAGAGAATTCCAGCCGTACCCGGTGACCATCGATCGACCCGAACACAATCGCGCCGAACGGCCCGGCAGCCTGCGCCGTGTACGTCACGAACTCGGCACCGCTTTGCGTCAGCTGCGCGTTGACTAACGCGACTAAGGGTTGCGTGTCTCGCACGGTCATCACGTTTACCTGTGGTCGCGAGTCCGGGGAGCTGGAGGCACTCTGGTTCGCTGCTGCTCGTTCGACAGCCGATGCCCACACCCACGCGCGGTGGATACCGCTGCTCTCCCATTGGACGTACACGGCCCGTGGAGTCCACGCCAGGGCCCGGCCGTGCACCTGGTCGGCGGTGGCGGGATATCTCACCCAAGCGCGCACGGCGGTGGGTTCGCTGGCCAGGGCTGCGGGTAGGTCGCCGAGCTCCGCGGCTGTGAGGCTGTAGGGACGCACGACAAAAGCGCCCCCATGCTCGGGTTCGATCTGTTCGAGGGTGTCAGCTCGCACCGTCTTGTGCTGGCCGGGGCTGCTGGGTGTTTCGTTCGGTCCCATAAATATATTAGAACATAGGTTCGAAATAATCGGGATTTCCTAGGGCGCGTGGCCTAGAGCTAGCGCGCCCGGGGCGCGCTCCTCCGCGCCGACGGCGAAGCAGCACGAGCGCTGCGCGCCGAGAACGAACTGGGCAAGCTGCGCGAGCAGCTCGACCCGGCCCGGACGGCGCAGGACGCCCTCCAAGAAGAAGTCAGCTCATCGCAAGGGAACGTAGCCACGGCCATGCCCTCGTCTGGACGCACCGCGCTGTCTACATTCAGTGGCAGAGCAGGGAAGTCCATCGACTGTGGGTCTGGGCATCCGCGGTCGACCGGCTGTAACCTCACATCATGTGCGGCAGACTCGTAGTCCCCAACACCCTTGACGAACTTCTGAGTGTCTTCGACGCTGTTGGGGGAGACTTCCACAACTGGAGCCCCAGTTGGAACATCAAGCCAACCCAAACAATCCCCGTCGTCATTCACTCGGCCAAGGGCACCGCAGACACTGTGCGCCGCGTTGAGCCGGCGCGATGGTCCCTGACGCCCTCTTGGTCCAAAGAGCTCAAGACCAAGTTTCCGACCTTCAACGCCCGGTCGGAAGGCATCACTGAGAAGGCGACGTGGCGCGGCCCGGTCAAAACGCACCGTGCCCTCATCCCGGCCACCGGGTACTACGAGTGGCAGACGGACCCCGCCACGAAGAAGAAGACCCCGTTCTACATCCACAGCGCCACCGACGACGTCCTCGCCCTCGCGGGACTGTACTCATGGTGGAAGGACCCTGTGAAAACTGCCGAGGATCCGACCCCATGGACGCTTACTGCCACGATCTTGACTTCGGGGGCCGTTGACGAGCTCCTTCACATTCACGACCGGAACCCTGTCCCGCTGCCGCGGGACTGGTGGGACGACTGGCTGAACCCCGACCTGGTCGGCGATCAACACTTCGTCGACGCTGCCATACAGGCCGCACTGCCTGTCGCTGCGCGGTTGGACATCGTCGAAGTTGCACCGCTGCCGTCAGGCGACGATGGGGCAGACCTGATTATCCCCGCCGCAATCGATTAATGATTCACCCCCTGTACGCCGGTGACGGGCCAGATACAGAGGGGACCCGGGCGCCACAGATCCGGCGATTCTGGATGGACGACTCCTACCGATACTCAAGAGGGCCATGGGACAGCAGCGGTCCTCGGGCACCGGGGTGCTGTGAGTCGAGGCAGGGAACTGTACCGGCACCTGACCGCGACAGCCTTCAACTAGGGCGGTCGGTATGCAGCGCCACCATCCGCTGTGGACTCCGGTCTCGGCTAGTGGGTGCTGACGTACCAAATTATCAGCCCGGCGCAGATGGCGACGAGCTTGATGATCTCTGCCTGTCGCTTCTCCTTCGCCTTCTGGGCTCTCTTGCTGGGCCGGGTGGCGCGGGGCTTCGCCGCCGTTGGCTGGCGGGTGCGCGTGGTTGCCGGGGAAGCCGTAGTGCGCGGCCGTAGGGTGACGGGTGGTGTCGCCTCGTCCACGACGCGGTCGCTGAGCGCGTGGAAGGCTGCGGCGATCTCGGCTGGTTCTTCTAGGGAGTGTGGGCCCGCGTGCCAGGTCCCGGGTTGCGCTGCCGCGGCGACGATGACGGCGACCTGCTGGACGCTGAAAACAGGACGGCCGCTGACGGTGGCGCAGAGGTCGCGGGAGTCGATGATGCGCAGTTCGACACCGTCGCCCTCGGGCGGTGCCTTGCGGGTGATGCTGGCCGGGTCGACGAGAGCGATGACACCGCAGACGGGGATTGTCATCCCGGTGGCCAAGGAGAGCATCTTCTCCGCGCGTTTCGCTTCGTGGCTGGCGTTCCGAATGTAGGGCTGCTTGTGATTGCCGACCATGAACCCGCGCCCGGCGACCCAGATTTTCTGGCCCGCATGCCGTTTTGTATTGATGGTGAACACCCCGGCTTGGCTGATGACGACGTGGTCGATGTCGCTTTCGCCCTTCCCGACGGGAACGGAGTGCAGAACGGTCCATTCCGGGCCGAGCTGCGCGAGGTGCGCGCCGACCTGGATCTCTCCGAGCGCGCCGATCCGCCATGGCCCGGCGGCGGCTGTCAGGAGCACGGCGCCGGTCTCGGGGACGATCTCTGCGGATTCCGCTTGGCGGCGGAGCACCTCGATCATGAGGCCCTGCCCGGGGACATTGCCCCGGAGATCCCGGATGACCCGGGGCGCCGCTCTCCGCCCGGCTTCGGGCGTGTGCGGGCCCGCCGGTGCCTGCTCTGCTTCCGTCTGGCTTGCTGCCTGATTCCCTCCCCCCTGGGATTCCATCACTACTTCCGTTCGCTTGGGTCGCCGAAAAGCAGGCATTGAAACTTGTCTGGATATTCGGCGATGTTGTGGATGCAGTGCAGGCCGGAAACGCGGGAACCCGTTCCGTCCGACTGATTGCTGACGCCCCAGAGGTTACCGCTGGACTGGATCGTTTCCCTAGTTCCCAATGGTCGGTAAACCAAGAACAGCCGATGCTCCGCAGGTCCACGGCGGGTTTCTAGACCTAGAACACTTCGTCAACCTGAAGCTCAGCCCTGCGCATAGGTGGCGAGCGGTTGGGGCTCAGGCGCAAGGAACTCGCACGATCACGCGGCCTCGCACATCCTGGGACGGCAAGTTATCGGCCTGAAAGTGACTCACCGGCCTAGGTCTAGGCCCCGGTCTCGTTCTGGAGTCGACGCCCTGTGTTCACGGCCCTCGGGTTCCGCGTGCTTCCCACGCACGCGGCTCCAGGCCGCAGGTGTGAGGTAATTGCGCTTGTTCACATCGACAATGCGCTGCAGCTCGGGATCGAGTGCCGGAGAGCCGTGATAGTCCGTAGATGGATCAACCTCAGGCCGCGCCATTTCTGCGTGAACCTCGGCAAGCGAGGCAGGCGGACGCTCGCCCGCGGAGATGGCCTTCGCACGCAGCTCCGCAAAAAACTCAGCGCCAGCTCCTGGCATCCCAGGGTGATCCATCTCCTCGAAGAGCCGACCATCCTCGGTGCACGTCACACCATCGCGCTCGACGTAAGTCACGCCATCGATGTGGTCATCAAGCATGCGATCGAACTTGCGCTGCTCCTCGCTCGCGCGAAAATCATCCGCGAGCAGCCCTGGAGCGATGGCGTCCAGCCCATCGTCGTCACAATCGATGCGAATCAAACGGCCTACTCAATTCGATGAGAAACGCAGTACCGAATCGGGGTGTGTCGCCGCCTGTTGTTCTCTCTGCGGCCTAGGTATCAGTAGCTCTAGCCCAGTTGAGGTTGAGTGCTCCGCGCTTCCCGACGAGCCAGCGTCTGCTGTTCGCAGCTATGCGGTCATTCATCCAAACCCCGTCTTGTACCTCTTGGCCAATGATGAGTAGCCGGTTCG
>NZ_JPRS01000302.1 GCF_000738085.1 Cryobacterium sp. MLB-32
CCGGGTGGCTGAATTTGGGTCCTCAAGCAGGGAGTCCCATCGCCGGCGCAGAACCTCTTTCGTCGTTGCGTACGGCCAGGCCCTGTTGACCTTCACGCCTGGTTGCTGCCACGGGAAAATATCAACCAGTTTCGGGAAACTGTCCCATTGCGTACGCGGCGGAATGGGAACAAACCCAAGCCTCGCGTCACCCGCGAGCTCAGTCCAGTCACCCGGTGACTCGTGCGGATTAGACAGGCCCCGCAGGTCCTCCAGCTTCTCGGCCCGCTTACCGGATACGCGTCGGTAGTACACCGTCGCGAGCGTCTTTCGGTCCTTCGCTCGGCGGAATACCGTCACGATCGCGACCGGGGTCTGGATGGCGAAAACGTTGTCCTCCGCATTGTTACCTCGCCCCTCACCGCCCAGGTCGGTCACCCAGATCTCGTCCGCGTGTTCAAGTGCGATGGTCCTCAGCCCTATGAATACCGGGTTGTTAAGCCAAGAGGACGCCGTGATGAAGCTGACGACGGCGGGACTGTCTGGTTCCTGTTCGAAGGCTTTCCAGAGAGCCCAGCGCCAGAAATACACATAGTGGTTATAGAGGCTGGCCTGGGCGCTGAAGATGATGCCTGCAGCCTGCGCCGGTTCGATTACATCTTCAAACAGCGAACGTCCGCTCGATGGATTCACGACCCACTTACCGTCGGCCTTTACGCCTCGTTCGTAAGGTGGATTACCGACAATGACGGTCACGGGTTGGTCGTGTTTGACGCCCCGAGCGCGCTCCCGTTCCTCGGCGAGGACTTGAACATCTCCCCATAATGGCAAGGCAAGTGGAACGACGTCCGGATCTTCCAGAGTATCTGTCATGTAGACCCTGACGTTCCCCGGAGGGAAGAGTGAGTTGTCCATGTCTGCCAGCCGACGGCCAATTCTCAGCTGCGCGACGGCATAAGGGCCGGGCAATATTTCGAAGGCGATGACGTTTGCCGCCAGCTGCTTCACGACCTGCTTGGGACCGGCCGCGCCTCGTACCTCGATTGCGACTCGTTCTGCTTGATCGATGACGGCAAGAGGATATGTGCCGGAACCTGCTGCCGGGTCCAATGTGACCACTGAAGCGTCAGCGAAGCTGAGCTTTTTTGAAAAGAGCTTCCTGAGGATGAAATCTATGTGCTGAACCTGCGACTTCACGACGTCTACCGGCGTGTAGTACACGCCCGCCTTCTCCCTGGCAACTGGATCGTACGCGGTAAGGAAGTCTTCGTAGAACCACAACCAGGGCTCCCCCCGATTGTCCCTTGCCGCTCCTATGGCGCGACTGTCGACAACAGACACGAGCCGTTCGATCGCGCCAATTTCGACTGACAACTCTTGTGAAAGCCCCTGAATATCGAGGACAGGACCCAAGGCAGCGGCTAATACGGCATTGCTGACACGAAGCGTCTGCCTGGCTTCTGACAGAGAGACAAAGCCGTCTTGGTTTTCGTCGGCGGCGCCGCTCAAAGCAGCGATGGCGAGACTGTAGGCAATTACCTGAGCCAAGTCTGACGCGAATTCGGCGTCGGTAACCTTCTCGTGCACGTTAGCGGCCCAGACAGCCTTGGCCTGCGCAATCACGGGTCTCGGTGTTTCTGTGCTTAGACCCGCGGCTACTCGTTCGCGCAGCAAGCGCGCCATGGGGGCTAGTACCACGGCTAGCTGGTGGACGCTGCGAACAACTGGCGGCCGCATTTTCGTGAAGAGATGCAGCAGCGCGAGTAACGGTGCGCTGTCCCAGTCACCGCCGTCAGAGGGTAGAAGAACGTCTGCATCCACCTGCGCACCCGCACAGTAGAGGCGCACTGCTTCGCCGTTGCACACCAGAACGGAATCGAGCTGGGCCAGGAGACCCCACTGCCCCTCTTCGCGTCCGCGCCAGCTCGGGCCATCCAGCGAGTGTCCTGGCTTCTTGAGCTCGACCCAGCCACAAGGACGGCCATCGATTGAAGCTGCGAAATCCGGTCGAACACCTTCAAGTTGAGCCTCCCGTTGCAAGAACAGGGCGCCAATTCCGGCTTCTTGGCACAGGCCCTCAAACAAATCAGCCACTGGCCGCGTGAGCTGAGCCTCCGGCTCGACCGAATGGGGAGAGAGCTTGATATCGCGGAGGACCGCGACGTAATTATCGGAGGCACTTGTCGGCATTCCACCATCTAACCGTGAACTGACCGTAGTCCGGGACGAACCGTCCATCAGAGTAGACCCAATTGAGCAGTTCATAAATGCATCGAAATCCCGTCAATCAG
>NZ_JPRS01000303.1 GCF_000738085.1 Cryobacterium sp. MLB-32
AGGTCTACCTGATTCCGCAGTTCCAGATCATCCAGAACCTGGGGTTGCTCAACACCGTTCTCGGGATAGCACTTCCGGGAATCTTCAGCGCCTTCGGTGTTTTCCTCATGCGTCAGATCTTTCTCGGCCTGCCGCTTGAGCTCGAAGAGGCCGCCCGCCTCGACGGGGCGAACCCGTTTCAGATCTTCTACAAGATCATGCTGCCGCTCGCGACGCCGGGAATCAGCGCCCTGGTCATCATCACCACCCTGTGGTCGTGGAATGATCTGCTGTGGCCGCTCGTCGTGACAACCTACGCCGAGAAGATGCCGCTCTCCGCCGGCCTGGCGACCCTGGCCGGTAGCATCACGACCGACTACCCGGTCATGATGGCCGCGAGCGTGCTCGCCATGGCGCCCGTGCTCATCCTCTTCATCGCTCTGCAGCGCCGCGTCGTTGAAGGTCTTGCCTTCAGCGGCTCGAAGTAATCCTCAACATGTCTGGAAACTCGTGAATCTCTCCATTGGCCTCATCGGCGCCGGCGGCATCACCCATGTACACATTCCGGCCTGGCTCGCCCTCGGCGCACAGGTCACCGTGTTCTCCCTCGACGGGGCGGCCGACGTCGCATCGCAATACGGCGTCCGGGTCGCCGACACACTCGACGACCTGCTGGCAACCTGCGACATCGTCGACATCTGCACTCCCACCCCGACACACCGGGATCTGTCCGAGCGAGCGCTGCGCGCGGGCAAGCACGTGATTTGTGAAAAGCCCATCGCACTCACCGCAGCGGACGCCGAGGCCCTCGCCGAGCTTGCACACTCCGTTGGCAAACAGCTGCACCCCGCTCACGTGGTGCGCTATTTCCCGGAGTATGCCCTTGCCCAGACTGCCGTCGCGGCCGGACAGATCGGCGATCCCGCGATTCTGCGCTTCAGCCGCATCGGAGAGTTCCCAACGTGGGCCGAATGGTTCGCGGACGAAGCCCAATCCGGAGGAATTGTGCTGGATCAGATGATCCACGACCTCGATATCGCGCGGTGGGTTGCCGGTGACGTCAGCGAGGTTTACGCGGTGAAATCGGCGGCGGATGGCTGCGAGACCGCGCAGGTCGTGCTCACCCATGAGAGCGGTGCACTCAGCTACGTCACCGGCGTGTGGGGCGCCCCGGGAACCACCTTCGCCACGAGCTTCTCGATGGCGGGGTCTCGGGGCGTGCTGACGCATGATTCCCGAACGGATGCCTCGGTTCGCTTCGATGTGGGGGCGCCGGCCGGGGGCAATTCTGCCCGTCCGGACACCTCCGTCGGAGAAAGCCCCTACCTGACCGAACTGCGCGAGTTCGCCGTCGCGATCGGTGGAGGCGCCCCGCCTCGGGTCAGCCTCGCTGATGCCACGCGCGCGGTGGAGCTCGCCATCGCCGCGAACGAGTCGATCGCCTCCGGGCGAAGCGTCTCCGTTCTGCGTCTGCCGGTGTCCGCATGAGGGCCCCGAAGCCCGGGGCCCTCGGCGGTCCTCGTCCCCTGCGCGTCGGGCTGATGTCCTTCGCGCACGTGCACGCGGCCGCGTACGCGCGGCTGCTCGAAGCCATGCCCGATGTTGAGCTGCGCGTCTCGGACCCCGACAGTATCGCGGCGCCCCCCGGCGAACGCCGAGGTCGCCTGCTCGCCGAGGACCTGGGTGTGACCTACGTCGACAGCTACGATGAACTCCTGGCCTGGCGCCCCGACGCCGTGATTGTGACGAGCGAGAACGCGCGACACCGCCCGCTTGTTGAGGCGGCAGCGCAGGCCGGTGCGTCGGTGCTGTGCGAGAAGCCCCTCGCCACCACGTTGGACGATGCCGTAGCCATGAAGGCGGCATGCGACGCGGCCGGCGTGAGTCTGATGACCGCGTACCCGGTGCGGTTCTCGCCCGCCTTCGGTCGGCTGCGTGAGCTCGTCGCTGCCGGGGGAGTGGGCGCCCTGCTCGCGGCGACCGGCACCAACAACGGCCAGATCCCTGTCGGTGATCGCGCCTGGTTCACCGATCCCGCACTGTCTGGGGGCGGTGCCATGGTCGATCACATCGTGCACGTCGCAGACCTGCTTGACGCCCTGACCGGGCTCCGGCCGATAGCCGTACGCGCCGTATCGAACCGAATCCTGCACTCCGAGAAGCCCGAGGTGCGCGCCGAAACCGGGGGACTGGTCACCGTCAGCTACGCGGGCGGTTTCGTGGCGACGATCGACTGTTCCTGGAGCCAGCCCGACAACGCGCCCACCTGGGGCGGCCTCACTCTGCAGGTGATCGGGACTCGCGGCGTCGCCGACATCGATCCCTTCGCGCAACACCTGGGCGGTGTTGGGGCCGGCGGCGCCCTGTTCATGGGCTACGGAGTCGACACGGACCAGCTGCTGCTGCAGGAATTCCTCGAGTCGGTTCGTGCCGGACGGCCGGCACAGCCGGATGGCGCCGCGGGCATCCGTTCGCTCACGATCGTGCTCGCCGCTCAGGAATCAGCCCGCACCGGCGAGGTCGTGGCGGTCGCCTGACGGCAAACACGCTCCCGCACCGGTGGGTCTTGTTGGTCGAGGCGGGCTGGTTTTCGGACTCGTCGTGCGTGGTCTCGATCGCTCGTGCCTCGTGCCTCGACCGGCGGTGGGTGCCTGGTGCCTCGACCGGCGGGTGACCGTGGATCTCGCTGGTCGAGGCGCGACGAAGGAGCGATCGAGACCAAGGGAGCCGGTTTCGGGGTCGACGGTTATGGCTGACCGGGAGAGCGGTTCAGCCGAAGCGGCCGGAGACGTAGTCTTCGGTGGACTGTTCGGTCGGGTTCGAGAAGATCGTCGTGGTGTCGTCGTACTCGATGAGCTTGCCCGGCTTGCCCGTACCCGCGATGTTGAAGAACGCCGTGCGGTCGGAGACGCGCGAGGCCTGCTGCATGTTGTGCGTCACGATCACGATCGTGTACTGGGCCTTCATCTCTTCGATGAGGTCTTCGATGGCGAGCGTGGAGATGGGGTCGAGGGCAGAGCAGGGCTCGTCCATCAGGATCACGTCGGGAGCGACAGCGATGGCACGCGCGATGCACAGACGCTGCTGCTGGCCGCCGGAGAGGCCGGACCCGGGTCGGTCGAGGCGGTCCTTGACCTCGTTCCAGAGGTTCGCGCCACGCAGGGACTGCTCCGTGAGAGCGTCGGCGTCGCTCTTGCTCATGCGGCGGTTGTTGAGCTTCACGCCGGCCAGAACGTTGTCCTGGATCGACATCGTCGGGAATGGGTTGGGGCGCTGAAACACCATGCCCACCTGACGTCGCACGTTCACCGGGTCGACGCCGGGACCGTAGAGGTTGTTGCCGTCGATCAGCACCTCTCCCTCGACGCGAGCACCGGGGATGACCTCGTGCATGCGGTTGAGCGTGCGAATGAAGGTGGACTTGCCGCAGCCGGACGGACCGATGAGGGCCGTCACTGTGCGTGGCTCAATCACGAGCGAGACGCCTTCGACGGCCAGAAAGTTGCTGTAATAAACGTTGAGGTCGGCAACTTCGATGCGCTTGGACATATGTCCCTTTCAATCTGGAAATCTGGAGCTGGAAAGCGGGGAAGAGCGGGCCGGGTTCTGCTAGCGGCCGAACTTGGGCGAGAAGATCTTGGCGATGATGCGAGCGATCAGGTTGAGCGCCATCACGATCAGGATCAGGGTGAGTGCACCGGCCCAGGCGCGATCGATGTAGGCCTGCGAATCGACGCCCTGGCTCGCATACTGGTTGTACACGAACACCGGGAGAGTCATCATGCGCTCACTGAACAGATCGTAATTC
>NZ_JPRS01000304.1 GCF_000738085.1 Cryobacterium sp. MLB-32
GGCCACGGGCGAGTCTCGAGATCATCGTCGTCGAGAACGGTTCGGGCGACGACAGCCTGGCCCGTCTTCAGAAGATCGCCGAGGAGGTAACGCTCGTTGAATCAGCCGACAACCTCGGATTCACCGGCGGATGCAATCTCGGTGTTTCCCGCGCTTCCGGGGAATTTATCGCGTTCCTGAACAACGACGCTAAGCCGGACCGTGGTTGGATCAGAGAAGCGATCAGCACCTTCGCCAGTGGTGCCAATATCGGTGCGGTGGCCAGTAAAGTCCTCGATTGGGACGGCGATCGCATCGACTTCGTCGACGCATCGATCACGTGGTACGGCATGGGATACAAACCGCACGCAGGGGAGACCGATCGCGGAGCCTGGGATGAGGAGAAGGACGTTCTCTTCGGCACCGGGGCGGCGATGTTCATTCGGGCCTCGGTCTTTGCCGAACTCGGCGGATTCGACGACAACTTTTTCATGTTCTACGACGATGTGGACTTGGGCTGGCGGCTGAATTTGCTCGGGTACCGTTTTCGGTTCCAGCCGAAATCGCTGGCTTTCCACAAGCACCATGCGTCGATGAACAAGTTCGGCAACTTTCGGGAAACGTACCTTCTGGAACGCAATGCTCTCTACACGCTCTACAAGAACCTCGATGATGAGTCGCTCGCGCAGGTCTTTCCCAACGCTCTGCTCTTGGCGACGCGGCGTGCCATAGCGCGCGGTGACCATGACTCGGCGTCCCTGGACCTGCGTGTTCCCGGTAACGATGCGGAACCGACTCTGCCGATATCCAAGCAAACGATGGCCGGACTCTACGCCATTGATCAGTTCGTGGAGCTCCTACCGGCCATGACCGCCTCGAGGGCGAAGGTTCAAGCATCCCGAACCCGATCGGACCGCCAGCTCAAGCGCCTACTGGGCAACACGGACGAGCCGGCCTACCCGATCGAAGGCTACCTTCGCGGCTACGAGAAGATCGTTGACAATCTTGGTCAGTTGACCATCGAGGGTCGCCGGCACATCCTCGTGATCACAGGTGACCCGGTCGGACACCAGATGGCCGGCCCCGCCATCCGGGCATGGAACATCGCGAAGACCTTGTCTGAGGAACATGACGTCCGGCTTCTGAGCATGACGAAGGCAGTAGCCCTTGACGAGGTCGTTGAGGTCGGGGTCATCTCTCACCATCGTCCGAATTCTGTCGTCGAGCACGAGGAATGGGCCGACGTCATCATCGTTCAGGGGCACGCTCTGGCTCTCTTTCCCAGCCTGGAGACGTCGCGAAAGATCCTGGTGGTCGAT
>NZ_JPRS01000305.1 GCF_000738085.1 Cryobacterium sp. MLB-32
TTCTGATCTTGATGACCAAGGGGGTGCTTCTGTGGATAGTGGTTCCCGTGGCGGCCATCTCTTGGATCGTGTTGTTTGGGATTACCAAGACCTCGCTTGGCTCTTGTCTAGGTTGGTTTGACCTGAACCTAAATGCTTTGATCCAGCGGGCCCTATTCAGGCCATTCATTCCTAACCCGCCAGCGTCATGGGTGCCGCTGTCAAAGATGGTCGACACCGAACATCGAATTGCCTTCCTTGCTCTCTGGTAGATGAATCAAGGGCGGGCCTGTTTCCTGCCCTGTCTACCGCTACGACCAACGCGACAGTTCAGCCCTGACGTTCGACGGGCGAGGACCGAAGCCATCTGTGACACGTTGGAAACGTCAAAGGGAATAGCCGGCTGTCTGACCACGTTGGCTCCCGACGCCGCACACCGTAGGGTGGCCGTGTGCATAGTGACTCCCGAGTAGTGGATCCTGTTACCCAGGTTGAGCTCGTCGTGCCGGCCTTCGCCAACGAGGAGAGAGCGATTCGGCGTGCGGGACGACAGCGTGACGGGGCCCTTCGAGTAATTCGCTTCTATCCCGATTGGCCGCACATCTGGCCCCTGTGGGACGAGGAACTGGGCGCCGTCAGCGCTGACGATCTGGGCTTCAGCTCGGAGCTTCAACACGACCTGCGTCAGTGGTTCGACTACTGGAATGCCACATTCACACATCATGAAGGATGGCCAAGCTCTGCGGCCGGGGATGTGTGGACGACCGCGGGCGACGTGCTCGTTGACCGACTTCAACAGGAGGTGTGGGACTTCACCGAAGTGCGTGCCGAACACCACACGACTCCACAGGACACGAAATAGGACGGATCCCTGAGCGGGAACCCTCACCGGAACTGAAGAACCGCACCGACCCGGCCAGATCATCCCGAGGCAGTGCCGCCCGTGGCACCTTGGAAGGCCTCCCGCCCACCGGCAGCCAAGAACAACGGACGTTGCGTGAAGAGTAGGCGGTGCCCCGAGGGCACGAACCTCCAGGCGGTGCTGCAGGCGCGACGGGACTCGGGCAGGCGCGCAGACGGGGCCAAGAAATTACTGACGATCTTCGGCGTTGTGGCCGATACCCATAGTCTGACTGTGGGTATGCGTCGATACGGGAGCCAGGGTTGGTGGACGAGATGAAGAAAACAGATATGCTCCCAGGATTGACTGCCGAGCAGTGGTCACGTCCAAGTGGGCCTCTCGGGAGAGTTGGGATTTCCCTCGCGTTGATCTCCGGTGCAGCGTATTTCATCTCGGGATCGACGGCCGCAACGGTACCCGGGTGGTTGTACGCCCTTTTCGCCGTAACGATCGCGAATTACTTCGTAGCCATGTATTTCCTGTTCGCGCTGATGGTGAAGGCACACCGA
>NZ_JPRS01000306.1 GCF_000738085.1 Cryobacterium sp. MLB-32
ATGTCTCAGTATCTCGCGTCCAGCTGCTGTCGGCAGGGTTCACGCGGATCACCTTTACGGGCACGGACCTCGTTCATCTGGGTACGGGTGGATTCGACCAACGAGTGAAGTTGGTGCTGCCTCTCCCCGATGTAGGACTTGGTCGTTTCTCTTTCACCGAGGACTGGTTTACTCGGTGGCGTGAACTCTCTAACGAGTGGCGTAATCCGCTTCGTACGTACACCGTGCAGTCGCCCCGGCCGGCGTTGCAGGAGATCGATATCGACTTTGTCCGCCATGGCGATGACGGACAGGCCGCACGCTGGCTGAACGAGGTCACCGTTGGGTCGGACGTCGCCATCGTTGGACCGGATGCTCGCGGAGCGAACCCGGACGTCGGAATAGAGTGGAAACCCGGACAGGCGCACACCGTCCTCTTGGCCGGCGATGAAACGGCCTTGCCAGCGATCTGCGCCATTCTGGGTCGACTTGATCGGCAGGCGCGGGGAGTCGCATTCATCGAGATCCGCGACGTTTGTGATTCCCGAGTGACCAATGCCCCGGCGGGCGTCGAGGTTCGCTGGCTCGCCCGGTCCCATCCCCAGGCTGTACCACTCGTGACGGCCGTGCGCGACTGGACCACGAACTTGTTGGCGGTGAGTCCTCAGCCGCATGACCTGAGGGCTGGAGGGCTGTACAGCTGGTTGGCCGGAGAGTCCTCCCTCGTGAAAAAGATGCGCCGAATTCTCCTGTCGGAGGCTGGCATCGACCGCAGCCACGTGACGTTCATGGGATATTGGCGCGAAGGCCGCTGCGAGAGCTGACTCGTTCGCCCGCTTGCTTTTCCCGCCGGCCACCGGTGGGTCCATCGCGCAGCTAGATAACTGCGCACTTCGAACAAGGAACACTATGACCCGCACTCGAATGACACTCCTGACCACGACGGTCGGCACCATCCTGGCGCTCCTTCTGACAG
Source organism: Cryobacterium sp. MLB-32 (assembly GCF_000738085.1). Taxonomy (GTDB): domain Bacteria; phylum Actinomycetota; class Actinomycetes; order Actinomycetales; family Microbacteriaceae; genus Cryobacterium. Next base: position 956 of record NZ_JPRS01000306.1, read on the forward strand.
GCTGCGCCAGCGGCACAGCAGCCGACAAAGCAGGTCCAGTGACGGCGAGTACGGCCTCTTTCCCGGTGACGATCGACAGCGCTCTGGGTTCGGCCGTGATCCCGGCAGAGCCCAAGCGCATCGTCACGATCGGTTGGGGTTCAGCCGACACTGTGGTGGCGCTAGGTACAACCCCGGTGGGAATCGAAAAGGCGAGTTGGGGCGGGGACGCTGAGGGGTATTTTCCCTGGGTGCGTGACGCGATTGAGGCGCGAGGGGACGCTTTGCCCGAGGTCTTCAATGTGTATCCGGAGATTGACGTCGAAGCTATTCTTGCCCTTCAGCCTGACCTGATCCTCGCCCCGCAGTCGGGTCTTTCGCCCGCTGATTATGCAACACTCTCCGCCTTTGCTCCTACGGTGGCGTTTCCGACGGACGCCTGGCGCACGGGCTGGGCGGACCAGATTTCTATC
>NZ_JPRS01000307.1 GCF_000738085.1 Cryobacterium sp. MLB-32
AGCTTCGGGCGTATGAAGGTAGAAGATTTGAAGATCTCAAGCGTCTAAGAATTGAGGAATCTTGGCGTTGGAGTGACAAGCATTGAAGTTTTTTGGAATCCGAGCGTTTCGGCATCGAGGATTAGTGGCTCAAGAGAATGTGAGCATAAGTGCGTGAAAGGCGACTTGGCTACGAAGTCTTGGAGCATGTGGGACCAGAGGCCCACGCACATACTGTGCAGGTCAGATACTATCATGGCGGAGGAGGTTTTAGAGCCACACTGGCGTCTTACCAAACATCTGGCTTTGACCGCGGCGAGTGGACACGGGGAAGTGGCGAGTTTGATCTCTGCGGCCTGTGACGGGTATTGCATCTCGAATTCCACAGGTATGACATTCCCGAGCGAGGAATGGCGACGGCGGCGATTTTAGCGGTCCTCGATCCACGGTACGACGTCCAGAGTCGCCGGCCCGGCTGGGCCAGATCTGGCGGTATTAGAAGTCCGTTTTCAAGGTCACGAGTTAGGATCTCAGCCACGGCGTTGTCCCAGTATTAACCGGCCCTCCGGCCCTCCGGCCCTCCGGCCCTCCGGCCCTCCGGCCCTCCGGCCCACCGGCCCACAGGCCGGAGCGGCTGTGGTGTCACTGCTCGATGAGGACTCGACCGCGCTCGGCAGGCTGGTCGCGCAGGAAATCCTGAAAACCGCGTTGGACGACAACCTGTACGAGCAGGGTGCGACGTGGCGCGAGTGGCGGAATTTTGGCGCGGATAGGCTCACTGATGTCGCGCATGGTGGCACCGTCTGGGTGTGCGCTGCGGTCGTCGGCTCCGGACGTCAGCTGACCGCAGTCAGCAGGCAATTTCGGAAAGTGCCGGGCGAGTCCAGCACTCTTTACCAGGTCGCCTAGGCACACCGGAGTCATCGACGACCTGGGACATGCTGAAACAGGCGCTGAGGCGCGTGAGCGGAACAGAGATAATCGAGCTCACTCATGTCTGGCGCCTCCCGCGCGAACCTGGTTTCCCGGATGCGAAAGCCCCTTGGAGGCGGAACGAAGCGACGCTGGACACCATCGGCAAGTGGCTCTCTTCACATCCCGAGTACCAGGACGTGCTCCAGTTGCTCGAGTGTCGGCTGCAGGCGCTTGGCAAGCTGGGCGATAACGTACTTTTCGTCGGCGCGAGTAAGGCGATGGCCCAGGTGAACCCAAAGTTTGCTCGAGCAGGTGCTAGACCTTTACGGTCCGAACGTCGAGCAGCTGCAGAGACCGCGCCACCGGTGCGGGCACTGTTCCTCGACTGTCATCTAACCAGCGGCGTGCGTGGTTGCTGTTGGCGCACTGGGAGCGCTTCGGCGTGGAGATCTTTGCGCTGCAGGTGCGACGCTCCGCCGAGTAATCGTCGATGATCTAATGGGCGCGTGTCTTGCCTTGGTTTGCCTGCGTTTCGCTCGTCGCCGAGAAAAAATGCCCAACTTTCACCCATCAAAAACAGTTCTAGCCGACCAGAATCGACCGAGTACAAGCGGAGCCAGTGAACCGCCCGGGTCCCCGTAACCACAAGGGAATCCGCGAGCTTGCAGAGACATTCGGTGAAGTCTAAGTTAAGGCTTGAGCCTTCAGGAGGTCGCCGGTTCAAATCCTGTCACACCGACACAAGTGAAAAGCTCCGGTGAGATATGTTTTCTCGCCGGGGTTTTCCTGTGTCTAGAGGGCGTGTGGGTTCCATGGTGGGAAAACCAACCGGCACCAACGTGGGCCAACCAAGATGTCGGCAATGCGCAGCAAGAAAATCATTTGGCCCGCAAATGTCCGGGGGAGTGGGCGCTATGTGGGGCCCGTTGTGACTTCGGGAGCGGAATCCGACGCCTGAGCCGAGAAGCCGTCGCCCACGGGACGGACTGGGGGCTGCGCTCGACGATCGCGTGCCCGAGCCGGAGACCGGCCGACATGTCGTCTGCTATCGGCAGGCATCCAGCGAACAATATGGCTAGATGAGTCGATCGAACCGGCAGCAGTCCCGGGTGGCGTCGGTGTGTGTTGTCGGATGGCGTCGCATCTACCTATTTTGCGGTTCGCGGGGCGTGTCCATCCGTGGAGGTGCGCACGCGCACGCACTTCCATAGCTACGATTGTTGCGAGCACAGTGATTGAGAGCGCGTGATGACGTACAGCGTAATTCGAGTTCGCGCGAAGCCTAGTGCCTCGCGCTCAGGGCGCACAGGTGGTGTGGTCGTGGTTGCTGGTATCGCGGTGGCCGCGTGGATCTCTTTCGGCCGCCACCTCTTCGGGATCGGTGGCGACCTCACCCTCATCTACGCGGCAACGCTGGGTGTGATTTTCGCCGCCCTGCTGGTGTTCACAGGGCTCGCAGTACGACGCACGGCACGTCGAGGGTTCGAAACTCGCGCGATAACATACACGTTTCTCAGTGCATCAGGCGTGAGCGGAATCTTGTTGGGACTCACGCTTCCAGACTCAACACCTGGCGGTTTGCAGACAATCATCAGCGGACCCACACAGCCTGGGTTGGATATCGCTATTGGTATAGCGAACCCTCTGGGCGTTATCGGAATC
>NZ_JPRS01000308.1 GCF_000738085.1 Cryobacterium sp. MLB-32
ACTCTGGTGCACAAGAACTGGGCGCTTAACCCACTAAATCAGCCAGACCAGTAGGGGCGGTGAGGCTGATCTAAGGGAGTTCAATCAAATAATGTAGGGCAATCTGATTGATCTAAACAATGTCAATATACTTCGAGCTCCCAACAGAATCAAGACAAAAATGCTCTGAAAATCAGCCTGCCCTGCTGAGCGAAAACGCTGTGTGATCTGGCCACCCTCAAGCTCCTCACACGGCGTGACGATTCTCATAACGAATGGCCTGCCCCGCGGACTGGGTTCTATTTCTTGGAAAGCAATCTCGCCCCGCCCGGCCGCAGATCCCCCCACACTGACACATGACGATCCAGCGTCTGCCGGGTGATTCCGAGTTCCTTGCAAAGCTCGCCGACCTTCGTCTCCTACTGCCCCATAGCGGCCATCGCCAGCCGAATCTTCGCCGGCGTCATCTTGAACGGGCGCTCATCGCGACAATTCGAATCAGGCAGGTGCCGGACCTCGTTAAACGTTGAGACCCAATGGTGCTCGGTATCGGAGTCGGCGACGTCGCTTGCGTTTCGCGTGGCCGCTGTTCATCCCCGGCTGGCGCGGTCGAGTGGCACACTGGAGCCATGAGCGAACCCAAGACGGTGCCGACGGATGCGAGTGTTGACGAATTTCTCGATGCCGTGACCCCATCTCGCCGACGGCAGGACGGTATACGGCTCGCCCAGATTTTCCATGAGGTCACGGGCGCTCACCCTGTCCTATGGGGTCCTTCGCTCATCGGCTACGGCAGTTATGGCTACGTGTCGCCGGCCAACCCGCGCACACGCGGCGACTGGCCGAAGACCGGGTTCTCGCCGCGCAAAGCGCAACTGTCGATATATGGGCTGAAGGATCTACCCGCGGGGGTCGCGCTATTGCCCTCGCTCGGGACGTATTCGGAAGGCGCGGGCTGTGTTTACGTCAAGAATCTTGATGACATTGATCTCGAGGTACTGCGCCAGCTCATCGCGATCGCCTGGTCACGGGGAGACGACCCCAAACCGGCGTCGTGATCCCGTAGGACGGACCTCCCACGAACACTCCCCGCGGAGACCGGGCTACGCCGTCAGTGTGGGCAGGCGAGTCGCAGTTGACCCGCCCGCAAGGAAATCCCGCTCACATACCTCTTACGGGACAAGGATTCGGGCTCAACCGCCAATTGCGGCCCCTGGCATGAGTCTGGCTCGTGGGCGATTCTGGAACGCTCCAGTGCACGCATGCCGTCCGGCGCGGGACAGATACGCCGCATCGTAATATGTGGATTCGCAGCGGATCGTCGGCTTGCGCTAGCGCTTTAGGTAATGGCCCATGTTGTCGTGATTCCCGATGCGTTGGCGTTCGTATGAACCGATGACCCTTCCCAGAGACCACGACCGCCAACTAGGTACGGAGTGCCGCGGTACCTGAGGGGCATAAACGTACCCGGCCGACGGGCATATCAAGGCCTAACGGCCTTGCCCCAAATGCTTGTTACACACGCTCATAGAACCGTTCGAGAGGAAGCACCCACTATGTTCGAGCGAGCTAACGAGCGATGCCTGACCTGCGCCGAGTGGGGCTCAGAGTGCCGGCCCGAGCCGTTCGAGGCCGACTCCGGCATCAAGATCGCTTTCGCCCACCCCGAGCAAGGCGTGCACACGGTCGTGGACCCGTTCGAGGGCAGCCGGTAGGCCGCACAGACTTGGCCGCCACGGCGCACGCCGAGCGTGCGGAGACGGAAGCTGCGAGTGCCAGCGACCAGCTTGACCAGGTCTACGAGTTCAGTGCGAAAGCGCGCGGGCGGAAGCGAAGGTGCCAATGCCACGTCAGCGTCAGCAGCAGCAGGGTCAGCAGCGAGTGAGGGAGCATTCCTAAGCCGAGCAGCGCGTTACCGACGTGCGAAACGCCCTCGAACAGCAACTCCGCCTGCAGCGCACCGAGCTGGAGCAGTCGCGCACGAGCAACCGCTGTGTTGCGACGATCACTTGAAACCGCCTGGCAGAAATGGCCCCATTTTCAGTTGGCGTTAACAACAGTTCGGCGTGGCCCGATCGACTGTTTACCGCGCTGTTAACGCGGTGAACTTCGCAAACCGGTTGATTTACTGCGGAGTGGGCACGAGCGGCACAACCTGCACAATCAGTAACGGGTATAGCGCGACTCGGTCGAT
>NZ_JPRS01000309.1 GCF_000738085.1 Cryobacterium sp. MLB-32
CTGGGGGGTAACGCGGATGTGACGCACGCGTGCGATCGACTCCACCATTTCTTCTCCTCCTTCACGTCCCCGCGTTAGCGGCGACGGCCCTTCTTGTCGTCCTTCACGTGACCACGGAAGGTGCGCGTGGGGGCGAACTCACCGAGTTTGTGCCCAACCATGCTCTCGGTGACGAACACCGGGATGTGCTTGCGACCGTCGTGCACTGCGATGGTGTGCCCGAGCATGCCGGGGATGATCATCGAGCGGCGCGACCAGGTCTTGATTACGTTCTTGCTCTTGGCTTCGTTCGCCGTGACTACCTTGCGAAGCAGGTGGTCGTCAACGAATGGGCCTTTCTTAAGACTGCGTGGCATCGTCTACTCCTACTTACGCTTCTTGCCGACGGTGCGGCGACGAACGATGAGCTTGTCGCTTTCCTTGTTCGGGTGGCGGGTGCGCCCTTCCTTCTGGCCCCACGGGGTAACGGGGTGACGTCCACCGGACGTCTTACCCTCACCACCACCGTGCGGGTGGTCGACCGGGTTCATGGCGACACCACGAACTGTCGGGCGAACGCCTTTCCAGCGCATACGGCCGGCCTTGCCCCAGTTGATGTTCGACTGCTCGGCGTTGCCGACCTCGCCGATCGTTGCACGGCAGCGAGCATCCACGTTGCGGATTTCGCCGGAGGGCAGACGCAGCTGGGCGTAGACACCTTCCTTCGCCACGAGGCGAACAGACGCACCGGCGGAGCGGGCCATCTTGGCGCCACCACCCGGACGAAGCTCGATCGCGTGAATGATGGTACCGGTGGGGATGTTCTTCAACGGCAGGTTGTTGCCGGGCTTGATGTCAGCCCCGGCTCCCGACTCGATGATGTCGCCCTGGTTGAGCTTGTTCGGGGCGATGATGTAACGCTTGGTGCCGTCCACGAAGTGCAGCAGCGCAATGCGTGCCGTACGGTTCGGGTCGTACTCGATTTCGGCAACGCGGGCGTTGACGCCGTCCTTGTCGTTGCGCTTGAAGTCGATCACACGGTACTGGCGCTTGTGGCCACCACCGATGTGGCGAGTCGTGATGCGACCCTGGTTGTTACGTCCACCGGTCTTCGAGAGCGGCCGCAGAAGCGACTTTTCCGGGGTGGAGCGGGTGATTTCCGCGAAGTCGGCGACGGATGAACCGCGACGACCCGGGGTCGTGGGCTTGTACTTACGAATAGCCATTTCTGTTCCTCTAGTCCGCGCCGCTTAGCCGACGGCCGTGAAGATGTCGATGGAGCCGGACTTGAGCGTGACAATGGCACGCTTGGTGTCCTTGCGCTTGCCCATTCCGAACTTGGTGCGACGGGTCTTGCCCACGCGGTTCAGGGTGTTGATCGAAGCGACCTGCACCTTGAAGATGGACTCGATCGCGAGCTTGATCTCCGTCTTGTTCGAACGGGGGTCAACGATGAAGGTGTACTTACCCTCGTCGATCAGGCCGTAGCTCTTCTCAGAGACAACCGGAGCGATGATGATGTCGC
>NZ_JPRS01000310.1 GCF_000738085.1 Cryobacterium sp. MLB-32
GACACCGGCCGGAGCCGAGATGTCAGCGGCGGTTACCTGACCGGCACCCTGCTTGCGCAGGTACGCGGTGATGGGCTCATCGTGCTCGCTGGAGACGACGAGGCCCTTGATGTTGAGGATGATTTCGGTGACATCTTCTTTGACACCGGGAACGGTGCTGAACTCGTGCAGCACGCCATCGATGCGGATGCTGGTTACAGCAGCGCCCGGGATCGACGAGAGCAGGGTGCGGCGAAGTGAGTTCCCGAGGGTGTAACCGAAGCCAGGTTCGAGCGGCTCGATGATGAACCGGGACCGGAACTCCGAGATGTTCTCTTCGGTGAGCGTGGGACGCTGTGCAATAAGCACTGTTAATTCCTTTCGGCTAAGTGTCCGCTATATGACACTTGCAATGACGTGTTTTCCAGTTGTGAAAGGGTTCGAGGCCGGCCGTCGACGCAGAGGTCGACAGCCGGCTTGTCGTTGCCCGAACCGGCCGACGAGCGGCAGGTTCGGTCATCGAAAGGAATTAAACGCGACGGCGCTTCGGCGGGCGGCAACCGTTGTGCGCCTGCGGAGTGACATCGTTGATCGAGCCGACCTCGAGGCCAGCGGCCTGAAGTGAACGGATCGCGGTTTCGCGTCCCGATCCGGGGCCCTTGACGAAGACGTCAACCTTCTTCATGCCGTGCTCCTGCGCCTGGCGAGCAGCCGACTCGGCTGCGAGCTGTGCGGCGAACGGGGTCGACTTACGTGAGCCCTTGAAGCCAACCTGGCCCGACGAGGCCCAGCTGATGACGGCACCGGTGGTGTCCGTGATCGACACGATCGTGTTGTTGAAGGTGCTCTTGATGTGGGCCTGGCCCACAGCAATGTTCTTCTTCTCTTTTTTACGCGGCTTCCGTACGGCCGACTTAGTTTGTGCCATGAATTTCTCCTGAATCCTAAAGGCTTAGGCGGGCTAGGCCGGGGCCTAGCGCGCCTTCTTCTTGCCGGCTACGGTGCGCTTCGGGCCCTTGCGGGTGCGAGCGTTGGTTTTGGTGCGCTGGCCGCGAACGGGCAGGCCCTTGCGGTGGCGGATACCCTCGTAGCTGCCGATTTCCACCTTGCGGCGGATGTCAGCGGCAACCTCACGGCGGAGGTCACCCTCAACCTTGAAAGTTCCTTCGATGTAGTCGCGGAGAAGGACGAGCTGGTCGTCGCTCAAATCCTTGACTCGGATGTTTCCGTCGATCGCGGTGTCGACGAGGGTCTTCAGTGCCCTCGTGCGGCCCACGCCGTAAATGTAAGTCAATGCAACTTCCACGCGCTTGTCGCGCGGGGATGTCGACGCCGGCTAGACGTGCCATTGTGTCTCCTGTTACTGGATGGAGGTCTGTAGCAGTTCCTGTACACCGGCCTCC
>NZ_JPRS01000311.1 GCF_000738085.1 Cryobacterium sp. MLB-32
CTTGCGGAAAACTAACCGACGTCGCTCGGACCGTTCCCCGGGCGGGTGGCGATAAGTCGTCTGCATGGCTTTCCGAATCGACTCTTTAGGTTCATTCGAAAAGTTAGCTGATCGCCGATCGTGCGCCGCGCCAAGCAGCCACGACTGACCATGCTAGGAAGAGCAACAGAATTGCGATGAGGATAGCGTTGGCTTCCGGGATGAATTGTGCCACTCCCGCAGTGATAGCAACAAGTGCGAAGCCAATCCACGACGGCCAACGGGCGGCCTGGTGGCCAGCTGTCCATGCGGCATCACTGGTCATTGTCGGCGGGATTCTGATTCCGATGAAACCGTTCCGACTAATTCTGCCGGAGGCTGCCAGCTGTGTCACGACAACGACAAGGAGCATCGCGGCGGCGAGGATGTAGGCGACACTATTCGTGCCGTAGGTGTAGCTCATAACCTCAGGGTAGCGAGGCCGACAGAAACGAAGCGATCGCAGCCAACATCACGCCCCACTCTTTGACATCGCCGACCGTGGTCTTCTTCTGTCCAGCCCTATCATCCCGTAGGCCGTTCCCCTGCGACACAGCGCCGGCGCACTCGGCCGCCGGACGGTTTGGCCCCAGATCTGTAGCGCTGGCCGTCCGGGCTAGGAGTCTGTCCGCGTTGCGAAGAGATAGTCTGGCGCTGAGCATCAGGGGTTCCTCCAAGCACTGAATCCCTGATCAATCTTCTCGGGGGGTTCCAATGCGCCAAATGCCCACATTCGTTGCGCTGGTCCTGCTCTTCACGCGCGGGTTCCTGCTGTGGCTGGTGATCCCTTATGGGTTCGTTGCCTGGCTCGTTTACTACTGGTGGGCCAAGTCAGCGTCGCTCGGCCAATGCCTCGGCTGGTTCGATATTAATCTCATTGCGTTGCTGCAACTCGTAGTACTGAAGAACTTCATTCCGACCCCGAGCGTCTATTGGGTACCCAGTAAACAAATGTCGACCGTCAACCACCGAATTCGAGGCTACGACCTTCTTTGAAATCAGGCCGCCTGCGCAGGCATCCGGAGGATGCACATCGCCGGCAGCCGCAACGGAAGCACTTCCCACGGTCCGACGTAGCTGACCTCAGATTCCCAATTCTCCATCGGCGTCCCGTTCAGGGTTCGCCCTGTGACGGATGAATCACCGCCGGGCGCGTCGACGGGTGGCGCGTTGGTGCCCTTGAGCCCAATTGCCAAATCAGATAATCTGATGCTATGCACACAGTGACCGCAACCGAGGCAAGTCGCTCGTTCGCTTCGCTCCTCGACGAGGCCGAACGCGGCGAAACCGTCGTAATCACGCGGGGCGGCCGCCGAATCGCGACTATCGGCCCCGTCAACGCCAGCAATGGCGCCGAGTTCCTCGCCCTCCTGTCGTCACACGGAGCCGATGAAGAATTCGCAGCCGATGTTCTCGCGGCACGCGATGCCGTCATTCTCGAGGGACCAGCATGGCCCGCCGACTAATCGTCGACACAGGCGTGCTCATCGCGTCCGAACGAGGCACCAGACCCCTCGCCGACGTTGTTTTCGCGGACGATGACCTGGTGATTGCCGCAGTCACGATCGCCGAGTTGCGTACCGGTATCGAGCTTGCCAGCGATCAGCATCGGGGCTCACGCGCCGAGTTTCTGGTAAATGTTCTCGAAACGCTGCCCGTCGAACCCTATGACCTGGCAACTGCCGAAGCCCATGGGCGCCTTCTTGCCCACGTCCACGCAGGCGGGACGAAGCGCGGAGCTCATGACCTCATCATTGCGGCAACCGCAGTGGCGACCAAGCGCATCATCCTCACTACCGACCGCAATGCGCGCTTCGACGACCTCCCCGGGGTCGAATGTCTCGTGGTGAGTTGACCGCAGGACCAGGAACGCCGCAGTTGGTATCGGCGATCGTGGACCCATCTGGTACATCTTTTGCCGGTTGAGGGTTCCCAACAAGAAACGGCAGGGTGTCTCGCTGAGCGTTCCGCATGCGGTATTCGTTGCGCGGGGCGGCGCGGTTGTCTCTGCCTGTCATATGCGTCGTGGCGCC
>NZ_JPRS01000312.1 GCF_000738085.1 Cryobacterium sp. MLB-32
TGGTTCGCAGTGGTGGCTAAACTGGGTTGTCATTGAGCGAGACATAGGAAAACCGGTGGGGTTCGTACAGGCAACCGTCGAAGACGACGGGTCGAATCTCGTGGCCGACATCGCTTGGGTCATTTCACCCGACTGGCAAGGGCGAGGAATCGCTTCTGAGGCCGCTTAAGCGATGGTCGCCTGGTTGCGATCAAACGGAGTCTGCCGCCTCACAGCGCACATTCATCCCGATCATCAGGCCTCCATGAAGGTGGCGCAAAATCAAGCCTTACACGCGACCTCATCGAAGAAGGATGGTGAAACTCGCTGGGAATCCCAGCAACCCTAGAGCGCCCGTTAGGGGTTCCCATGTGACACAGCATCGGCGCCCTTGGCGATCGAGTGGAGAGGCCGCGAATTCGTCGCGTTGGAGGTCCGGCTACTGGGACGTTGCGGCCGAACGCCGCTTTCTTCGGCTGGACTCCCATCTTGTGACGGCATCCGCGCGACTCCTATCGCCGCGTACCAAAGCGTGCGAAGGTGAGGAGATGTCTCGTCTACGCCGGCCGTCGCCTTCGTACTGGGTATGGCTTAGAGTTGTGGGGTGTCCAGCTGGATGAAAGTGGTCTGCGCTCTTGCAGCCGGCGGCGGCTTGGGGATTCTGTCATCGGTGACGAATGAATGGGCGTCTGTGCTCACTTTCGTGTTCAACTCCGGTTGGGCATGGGCCGGAATAATGGTGCTCGGTGGCTGGATCGGTGGTACCTGGCGTACAGCAATCCTGACCGGCATCCTCGCTGAACTCGCCGCCTGCACTACTTACTTCGCCACCGACTCATGGCTCCGAGGAGAGCCATTCACCAGTTACGCACTTGAATTGTCCTACTGGTCACTTATCGCCCTGGCACTCGGGCCCGGGTTGGGACTTGTCGGTGTGGGGGCGCGCGGCCGCGGACTGGGAGCGTTACTCGCTGGTCTCGTCGTTCCCTTCGGAGCGGCCCTGGAAATGGTCTGGCTGCCACGGTGGCCGCTGGACCCAGATAACACCCAATTATTTGTTGTGCAAATCATGGTTTGGGTTGCGGCAGCAATCAGCGGTGGACTTCTCCTAATCCGCTATTTGCGTCAGCGGCGTTCTACCGGTCTCGTACCCGTGAACAAAAGCCCCCATGGTAGCAAACGTATTGCCATAATCGTCGTAGTCGCGGCGACCGGCATCGCCGGCTCCCTATACATCGCTGAAGGGGGCGGACTCTTTCGCACCTCGAACTATGCGTGGAATCTCACCGAGGCTCAAGATACGGCAGAAA
>NZ_JPRS01000313.1 GCF_000738085.1 Cryobacterium sp. MLB-32
CCACCAACGTTCCCGACCACCACCTGGATCAACGAACCCCTGAAGGAAGGAACGAACTCAATGACCACCTAAGGAAACTGACTCACATAGGTTGACATCTTCCGCCATTCCGCAGCGAAATAGCGCTGTCATTCTTCAGCGATAGTCACGAGGAAACCCCTCGAGGAGGCACCAGTTCGAACCCCGACTGCCTTTAGCTAATCCCCGTGATTGTGTATCGACGCTCGATACCGGAGGTCTCCAGACCCCATTCACTGGATGCGACTCGTTGTTGGTGTGCGCGGAACGAGACGACATCCCGAAAGTGCTCGTCCACCTGCCAGACGAGCGGATCGTGGGTGGGGGTCACGTTGAACGAAAGGCATCCGGTCTCGGCGCGGGTCAGCCCCACGTGCAAGGGGAGGTACTGCATAACGATCGCAGCTTCGCCGAGGTCTTCGCACAAGAGTTGACCAGTCAATCGCACGCTCTCCATAGCGCCATTGTCGCAGCACCAAAGTCCAACCGATGCCGCGACCGGTATCGGCCCGGTTCTCAGTGCACCGCTGACGTTCCGCAGGAGGTTCCCCTTGCGGGCGCAGTCGCGGTGACTGCTGCCGACCGCCCACGTCATCGGAGTTCTGGCGTGATTTCGATTACGTGTTTCGTTTTTGCGCCGCCATTCGCGAGTTGCTGCTGGAGCGCTGCGGCCTGATCGAGGCCCGCGGTGCTGGTCGATTCGGGGGTGAGGGAGCCGTCTGCAATCCGGCGGAGCACGGCCTTCATGGCTCGCTGGACGAGCTTCGGAGCCGCAGCCGACAAAGCCGCGATACTGAAGCCGCCCACAGCCGCATTGCTGGCTGAGAGCTGTGCGGTGGCTATGGAGTCAAGAGGGGTGCCCGAAGCGTTACCAAAGAGCACCACGCGGCCATGAGGAGCGAGCATGTGCAGATCCGCGTCGAGCCACGCGGTACCTTGAGGATCGAGCACGATATCAACGCCGGTGCCGCCCAGCTTTGTGAGGACTCCGTCGACGAGATGGTCGTCGCGGACGAAGGCGTGCTGATAGCCCGCGGCCTTCGCGTCTTCGAGGCGGCTTGCGGCTCCGACAACACCTACGAGGGTCGTTCGAGGGATGGCCCCGGCGAGTGCGGCGATGGCCGTACCGACGGCGCCGGAGGCGCTGTGGACGAGGATCGTGTCGCCGTCGCGCACACGGGCGGCCTCATTCAGGAGCAGCCACGCCGTAGCCCAGACCCCAGGAACCACGGCCGCGACCTCGGAGGCTACTCCGTCCGGGATGCCCACCGTCAGCGCTTCATCGGCGACAACGTACTCAGCGAGACCGCCCGTGTTGGTCAAAGCAACCACCCGTATACCGATTTCGAGATTATCCACTCTGTCGCCGACCTGCTCGATTACGCCGGCGACTTCCAGGCCGGGAATGACGGGCCAGACGGACGAGTAGGCGGGATCACCCCGTCGCATCATTACGTCTTTGAAGTTGATCCCTGCGTGGGTCACACGGATCAACACCTCGCCGGGGCCGGGTGCCGGCCTCGCCATCACGGCGACATCAGTCTGAGAAGTGTCCGTCGTGGGGCCCTTGAATGTGAGAGCGCGCATCGTTGAGGTGATCACGTTTCGCCTTCTTTCGAAAGATGTCGAATAATAACTCGGATGCTAGCATTCATTCGTAAATACTCGAAAGGAGCAACTGTGGGACACAATCCGCGACCGACACTTCGTCATCCGACGCTCGACACAGTTCTCGTGACCGCGGTCCTGCACGCCCTTTCCGACGAGACACGGCTGTCCATTGTCCGCACCCTCCACGCCGAACCCGATGGGCGCGCCTGCGGAACATTCCCCGTGAATCTTGCACCGTCGACACTGAGCCACCACTTCAAAATACTTCGCGAGGCAGGACTGATCCGTCAAGAAGACCGCGGCACGCAACGTTGGACAGTGCTCCGCCGCCCAGAGTTCGATGCCCGATTCCCGGGCTTCCTCAACGCGGTAATCGCTGCCACGGAAATCACCCCGGCGCGTTCCTGAGCGACCTCCCACCCTCCAAAGACGGCTCAACATACTCAACAATCCGACGAATTCGGACACCCGGAGGGCGTCTCGATCGCCAGACGCACCGGAAAGGGTTCCACATGTGGGACCAGCCGGTAGTTCTCTTTCGGCTAAACGCCGGGGTTGACGGTGCGCTCCATCCACGTCTCCGGGGCGATCAAAGTGGAGAAGCCGAGATTGGAATACAGGCTGTGTGCATCGTTGGTGGAGAGGGCGATGCGCCTCAGTCCGAGGGGATCGCATTCCTCGAGAATGCCCGCGATGAGGGCTTTGCCAATTCCGTGTCCTCGAACTGCGGGGTCGACGAAGACGTCGCAGAGCCAGGCAAACGTGACGCCGTCGGTGATGACGCGCGCGTAAGCGACCTGTTTCTTGGACGCGCTGTCGTAGATGCCGAAGTTGCGTGATCCGTCAATCGCTGCATCTTGACGTGAGCGTGATCGCTCGGGTGCCCAGTAGGACTGCTTGCTGATCCAGCGGTGGACCTGATCACGGTCGATCTCAGCAGTGTCGGATGAGAACCGATAATTTGCATTCATCGTCCCATCTAATCGTGTTGACACAAACCG
>NZ_JPRS01000314.1 GCF_000738085.1 Cryobacterium sp. MLB-32
TTGRGGTCGACGTGGACGAGGAGGCCAAATTCTGGGCGTCCTTTGCCATTGGTCAGAGTGTCCGGGATGGCGCACGAAAGGCCGGGGTCGCGCTGTCATTCTTCGAAGTCGTCTGCACAACAGCCCTTGAGTTTTCGGGGTTGTGCACGCGAGTGTGAACGCTGGCGTTTTCGTACTCCTCTGCACTAACATCATTTTCGTTCGTACTCCTCTGCACAAGAAGGAGGTAGCGGGGTGGACGCTGAATCTGTGCGCATCGTTGAGTTCGGCACGTTGACGATGTCGGACGATGTGTGGGATCGGACGAAGTTGATTTCGGCGGCGATAGCGCCGTTGGCAGTGCAGTCCATCGCCGGCACAGTCGCGGTAGGTGCCGTCGCAGCTGCGCTGGGGATATCCAGGCGGCAGGTTTACGTGCTGATCAAGCGGCTTCGTGATGGGTCTGGCTTGCTGACGGATTTGGCCCCGGGACATTCCTCCGGTGGGAAAGGCGCCTCGCGTCTTGTGGACGAGGTTGAGGATCTCGTCCGTGTGATCGTGCGAAAGCAATTCCTGACCCGGCAGAAACGGACCGTGGCGTCGGTCCACCGTGACATTGCAATAGAGTGCCGGGCTCAAGCACTCCCGGTTCCGTCTCGGAGCACTGTGGAGCGGCGGATCCGGGCGTTGAATCCGGTTGAGGTCGGCCGGCGGCGGGGAGGTCCGGATGCGGTGCGGTCGTTGCAGTCCGCCGGCGGCGACGTTCCAGTGATCGGTACCATTTTGGAGCAAGTGCAGATTGATCACACGGTCATCGACATGATCGTCGTCGACGTGCGGGAACGACAACCGATCGGGCGCCCGTATCTGACCGTGGCGATCGATGTGTTCAGCCGTGCGTTGGTGGGGATGGTCGTCACGCTGGAGGCGCCGTCAGTCGTGTCCGTGGGCCTCTGCCTGGCCCATGCTGCCACCGATAAGCGGCCGTGGCTGGAGAGTCTGGGAGTTGACGCACCGTGGCCGATGAGTGGTAAGCCACGCCAGCTGTATTTGGACAACGCCAGCGAATTCAAGAGCGAGGCGCTGCGCCGTGGGTGCGAGCAGCACGGAATTGACCTGGCGTACCGGCCGCCGGGCCGGCCGCACTATGGCGGAATCGTGGAGCGGGTGATTGGTACTGCGATGCAGCAGGTCCACGAACTTCCTGGGACGACCTTCTCCAGCCCGGTCGAGCGTGGCCGGTATGACTCAGACCGAATGGCGATGCTGACATTGCACGAGTTAGAGAAATGGTTAGCCCTGGCCGTGGCCAGCTACCACGGCAGAATTCACAGCACGCTGGGGCAGACCCCCACCGGCCGGTGGGCCGAAGGCGTCGCCGCCACCGGGACGCCGGCGGTGGCCTCGAACCCGACAGCGTTCCTGATCGACTTCCTCCCCGTTGTGCGGCGCACCCTGACGCGGACGGGATTCGTCATCGACCACGTCCACTACTTCGCCAACGCGTTGAAACCGTGGATCAGCAGGCGCGACACGCTGGATCCGTTCCTGATCCGGCGGGACCCGCGGGACCTCAGTCGGATCTGGGTATTGGACCCTGATGGGCACCTCTATGTAGAGGTGCCATATCGGACGATGGCGAACCCGGTTGTGAGTCTCTGGGAGCACCAGCGCGCCCTGGCCCGGTTGCACGAGCCTGGCATCGCGCAGGTGGATGAGGAAGTCCTGTTCCGCATGATCGGGCAGATGAGGGACATCGCCAGCACCGCGTCGAAAACCACGAAACGCATGCGCCGCGATACGCAACGACGTGACACCACAACTGCCGCGGCGAAGAGCCGTGCCCCGAGCCCGGGCGCCGTACTGCCGCCGGATTCACCGGACGATGAGCCACCGGACGCGCCTTCGCCAGCGATAGCGGTGGCTGGATTCGATCAGATCGAGCAGTGGTGACCGTGTCCGACGATGTCGCACCAGATTTGTCTCACCTGCACCCCACGGTGCGCGGCAGTGCGCGGCTGCCGGCGGGCGAGCGGGTGGAGTTGATCCGAGCGGACCGGTGGATTGGCTACCCCAGGGCGGTGGAGACCGTGGCCCGGCTGGAGGCCCTGCTGGGGTGGCCCGATAAGCAGCGGATGCCGAACCTGTTGTTGGTGGGGCCGACCAACAATGGCAAGTCGATGATCGTGGAAAAGTTCCGCCGAGGCCACCTGCCGGTTACCGAAGCGGACCGGGAGCACATTGCCGTGTTGTGCGTGCAGATGCCCTCCGAGCCGTCCGTGTTGCGGTTCTACATCGCGCTCCTCGCCGCGCTGGGCGCGCCTCTTCAACCCCGGTGGCGGTTGGCCGAGGTGGAGCAGATGCCGCTGAGTTTGCTGCGATCAACGGGTGTGCGCATGCTCGTCATCGACGAGTTGCATAACGTCCTAGCCGGGGCGGGCAGCAGCCGCCGGGAGTTCCTCAATCTGCTGCGTTTCCTCGGCAACGAGTTACACATCCCCATCGTCGGCGTCGGAACACGAGAGGCGTATCTTGCCATCCGATCCGACGACCAGTTGGAGAACCGATTCGAACCCGTCGTCCTTCCCCTATGGACTGTCAGCGCCGACACCGTGTCGTTGTTAGCCAGCTTCGCCGCCGCATTGCCGCTGCAGCACCCGTCGAACATCGCGACGGACGATATGGCCCAATATCTGCTGGCTCGATGCGAAGGCACCATCGGGGAACTCGCCCACCTCCTGACCGCTGCGGCTATCGCTGCCGTAGAAAGCGGTGCGGAAAGCATCAACCAACGCACCCTAGTCATGGCCGATTACCTCGGGCCCGCCGAACGAAAGCGCGTATTCGAACGGGAACTACTGTGACCAGGCCATCGTGACGAGGTCACTGTGACCGGGCCATCGTGACCGGGCCATCGTGACCGGGCCGCGCCGGTGGCCCATCCATCCGGCCCCGATCGACGGTGAAACGTTCTACTCCTGGCTGCGCCGTATAGCCGCCTGCTACGGCACCGACCTCACCCTCCTTGGCGATGATCTCGGCTTCGCGCTCGCGTGGAGCCCCCCGGAGGACATCGACGTGGCGGCGATGTCCGGCATGATCAATGTTCTGGCCGAGCGCACTGGCGTCACCCCGGACCGGTTGCGGCAGATGGGTGTGGCCGGCTGGGTTCCCTGGCGGCCCGGTAAGAGTGTTGAGGTGCAGCAGCAGAGCGAGCAACGTCCGTGCCGGTTCCCGGGGTGCGTCCGCCCCGCCGTGAGCACGGACTCTGGCAGTGGCCGGCCCCCGGAGTACTGCGACAACGACGGGCACAACCGGGCCGCCGGCTGGCGCGCACGGCGCCGTCTGGCTGCCGAGCTGAGCGGGAACGCCCCCGATGATCAACGCCCCGTTGACGCTGCCCGTCAGCGGGCGGGCGAGCTCTGCGACCAGGTCGCCGGGATGGCTCCGCACCTGGTCCAGCAACTCACCGCCTTCATAGAGGAGCTTTGCATTGTGGCTGATCCGGATGCCGCTGAGGCCCAGATCGAATCAGTGACGGCTGAGGCCGCCGCACACATCGCCGCAGCAACCGCCCGAACCAGCCGCGCCGAGCACGCTGGGCGCCAGGCCAACACGGAGCGGGTGGAGGCCGACGCCGCAGCACATGAAGCGTCCGACCTCGCCGAGCAGCGGCAGGCCGAACTCGCCGTCACTCAGCACGATCTGGCGAACCGGGCACACACTCTCGACCAGGTGACGGCCGAGCTGGTCGCCGTCCGGTCCGCGGCGAAGGCCCACAACTCGAAGGCGCAGGCCGAGCTGTCCCAGCTGCGCGAGCGGCTGACTGTCGTGCGCACGCGACTGGGGGAGGCCGAGCATGAGTGCGATGACGCCGCAGCGCGCGCCGAGACGGCTTCTGCTGCGTGGGCCGAAGCCGAAGAACATGCTCGAGGAGCGGTGGCCCGCGCAAACGACGAGGCAGCCCGAGCGCAGCGTATCGAGACTGATCTTGCCAAAATTCGGGACCAGCTCGATCAGGCCCGAACAGCCCACGACACCCTCCGGGAGGAAGACAGCTCGCTGCGTGTTTACCTAGCGACCGCGATCGTTGAACGCGACGCAGCACGGGCGAATGCCCGGCGTGAGCAACTCACGCAGACCAACGCATCAGCGATTTCAGCACCATGCACCACCAACAACTCGCCGCACTCCAATGAGGCTGCCGAGCGGCGGCAGGAAGGGCGTGAACAGCGCGGCCGCGCCGATCGCGCAGAAGCACATTCGACTGCGCAAACGGACGCTGCTGCCACGAACCTGGCCACGTAGAGCGGATGACGCTACCAACGACTTCGCGAGCCCCGGTCACATTGGGGTGGCTTGTGATCTCGTCGAATATCCGACGCCAAGGCTTTGTCGCGTGTAGCGGTGTTCGCAAGACATACCGGGACGGGCGTCACCGCCTGTGCCTCTGCGAACAGAGGGTCACGTCCCGCTGAGTGGTGGAGTTTCTCGTCACCGTGCGGGTCAGTTGTTTTAGTTTAGGCGGCAGCGAGTTCTGGGAGGATCACCGCCTCGTCGATGACCTCGACGGGGTTGTTCATTGTGGTCAGCTCCAGCATTGATGCTTCGGAGAAGTAGCGTCGTTCGCCGGCTTCCCATTCGTCGTGTTGC
>NZ_JPRS01000315.1 GCF_000738085.1 Cryobacterium sp. MLB-32
TCGAGCCGAACCGTGTCTTCCCAAGAAAGGTTGGACCGTCCTCCCACTTGCCAAGGGCCGGTGATTCCGGGTTTCACGAGGAAGCGTCGATGTACGTGCTTCTCGTATTCGTTGACTTCGCGCTCTAACGGAGGCCGCGGTCCTACGAGAGACATGCTCCCGCCGAGTACGTTGAAGAGTTGCGGAAGCTCGTCCAGGCTGTACCGCCGCAGAATTCGCCCTGCTGAAGTCACGCGAGGATCATTCTTCATCTTGAAGAGCACTGAATTTCCTTCGGTGCGCTTCTGCGTTTGAAGACCGGCCAGCAGCGCCTCGGCGTCGGTAACCATGGAGCGAAACTTCAACATGGTGAAGATCTGGCCGTTCAGACCGACGCGCTTCTGTCGAAAGACGACGGGTCCTGGCGAGCTGAACTTGACGATCACAAGGATGACTGCAAGAGGAATGCTCAGGATCACTATGAGGAGAGAGGAAGCGACTAGGTCAAAGGCCCGCTTGGCAAATAGTTTACTGCCTTCATACCGGGGAGTTTCCACATGAATCAGTGGGAGTCCGTTAACGGGCCGAGCGTGAATGCGCGGGCCGCCAATACCCGTGAGGTTTGGCGCAACGACGAGATGCTGCCGGCCGGGCTCGAGACTCCAGCTGAGTTCGCGCATGTCTTGCGGCGAGAGCTCGGCGTTGCTGGTGACGATGACTGTGTCAGCCCTGCTGGAAGACATGAAGTCTTGGAGCGCACCCATCGGGCCGAGAACCGGAATTGCCGTGCCTGGCAGCGTGTTCGAGACGACACCGCTCGGAACGCAGGCACCCACAACGAGGTATCCAGCTGCGGACTGACGAGCCAGCTCCTCCGCGAGAAGGGTCACCGAATCGGCGGATCCGACGAGCACGACGCGTGAAGAATACTGGCCTTGGAATCGTTGCACACTGAGCCATTGGCGCCACATCCAGCGCGAGAACACGAGCACGGCCATGCCCATCGGAAAGGCGATGAGAATATAGCCGCGAGCGAGGTCGATCTGGAAGAGGTAGGCAGCGAGGGCTACGAGGCCGAAGAGTCGAATGGTGGCGTTAGCGATGACGCGGTATTCCTGCGACCCCGTTCCGACGACGCGATAGTTTCTCGAGCCGTAGATACCGAGGGCGCCCATCCAAAGCACGATGAGCAAGACCGAGATAGTGGTGTAGTTCACCGCAACGTCGGTGAGGTTGCCGCGGAATTGCACGTCGGATACGGTGAAACCGAACCAGGCGATTTGAACCCCGAAGACAACCCACACCAGAACGAGCAGGTCGGTGACGCGAAGGCGCTTCGCATAGGAATCACGCCAGTTTTTCAACGAGCCTGGCGTCGGTGTCAAGACCGTTCGCTCGCCCACGGAGCGCTGGCTCATAAGACTGCCACGTGACGATTCATGATCAACACGCGGCCCCCATTCTCTGAATATGTCACTGTCCCCCGACCAGATCGCAGCGCGCCAGTCGACAGGTGACGGGCGGATTGCCCAGCCTGTTCACGGCGATCAGCGCTGCGGTTCAAGGGTAGCTGCATCTCAACCAGGCTTTGACCGATCGTGGAGTAGGGAAAGAAGAACAGCCCGCGGTGCATTGGAAATTGACCAATGCGCCGCGGGCTGTGTGCCTGACTTCGTGTTAGGCGGTTGCGCGCTGACGACGCAGCAGCGTGAGCACGACGACCAGGGCGAGGCCGAGGAGCAGGGCGCCGCCGGCAGCCCAGATGAGGACAACGGGGGTGGCGTAACCGGTCGCGGCGAGGTCGCCGGCTCCGGCATCCGCTGCCGTGATGGTGAGGGCGGAGGTGGAGACGTTGTTGGAGGTGAGGCCGGTTGCGGTCACCGTGTAGGTTCCGGTGGCGTCTGTCGGCAGGGTCACGTTGACGGTTGCTGCGCCCTGAGCGGTAGCGGTCTTGGTGATGGAGGCGGTGGCGGCCTTGAAGACCGACAGGGTGGCGGTTCCTTCGCCGGAAACGTCGAAGCGAACCTGCTCGCCAGCGGCGAAAGCGTCGTCATCGAAGGTCACTGCAACGGTGCCACCGGCGACGACTGCGCCGTTGACTGTGATGGCGCTGTCCGGAACGTAGCCAGCTGCGTTAGCGGCGGCCGGAACTGCGAATACTGCGAGAACCGCGAGTGCGATTGCCGCGAAAGTCTTTTTCCCCATTTTTTAGCCCATCTGATCAAGTGAGATTTGGTCACGTCGTCAGCTGGTGCCGAACGAAGTCAACCCCTACTTTAGGGGACTTTCACAGGTTGGCAAGTTACGGCGGGCAGAAACCGTAGTCCATGTGGTGGAAATAGGGGGGATTTGGGCGTGTTGTGTGGCGCTACGCCAGTGATTTGGCGGGATGCGGGCAAATGTGTCTAGTTCACTAACTTAAACTCTCATGCCTGCTCAATCCCCAAGACGAGGCACAGGCGCACTCTTGGGTGGCGATAGCGAGACGTGGAGGCCGGCGCTACTACTTGCGCGAATTGATCACGCGATCTGCATGGAATGCGCATCAGGGCCTGCAAACACG
>NZ_JPRS01000316.1 GCF_000738085.1 Cryobacterium sp. MLB-32
TGACCTTCTGTCTGGTGCTTGGCCCTGTCTTGCTGCTATCTGCTGACATTGTGGGCCGTGTAATCGCAAGCCCCGCCGAAGTGATGGTCGGCGTCATCACCGCGTTCGTCGGGGCACCAATCCTGCTCCTTGCGGTGCGCCGAATGAACGGACCCACGTCGTGACACGCACGGTTTCACAAACCACGACGCGGCAGGTAGGCGTGTCCATCGGACTGATTGTGGCCCTTTTTGTGGTGGTCCTACTTACTCTCACTCTCGGGCACCTCGGAGTGCCACTTACCCATTTGTTCGCCCCGGTGGGGACAGAGACCCTCATCCTGAGTACTCTGCGCGGCCCCCGCCTGATCGTCGCAGTTCTAGCCGGAGCCGCATTTGGTGTGGCCGGCACGCTTTTTCAAACGGTCACCCGAAATCCCCTCGGCAGTCCAGATGTGATCGGCGTTTCCGCCGGAGCTGCGGCTGGTGCCGCGGCCTTCGGATTGTTGTGGACGGGTCTCCTGCCGGTGCCGGTGGGCGCCCTCGTGGGCGCGCTGGTGGCGATGGCTCTCGTCTTCGCGGGCACAGGGCGCGGCTTTTCGTCACCAACACGAGTGCTTTTAGTTGGCGTTGGGGTGTCAGCGATGGCAGGAGCCTTCGTGCAATTCGTGATCAGTCGGGCTGGCCGGGAGCAGGCTACAGTCTTATCCGCGTACCTCAACGGCAGCGTAGCGTCGCGATCGTGGGACCACGTAGCGATCATCGGGGCAGGCCTCGTCATCCTGCTGCCGTGCGCGTTCGCCCTCCGCCGGAGGCTGGAAGTGCTTGCTTTGGGCGATGAGATATCAGACGCGCTGGGCTCGCCCAGCGCGAACACCCGCGTTCTCGCGGTTCTGGCCGGCATCGGACTAGCAACAGCCGCGGTCAGCGTCGTGGGTCCGGTGGCCTTCATCGCCCTGACCGCGCCGCAAATCGCCATCCGCCTAGCTCGGGTGCCTGGGCCCGCGATCGGGCTTTCTGCCCTCACGGGTGCGGTCCTTCTCGCCCTCGCCGACCTCTTGACCCAACAGTTGCCGCTGCCCGTGCAGCTTCCCGTGGGAATTCTCACAGCCGCTCTCGGAGGCATTTACCTGGGATTGCTTTTGATCACGAAATTCCGGAAGGGAACTCTTTGATGATTGACATTCATACCCATGCTTCTGCGCCGACCGTCCCACGGCTCGTGGCCCGGTCGCTCAGCCTCTCGTACCAACGGCACCCCGTCGCCGTCGATCTATCTATCGAGATCCCTCATGCAAGTTTCACCGTCATCGTCGGTCCAAACGCCTGCGGCAAGTCCACGCTACTCAAAGCACTCGCA
>NZ_JPRS01000317.1 GCF_000738085.1 Cryobacterium sp. MLB-32
GGATCGTCAGGTATGAACGGAAACGAAAGTCCCGATGCATCGTGAGGTAGACGTTCTTCAGCCCTAGCTGGCCCATCACGAAGATAGGTGTCGTGATGGCGAGCGCGATGGCGTACTGCCCAACGGTCTCCGAATTTGTCAATCTCGCCAGCATGATCAGGATAACGATCAAGCCCACGTTGCGCAGCACGGTGGC
The DNA here is from genome assembly GCF_000738085.1 of Cryobacterium sp. MLB-32. GTDB lineage: Bacteria > Actinomycetota > Actinomycetes > Actinomycetales > Microbacteriaceae > Cryobacterium. The sequence goes on from NZ_JPRS01000317.1 coordinate 197, forward strand.
TGACAGCAGCCAGGTTGTGGTCTTGGCCCATGAGAAGTCCGCGGTTTTCGCCGTGCTCATGGCTTCCTCTGGTGCGTTATCGAGCATCGAGCGTCATCCAACCGGGCAGAAGCAGATCGCTCGCGCTCTCGCCAGAGGTGTCCCAGGGCCGCGGGGCAACCACGGGTCGTTCTCCGGCACGACTCATCAGCCAGGCCGCCCACCAGCTGAAGGACGAATTGCTCATAATGAAACCAGTGCCCAACGCCATCGCTTTGAGCGTGGCCACAGTTCCGAGGGACTCCGCGGCATCGAAGAAATGCAGGCCGCGGCGCTCGCCCATCTCGTCACGAGCAACATCCGGGCTATCGGAGAAGACCAGAGATTCTGCTGCCGGCACCAAGCGATCACTCAAGGCCAAGGCACGTTCGAAATACTCGGCGGAGGCAATCCCGTGGTGCGCACGTGCAGCTGCCCCCAGATAGTCTCCTCGGCGCATGTGGACGGTGACGCGAGGCTCGGCAGCGAGCTCGGTGAGCACGGCCTCTTCGCCCTCGCTGGTCGTCGCATTCCAGATCATGGAGTGCACACGGTCCGCTACGGAGGGAAAGTACTTCGGCGACTGAAAATATCCCACAATTGTGGTTCCAACGGTGATGTCGTTGATCTTCTGGTCGAAACCGAAACCAGGCTGCTTGTACACTGCGAGCCGGGCCGATCCACGCCCGGGCTGCCGAATGAGGCGCGGTCGGCGCGGCGAGTTTCTCAACCAGGGAGAATCCATCCCCAGGACCCGGCCTGGCAGGCTCAACGCTTCAAGATCAAAGTGCCGAGGAGTCTCCCGAGCGAATTCGATCGGATCGGATCCCAAGAATCGTGCCCCGTCGATGTACAGAGGACAGCCGAGCCGATCAGCCTGTTCCCACGCCGCCGCAACGATGAAAAGCTGATTGCCTAATCCACCCTGCAAGTACGCGCAGATTCCATCTCTAATGTCTACAACAGCTGCCATTCCTTGATTCTCTCACGAGCGAACGGAGAGACTGATCAACCGCTCCTAACGTTCATACCCGGGGCGGATGACCCCGAAATAACGCGCATACTGAACGGCACCCCAAA
>NZ_JPRS01000318.1 GCF_000738085.1 Cryobacterium sp. MLB-32
TCTTCCAAACCTCCGACAGCACATGGCAGGCCTATAACCAGTACGGCGGGAACAGCCTCTACACCGGTTCCCCCGCCGGCCGCGCCTACAAGGTGAGCTACAACCGACCGGTCACCACTCGGGGTACCGGCGCTGAGGATGCCGTATTCAATGCCGAGTATCCGATGATCCGATGGATCGAAGCGAACGGCTATAACGTGAGCTATTCCTCGGATATCGACAGTGACCGGCGCGGTGCGCTGATCCGCAATCATAGGACGTTCGTCTCCGTTGGCCATGACGAGTACTGGTCGGGGAATCAGCGCAGCCAGGTGGAGGCCGCCCGCGACGCGGGCGTCAACCTCGCGTTCTTCAGTGGCAACGAGGTGTTCTGGAAGACCCGCTGGGAGACGTCGATCGACGGTTCGGGCACTGCATACCGAACGCTGGTGTCGTATAAGGAGACACAGGCCAACGCGAAGATCGACCCGACGAGCGCCTGGACGGGCACCTGGCGGGATCCACGGTTCAGCCCGCCGGCCGACGGCGGCCGCCCGGAGAACGCCCTGACCGGCACATCATTCATCGCGAACTGCTGCGCCACCCAGATGACGGTGTCCGGGGCGTTCAAGAACCTGCGATTCTGGCGCAATACCCGTGTCGCCGCCCTCGCGACGACCGCGACGACCCAACTCGGCACGAAGACCCTCGGCTATGAATGGGACGCCGATCCCGACAACGGCGCCAGACCGGCCGGGCTCGTTCCGATGTCATCCACCACGGTCGCCGGAATGGACGTGCTCCAGGACTACGGCTCGACCTATGCCACGGGCAGCGCAACTCACGCCCTCACCCTGTACCGTGCCGCGAGCGGATCGCTCGTGTTCGGCGCCGGAACCGTGCAGTGGTCATGGGGCCTTGACGGCACGCACGACAAGGGCAGCAGCACACCGGACACCGCCATGGCACAGGCCACCGTGAATCTCTTCGCCGACATGGGAGCCCAGCCCTCAACCATCAGGTCGGGCCTCAGCGCAGCAACGTCCTCGACCGACACGACTGCCCCAACATCCGTTATCGCTGCCTCGGCGGCCGGCGCGGTGCCGGCGAACACCACCGTTTCCATTTCGGGAACGGCGACCGATATCGGCGGCGTGGTCGGGGCCGTGGAGGTCTCCACCGACAACGGGTCGAGCTGGCATCGGGCCGTCGGCACGAGCGCCTGGACGTACAGCTGGCGCACGCCGTCGTCGGGTTCCGCCACGATTCTGACGCGGGCGAGCGACGACAGCGGGTGGGTGCAGATTTCCCCCACGTCCCGCACGGTCACGGTCGATTCCACGACCCCTGTACCGTGCCCGTGCTCGCTCTGGGCCCCCTCGACGGTCCCCACCGTGGTGTCGGATTCGGACCGAAGCGCCGTGGAGCTCGGCGTGCGCTTCCGTTCCGATCGGGCGGGCTCGATCACCGGCATCCGCTTCTATAAGGGAACGGCCAACACGGCACCCACCTCGGTCGGCTGTGGACCACCGGGGGGACCCAGCTGGCCTCGGCGACGTTCAGCGGCGAGACCTCAAGCGGCTGGCAGCAGGTGAACTTTGCCGCCCCGGTAGCGGTCACCGCCGGCACGACGTACATCGCGTCGTACTACGCGCCGGTTGCCGCCTACTCCGCCGACACGGGCTTCTTCGCGGGCACCGGAGTCGATCAGGGGCCGCTTCACGCACCCGCTGACGCGTCCGGTAGCGCGAACGGTGTCTATCGTTACGGCACCGGCGGAGGCTTCCCCACGAGCACCTACCAGGCGACGAATTACTGGGTCGACGTGGTCTTCACCGGCTGATAGCCCTCCAGAAGGGCGCGCGCCCACCAACGGAATCGTCCGTCAGACCCTTGGTCCAGTGTCGGTGGTGCCTGTCACACTTTTCTCATGACAACCACCATTGAAGGTGTTTTCGTTGATCTGACCGGGGCGCTGGCCCGGTCAGAGGTGTCCGCGAGAGCGTTCGCGGAGTTGTCCGACGACGGGTCGGAGAACACCCACCGGGCGATAGCCCACCACCTGCGTGAGGTGACCTCGGCCTACGCGCTATCGGCGGCGAATATGGCCGGCCGATCCGACTGGACGCTCGGCCGCGAAGGCCTCGCGAGAAAGAAGGGATACGCAACCACCGAGGACTACGTGCAGGCCCTCGGCGGAGGCGGCGGCGGCACGAAAGCCGACACCCGCCGCCTTATCGAGGCTGGCACCATGGCCACCGAAGCCGAAGCGGCCCGGGCCCGGCAGAAGGAAGCCGACCTGCGCGCTGCGGAGTACCCGGAGGCCCCACCTCTCGACGTGCACCGGCCGTGGTTCGCACCACTCGGCGATGCCGTGACGGACGGAACGCTCAGCACCGACGCCGCGACAGCCATTCGCCGCGGCCTCGGCGAACCGGCACTCGGCGTCACCGAGGACATGCTCGCCGACGCGATCGTGCACCTGGTCGCCGAGTGCCGCTCGCTCAACGCGGACCAGGCGGCGAAGGCGGCCCGGCAGTGCCGGGACACGATCGACGCCGCCGGGATCGCCTCCCGCGCTGACGCGATGCGGGCCCGGCAGTACCTGCGGGTGTTCGACAAGCCCGATGGCATGCTGCACGGCAGCTTTGAGCTCGACCCGGAAAACGGGTCCTACTTCAAAGACTTCCTGCTGCAGATCACCGGCCCCCGCACCGGTGGCCCGCGATTCGTCGAGAAAGGCGAAAAGGAACGGGCGCAGCGCATCATCGACGACCCCCGGTCCACCGACCAGATCGCCGCCGAGTCGTTGATCGAGGTGATCAAGGTCGCCGCAGCCGCCGACCCCGGAACACTCTTCGGGCGCATCCGCCCCTCGGTCAAGCTGGTGGTCGTGCAAGACCCCGCAACCGCCCCGACCGCAGCACCCACAGCGGCGCAGCCGACAGCGGCGCAGCCCACAACAGGCCTGGTGCTCCTTCGCAACGGGTTCATCGAAGGCACACCGGACCCGGCCACCGCCGCCACCATCGACCGGACAGTCTGCAACACCGGGTTCACCCCGGTGCTGTTCGGGCGGGACGGAACCGTGCTTGATGTCGGCCGCGAGCAACGACTGTTCACTCAGGCGCAACGCGCGGCACTGGCACTTCGGGACGGTGGATGCATGTGGAAAGACTGCCTGCGACCACCCAGCTTCTCCGAAGCGCACCACCTCCGGCTGTGGCAGGCAGAAGGCGGGCTCACCAACCTCGACGAAGGAATCCTGCTCTGCAGCCCCCATCACCTCAGACTGCACAACGACGGATGGAAGATCATCCGCATCGGGCTGGAATTCTGGTTGATCCCACCGCCCGCCGCCGACCCGGCCCAAACCCCCATCCTCCTCACGAGCAAATCAGCGCTGAAGCTGGGGTCACCACTGCGGCTGCAGGCGTAAAGGCTGCGCAGCGGCGGTGACATGGGAGGGTCCGGAGAGCGGCTCGCGGGGTCTCGTGTCTCGACGAGCTCGACAACCGGGGCCGTAGACGGCGCTGCTCGACCAGCGGGATTGGTGATAACGGGGGCAGG
>NZ_JPRS01000319.1 GCF_000738085.1 Cryobacterium sp. MLB-32
TGCCAGAGAACACGATGCTCAGAGAGCCCAAAACACTTCCTAGAAGAAGAACGGTAGCGAAAAACAATGAAGCGAGCCCCAAGCGCCACATGGACACTCCGGCGACCCGTTCTCGAACATGAAACTCAAACGATTCACTCACTATTGCCACCTCTGAGACTCCCCACCCACCATCACAGTTCTGACGAGCGTAACAGGCGCGATCTGGAGCTCAGAGGCGCCGACGGCCGGCCATTGAGCTGTAACAGCGAACTTCACGATCCAGCCGCGAAGGAAGTCTTGAGTTTTGATGCGATCTTGCGGGTGTTTCAGGCGGTACCATTCGGCGTTTAGTGCCGTTTTGATGTATTGTTTTTGACATAAATGTGTCGGTGCCGGATGCCTGAGACGTCAAATGGGACAGGGTGGTGGGGCTATGTCTTCACGAGTTGGTTATGTAAAGGTGATGAGGAGCGCTATCGCGGCCCTTACCCTTACCTTCCTCCTCGGCGGCTGCGGGAGCGCACCACCCGCAACGGCCACACTTGACGTCACCCACCTGACCATCCAGGACGCAGGCCATAACGTGCCGCCGACCCTGGTGCGGGAGGACGGTCCCGCCCCAAGTATGCGGAGCTCAGCAGGGGAGAACACCACCTACGTGGTGATCATGAACCACGAGGAGATGTACTCGGTCTGGCCCGAAGGCCGCGCGGTGCCTTTGGGCTGGACCACTGTGGGGGTGTCGGGCACGAGGGAGGAGTGCCTCGCGTATATCGAGGAGGTCTGGATCGACATGCGCCCCCTCTCGTTGCGTTAGCGGGAGGGGCAATCGGGGAACTGAATGCAGGACCCGACGACCGGCGATTAACAGTGTTCGACCTGCGCTTGGGTATTTCCCGGACTCTGGCCGGCGGACACCAGTTTGCCGTCAAGTCGCGCCGTGCCGCTGAAGTTGATATGCGAAATCCGCGCCCCTGTGTTGTTCCCAAGCGATGCCGCATTGGCGCGCACGGCCGCCCGGTAGTTTGGCCCCAGATCTGGCGCGCTCGACGTCCTCATTGCGGCCACGGTGAGTCGGTGGCATGGGCGTGTGATTCGTCGGGCGCCTTCTAATGTGAGCGTGGCTGACCGCTACTCTGGCTCTCTCTGCCGCGTGGAGCAGCAGCGACCCCGTGAATGAGATTCGGATTCCCTGCATAATCAACTGATTTCTAGGACTGGCCCTGTGCGAGTGCTTGTCTAGATGACGGCGGCCATCTTTGTCGCAGTCGCAGCAATCGTGACTATGGCGTTTGCTGGCGTTTGCTGGCGTGGCCTCCAGGTGCGCTACGTGAGCCGCTTTATCGGTCGTGATCGGCGCGGCACTCTCAAGTCCTCCCCAACTTCCCTCAGGACTTCCCCTGTCAGGGAATCAACCTGCGGCACTTCGGAGTGCATCCCGCCGGTCGTTGTGTAGCCTGCTTTCGCCTCTCGGTGTGCCTTCACCATCAGCGCGAACAGGAAATACATGGCTACGAAGTAATTCGCGATCGTTACGGCGAAAAGGGCGTACAACCACCCGGGTACCGTTGCGGCCGTCGATCCCGAGATGAAATACGCTGCA
>NZ_JPRS01000320.1 GCF_000738085.1 Cryobacterium sp. MLB-32
TGAAGGTGGGGTTGTTCTTCGCTGAGCTGTAGTTACCGGCGATGATCTGGCCCCGCCAGGTAAAGCCGTTGACACCGGAGAACGCACAGGGGGTGTAGAGCAGCGCATCGATCGGGCTGTTGATGGTGAACCCGTTCTTCACCGAAAAGTCGCCCTGGGTGAGAGCGGTGCAGGTTGGCTGGGCGTTGGACAGCAGGTCGGGAGTGATGAACCAAATCGTGTGCACGGCCGACGTCGACGACGAGAACTGCAGCGAGTTGACGGCGGAGAAATCGAACTTGTTCGCGAAAATGACGACGTCGCTCGTGAGCGTGACCGTGGTGTTATTGGTCGCCGTCGGGCCGCCCACGCAGCCGAGCGCGTTAATGATGACCGGTTTGCCTGCGATGGTTCCGCCGAGGGTTCCGTTGGGCAAGGCGCACGCAGCCAGAAGGACGGTGCGAACCTCGTAGGGCGTGCCACTCGAATCCACCCAGTCCGCCGGCGTGTAACCCACCTCGGTCCACGGCGGCACCGTGGGAATGACGGCCGAGCGGGTATACGTGCCACCGACGCGGACTCCCGGCGGGTTCGGGCTCACCGCACCCGCCGTCAGGTTGTCACGGATCTTGCCCGAGCCCAGGGTCGCCGTTCCGGACACCCAGGCACTCCCATTGATCGTGCACGATCCGGTGAAGGTCAGGTTACCGTTCACGACAACGCTTCCGTTCACCACCGTGTTGTTTTTCGCGCAGTCGAAGTTGCCGCTCTTGACCATGAGCCCGGCGACCGGGGACTCGGTCATATCGAAACTCGAATTCGACTCGACGGCTCCGCCCTTGTAGAAGTAGAGCGCGACTCCACTCGGTTGGATCCCCGGCACGACGTACTTCAGGATCGCCTCAACAGTCGTGGCGTTTCCCACGGTTGCACCGTTGACACCGGGTGCTTGAGCGACCCCCCGCGAGGTGATGCGCACCTGCGTGGCCGTCGCAATCGGGCAGCCCGAGACCCAGGCACTGCCCACGAAGTACTCGATGCGCGCACTGTACTGCGGTGCCACCGACGAGGAATAGGTTCCGGGTGTGGGCTGGGCAGCACAGTTGCCGACGACGTAGAGGCCTCGGCGCGCGGCCGCGAGGCCGGCATCGGCAGCGGCGTTCGATTGCACGCCCGAGCGCATCGCAGAACTCACCCCGTAGGCTCCCACGACGGACGCCGTGATCAGCGAGGCAAAGACAAGGCCGATGGCCATGACGCCCAAGACGGCCACCAGCGCGGCACCGCGCTCGGGTTCCCGGCGGAGCGCCGTGATTCTTCGTGTCAGAAACATGTCAGGTTCCCCGATGCTCCGGCCCGGCTCGTGGCCGAACTCGAGATTCTGATCGGCGGATGGTCATCCGCCAGGCTCTTGAAATTGACGGTGAGCTGTTGACCGGTGGCCGTGAAGATGCCACTGCCGGACAGCGGCGCCACGGAGTTGTCGACCAGCACCCAGTTGAGAAGATCGGCGGTGGTGGGCCTGAGAATGGCGGTGTCCGACTGCGTGAAGTAGATGCTTCCACCGGCGACCGAGTAGTACCAGGCCACGCAGCCCCACGACAACGTCGCCCCTCGTTTTGCTGTGCGGGCCACCAGAAACTGGTCAGTTCCGACGGGCACCGACAGGTGAAAATCGGTGGAATTGCGAATATTCATCTCGATGGAGTCCGCAACGGTCTGGCCTGCGTTGGAGGCCTTGGTCACGGCTTCCACTCGGCTGCTGGCCGTCAGACCGGTCATGAAGAATCCGCCGACAAGGGCGAGGACGACCAGGAGCAGTGCGCTGTACACGATGAGCTCCACGAGGGTGAAACCCTGGTCGGGTTCTGATCGTGGGAGTGTCATGCTATTTCGCCGCCACGAAGATCAGAGTCGAGGCAACGGAGAGCACGGCGCCGGTATCGGCTCGAGATACCGTGACCGCTACCGGCACCGTCAGCGGATACGCGGTCGTCAGCACCGGACAGGCTCCGCCCACCGTGCGCGCCACGGTCAGCGTCACGCCTCGCGGATCGAGCACGGCAAAGGTCGACGCGGTGAGCGCCGAGCACGTGGTCTGGGCCCGGGCATTTTCCATCTCCTTGTTGACGAGCTGGGTGGCGGCCGCGAGCGTGCCGTTCGCCGCCGACCGCTGCACCCCCTGAACGAGAACCGGCAGGAACGCGACGGCCAAAATGGTCAGCAGAAACATGGCAACGACGACCTCGATGAGTCCGAAACCCGATTCCGTTGCTCGGGCAGGGTTCCGCCGGCGTTCATTCATGGGACACCCCTCCTTGGGGCGCGGGCTGAGTGGGGTAATCACCGGTGGGGTGCCACAGCTGTGACACCCCACCGGCGTGTGAAGGTTGTTCACCGAGGGCCCGTCAGGGCCCTCGCTCAGCGCCTAGGGGCAGGCGCCGGCGGCGACGCCGCCGGAGTTGGTGATGCTGAACGTGTTGCCGGCATCACTCGTGGCTTCAATGCAGAACGCCGTGCCACCCACCGGGATGCTGACGTCGTCGTTGGCGGTGGCCGTGAAGCCGTACGCGGTGAGGTCACCGATTGTCGTCGTTCCTGCTGGGGTGTCCAGCAGCAGGCTGACATAGGAGACCTTGGCGTTTCCGAGGTCGGACTTGGCCGCGGAATCCTTCGCCTGATCCTGCTGGCTGAGGAAGATCGGAATGGCGATTGCCGCCAAGATACCGATGATGATGACGACCACAAGGAGCTCAATGAGAGTGAACCCGGTGTCTTCTTTGTTGAGGGCCGCACGCTTGCGTGCGAGCGGTCCGGTGAGCGTGTTGATCATGA
>NZ_JPRS01000321.1 GCF_000738085.1 Cryobacterium sp. MLB-32
TTGAAGAGATTCTCAGAGTTGTGGCGTAGAACGAAAAGGACATGCACCATGAACAATCCGATCTATGAGATTCCGGTCACGTCTGCCGGCCCTGGCTCCACGGCCATCGGCCGAGCGGATGCCGATGATCTCCACGTCAGATCGGGAGAGCCCGACTATCTGACAGGCCCGATCGTGTCGACTGAAGGAGTCTTCGTGAATTCCGGTAATTCTGATGCTGTCGTGCCCGCATCTGCCGGGCAGGAACCCGATCCCGACCTCTTGAATGCGCTCAAGGTGGTTCTTGACCTGAATGCCTCCGACCTGCATGTGACGGTGGGGGCCCAGCCGAGCATTCGCCTCGATGGCGGGCTGCGCCCGGTCGAGGGGTCAACCAAATGGCTGCGGGACAAGGTCACGTCCGCACTCTTCAGCCTGCTAAGTCCCGAGCAGCGTGAAGAGTTCGACCGGGAACTTGAGCTTGACTTCGCCTATACGGCGAGCGGCGCGAGATTCCGCGTGAACTACTACCAGCAGCGCAATTCGGTGGGTGGCGCCTTCCGACTGATTCCGCGAGACATCAAGCAGCTCGCGGAACTTGGCGTGCCCGAGTCGGTAGCCAGATTCGCGCAGCTGCCCCGTGGACTCGTGCTCGTGACGGGCCCGACCGGCTCCGGAAAATCCACGACGCTGGCAGCGCTGATCGACCTCGTGAATCGAACCCGCGCCGACCATATCGTCACGGTCGAAGACCCGATCGAGTTTCTTCATCGGCACCAAAAATCACTCGTAAACCAGCGCGAGGTCGGCCACGACACGCACAGCTTCGCGGCCGCGCTCAAGCACGTGCTGCGGCAAGACCCCGACGTGATCCTGATCGGCGAGCTTCGCGACCTGGAAACCGTGTCGGTCGCCTTGACCGCAGCAGAAACCGGGCACCTCGTTTTTGCGACGCTGCACACGCAGGATGCCGCGCAAACCATCGACCGCGTGATCGACGTCTTTCCGCCCTACCAGCAGGGTCAGGTGCGCGCTCAGCTCGCGGCCACCCTGCAGGGCGTCGTCTGCCAGACCCTGGTGAGGAAGATCGGCGGCGGCCGCGTGGTGGCGACGGAAGTGCTCGTGACGACGTCGGCCATCGCGAACCTCATTCGAGAGGGCAAGACGTACCAGATTTCCTCCGCCATGCAGGCGGGTCGTGCGCTCGGTATGCACACCATGGACCAACATCTGGCGGATCTCGTCAACGCCGGCAATATCACTCGGCAGTCCGCGGAAGAAAAGGCCCAGGATCTCGAGGGTCTTGCCCAACTCATTGCACATTCCGGCGGTACCAGCAGCTCTATCGATACGACGATGTCAGCCGGCGGCATCGACTTCGGTGACTCGTTCTCACCAAGAAAGAAGTAGCGCCATGCCCGCAACGCTCGCCTATGCCTACAAGGGACGCAATGCCGCCGGGAAGGTGGTGAAGGGGCGCCTCGATGCCGCGTCGGACAGCGCGGCCATGGTGAGGGTGCGAACCATGGGACTGGCCCCGATCTCCGTGGCCGAGGTGCCAGTGGGCACCGGGCTGAGCCGAGAGATCAGCATTCCCGGTTTCACGAAGCATCCCGGGCTGAAAGACCTCGCGGTCATGAGCCGTCAGATGGCCACCATGACCTCCGCCGGGCTCTCGCTGCTGCGCACTCTCAATATCTTGTCGCTGCAGACCGAGAACAAGGAACTTGCCAAAATCCTCACAAGCGTTCGTAACGACGTGGAGACGGGAGTCTCGCTCTCGGACGCTCTGGCCACGCACGCGAATGTCTTTCCCCCCATCATGATCAACCTCATCAAGGCCGGCGAGACGGGCGGTTTCCTCGAGAATTCGCTCAATTCGGTGGCCGAGAATTTTGAATCGGAGGGA
>NZ_JPRS01000322.1 GCF_000738085.1 Cryobacterium sp. MLB-32
CGTTAGTCATAAATGAACATGACCGACGAGGGATAAGCATACGGAGAAAAGCACGAATGCCCAAATCGAATGCAAAGATTGTTTAAAAGAGTCGATCGCGCTTCGCACCGCGCCCACGAATGGCCGCCGTTTGGGGGGTGTTTCGGGTTAGGTTCAGCATCAAGACTGCGCGATACTGCCCTGTCTTGTTACTGTTAAGAGTGTTATCACAGTGACAGATGTGACTGATGGATGCCCGATCGGGGAATGATGAATCGCATGGCTACTGTGATCGGCCGCGACCTGCGCGGCGTGCGTGCGCGCACGCGCCAGAATCGCCGTCCAAGCCGACGTCGCACGATCTCCGTCGCCGGTGGCGTGGCTGCCCTCGCGTTGCTCGTGACGCTGTTCAGCCCCGTCGGTGCAGCCCAGGCCCTGGATTACCCGAGCTGGCAGGACCTGCAGAACGCCAAGTCCAACACTGTCGCTGCCGCCGCTCAGGTCACAAAGATCCAGGAACTTCTGGTGAGCCTGCAGTCGCAGGTGGATCAAACCCAGGCCGAAGCTGATGCCCGCGGGGCTGCCCTCGAAGAGGCTCAGCAGAAGTTCGACGACGCCGCCCGGCGTGCCTCAGAGCTGCAGGCGCAGGCGGATGCCAGCAAGGCCACGGCGGATGCCGCCACCCGGCAGGCCGGGCAGCTCGCGGCCCAGCTCTACCGCACCGGCGGAACCGACCTCAGCATGAATCTTTTCTTGGAGGGCGGAGGAAACGGCGGCCAGGCCGACGAACTTCTCTCCAAGCTCGGCAATATGAGCAAGCTCGTGGAACGCAGCACCTCTATCTATGATCTGGCGCAGGCGGCAAACAACAGCGCCCAGGCACTCGGGGACCAGGCGAAGGTCGCGCAGGCCGAACGGGAGACTCTCCGCATCGCCGCGGAGACGGCGCTGAAGGCCGCTCAAGATGCCGCGGACGCGGCGTCGGCCGCCCTCGCAGAATCACAGGCGAAGAGCCTCGAGCTCGACCAGCAACTCGCGTTCATGCGTGACGCCGAGGCCACGACATCCGCGGCCTATGAGGCCGGGGTCGTCGAACGAGCCCGCATTGCCGCAGAAGCTGCCCGCGTTGCCGCTGCTGCGCGCGCGGCGGAGGCGGCGCGGGCCGCAGCCGCCGCTGCCGCGAGCGGGGGAAGCAGTTCCGCGGGGTCGTCCGCCGGTTCAGGCAGCACCTCGGGCTGGGGGCGACCGGCATATGGTCGCATCACGGGCGGATACGGCCCGCGAACGCCGTACTGCGGCAACGGTGTGTGCAGCGGCGATTATCACTACGGCACTGACCTCGGAACCGGCTGCGGTGCGCCCATCTACGCTGCCCACTCGGGCCGTGTCACGTGGGCCGGCCGTCTCGGCACGTATGGCAATTTCGTGAAGATCGATCACGGCGACGGAGTCTCGACGGGCTATGCCCACATCCGTGACGGCGGCATTTTCGTGAGCGCGGGCCAGAACGTGTCGCAGGGACAGAACATCGCGAGCTCCGGCAGCACGGGGGCTTCGACCGCATGTCACCTGCACTTCGAGGTGTGGATTGACGGAAACAGAGTAAACGCCGTGCCGTTCATGGCCGACAGGGGAGCAGCACTTGGTTAACAGCAACACCCGGCCGCGCGCACGATTGCGGCCGACACGGTTCTTTTCCGCGGTAGGTATCGGCATGGTGGGGGCCGTCACCGCGACGGTGGGTGTGGGCGCCCCGGTCGCATTCGCCGATCCGGGGTACCCCAGCTGGGACGACGTGCAGCAGGCCAAGCAGAATGAGGCCACCAAGCAGGCCGAGATTGAGAAGATCTCCGGCCTGTTGGGCGAACTGCAGGCGAGCGCAGAGGCCGCAGCGACGACATCGCAGATCGCCGCGGAGGCGTATCGCGTGACCGAGGACGCACTCGCCGCCGCCACCGCGCGCGAAACGGCGCTCACCGAGCAGGTTGTGACAGCGGAGGCCACCGCTGCGACGTCGAAGATGCGTGCCGGCCTGATCGCTGCGCACCTGGGCAAGGCGGGAGCCGGCGGGCTGTCGCTCAACCTTTTCCTGAACGGCAACAGCGCGGACGACCTGCTGCACCAGCTCGGCACCGCGAGCAAGCTCAGCGAGCAGTCCGCAGCCATCTATGGGCAGGCGATGCAGGACAAGAACACCGCCGAATCTCTCGGAGCCCAGGCTGCGTCCGCGAGCGACGAGCGCGAGCGCCTCACGGAAGAGTCCCGGACCACCTTTGACTCGGCCACCCGCGCAGCCTCGGCCACGCAGAACGCGTACGACGTGGAGCAGAAGAAATCGAGCGAACTCTACGAGCAGCTCGCTCTGCTCAAGGACACCACCGCGGAGGAAGAGCGCAGTTACCGGAGCGGAGTCGCGGCCGAAGCGGCGGCCCAGGCCTTCGCGGCGGCCCAGGCTTCCGCTGCTCGGATCGCCGCCGCAGCGGCGGCGAAGGCTC
>NZ_JPRS01000323.1 GCF_000738085.1 Cryobacterium sp. MLB-32
GTCCAGCATCTCGCTGAGGCGCTTCTCGGCTTTGGCTTCGCGATGGTCGCCATCTGCTGGGCGTGGATCAACTTCTCGTGGTTTTCCTCTGCCTATGACACCGACGACTGGTTCTATCGAATCTCGACGATGGTGCAGATGGTCGGTGTCATCGTGCTGGCGCTCGGCCTTCCGGCGCTCTTCCAGTCGCTTGACGAGGGTGTCCACGTCGACAGCCGACTTGTCGTCGCCGGGTATGTGGTGATGCGCGTCGCAAGCATTGCGCAGTGGCTCCGCGTGTGGGTGCAGGATCCCTCCGGACGCCGCACGGCGCTCACGTACGTGCGCTGGGTGAGTCTGGCGCAGGTTGGCTGGATCATTCTGGCGATCATCGACCTGCCCCTTGTTCCCACGGTTGTGCTGTCGGTCGTGCTTTTTATTGTCGAGTTCACCGGCCCGGTCTTCGCGGAACGTGGGACGCGCGGTACACCGTGGCATCCGCACCATATCGCCGAGCGCTATGGACTCCTCGTGATCATCGCCCTGGGCGAGGGTGTTTTCGGCACGGTCACGACGGTCTCCGCGATCATCGAACGCGAGAGCTGGAGTGCGGAAACGGTCATTGTCATCGTCGCCGGCATCGGGCTGACGTTCGGGATGTGGTGGATGTACTTCTTGCTTCCCTCCGGAATCCTGTTGGCCCACCGCAGGGGAAAACGGTTTGTCTGGGGTTACGGGCACATCCTCGTCTACTCATCGATCGCGGCGATGGGCGCTGGGCTGCACGTCGTGGCCTACGTGATCGAGGGCGAGTCACCCATCGGCACGCTCGGGGCGGTCCTCGCCGTCGCGATACCCGTGGCGATCTATTCGTTCACCCTCTTCGCTCTGTATCAGTACCTGCTTGAGGAGTGGGACTCCCTGCACCTCGGCCTCATAGTCGCTGCACTTCTCGTGCTCGCGATCGCCGCCGGGCTGGCCGCCGTCGGGGCGTCCCTCGGTATCTGCCTCATCATCGTGACGCTCTCGCCTGTTGTCGTTGTCGTCGGCTTCGAGACCGTGGGGCACCGCCACCAAGCCGCAGTGCTGGAGCGGCTCGACGCGAGCACTACCGACGCGAGCACTACCGAGGCGTAGTCCCGGTGACTGGTTAATCCGGTGGCGCGATTTGGCACCAAAGTGGCGCGATCTGTCATTGACGCCCGGTGCGCAGTCGGCGACGCTGGTAGTTCGTCGTCGGTCGTGCCGGCACCCAGCAGAATCAGGATTGACTATGACCACTGTTCTCGTCACCGGAGCCTCCGGCTTCATCGCCAAACACATTGTGCGCGAACTCCTCGAAAACGACTACACCGTGTGCGCCTCAGTTCGATCACAGCGAGGGCGCGATCAACTCACCGCACTTTTTCCGGATGCTCAACTCACCTTTGTCACCCTGGACCTCATGAAAGACGACGGTTGGGCCGAGGCCTTTGAGGGTGTCGACGTGTTGTTGCACACAGCCTCCCCCTTCCCGTCGGAGGCCCCCACCGACCCGGAGGAGCTTATCCGGCCGGCCGTCGATGGAACCATGCGTGCCCTCCAGGCAGCGCACAGTGCGGGCGTGCGACGCGTTGTCCTGACGTCAAGCTGTGCAGCGATTTACAAGGACAAAACCAAGCCCAAGATGGCGATTTCGACCCGTGACAACTGGACCGATCCGACCGGTCCCGACACTGCGGCGTATGAGGCGTCCAAGACCCTGGCCGAGCGGGCGGCATGGGATTTCGTCGCCCTGCACCCGGAAATGAAGCTCACCACGATTAATCCCGGGGGCGTGTTCGGCCCGCCGATGGACGAGCACTTTGGGGCGTCCCTGTTCTACATCGAGCAGTTTTTGTCGGGCGGGCTCCCCGGCGTGCCTCACATGAACGCACCGGGCGTTGACGTACGCGACGTGGCTCGCATGCACGTGCGCGCCATTGACAACGAAGCCACGGTGGGCCTTCGGTTTCCGGCCGTGGCCGGTGTCGAGTACCTGGTCGACCTCACCAAGACCCTCAAGGAGGCCTACCCGGACCACAAAATTCCGACCCGTGAGTTGCCGAGTTGGCTCCTGCGCTTCACGAGCCTGTTCATCCCTGTGCTTCGGGCCGCTACCAACGACCTGGGCCGCAACATGGCCGTCGTGGGGACAGACGCCCCCGAGGTGATGGGGTTCGAGTACATCCCCCTCCACGAGTCGGTGAGGGCCTCCGCCCAATTCCTCGTTGAACAGGGCAAGTAATGGCTGACACACTCGACTCGGTACGGCAGCCTCTGGGGGCGCAGGCCCTGTGAGTGCGTTCCTCCCTTCGAACCTCAATTGCGCAGACGGCTGGCGGAGCTGCAGCCCGGCGCGTCCGTGGCGGACCGGGTTCGTTCGGCCCTCGTGGAAATGCTCCCGACCGGTGACGC
>NZ_JPRS01000324.1 GCF_000738085.1 Cryobacterium sp. MLB-32
CAACCCCGCGGCCTGGTTCTGGTCGAGCACACCGGCGAGGTCATCTTCGGCAGAGCGCACCATTGACCGAAACTTGACGATCCGAAAGGTAAGCCCGTTGCGACCGCATCGCTCCTGCCGAAAAAGTACGGGACCGGGGCTGTCGAGCTTGATCGACAGGGCGATCACGAGCAGCACGGGGAATAACAGAAGGAGAGCGAGCCCCGCAACAACGGCATCCAGGCCGCGCTTCAAGACGTGACGGGCGCCCTCGAAGCGGGGGATCTCCACGTGGATGAGCGGCAGCCCGTCAACGGGACGGAAATGAATGCGGGGCCCCGCGACATCCGTCAACCGACTGGACAGCACCAGATCGGCGGACGTGCCCTCCAAGTCCCAGGCAAGCTGGCGTACATACTCGCTTGCTGTTCCGGTCGACTCGCTGTTCGCCCCTACGCCGACCTCCGGGGGGAGGCTGGGCTGCCCGGCCACGATCACGGTATCGACAGCAAGGGTGCCGGCGGCGGACGCTACCCCTGCGAAGTCGGAAACGATGGGCACCGAGTGGTCGGCCGCCTCGATCGGCGGACCGTCGGCGTCTCTCAACGCTGCGCCAACGATGTAGTACGCAGCCCCGGACTTGTCATCGATCTGTTTCACGACGTACTCCACGTCGTGCCGATGGCCCACCACGATCACCCGGGCAAGATAGTGGCCTTGGCGGCGTTGGCGCAGCAACCACTTGCGCCAGAGCCAGCGCTCGAGGAGCAGACCTGCCACGCCGAGGGGAAGTGCAAGGATGAAGAAACGGCGCGCAATATCGATCTGCAGGATGAGAAATGTGATGGCCAGGAGCCCGAAAGCGAGTGCGCTCGCGTTGACGACCAATTTATATTCACGCGCGCCGACACCGACCACACGGGAATCCCGCGTGCGCGACGCACCGAGGATGGCGATCCAGGCCGCGATGATCAGCACTGACAGGGCAGAGTAGGTCACATAAAATGGGCCGATCGACGTGGTGGGCCCATCCGTTCCGAATCGAGCCACGAGCGCGACGGCGACGGCGAGGACGATGACAAGCACGTCGGTGATGAGCAGCCGCATCCGGTAGCGACGCGACCAGACGGCGCCCGAGGCGGGGGTGTCGATGGCACGTCCAGGCCGCTTGAGCGATTGCTGCTCAACCAATTTCAGCCGGGGGTGCCGTCCGGGAATCGAGGCCGGCCCGCGCGGCGATGGTTCAGCCACCCCACATCACCCCCGAACGGGCCGGAAGCGATGCAGGACGATGCGACGAGCTGGCAGGGGCTCGGTTCGACTTCACTGGGCAGCTCTTGCGCTGACCCGTCGCACAGGTGTTCAAGAGTGTTTCCCTGCTTGTAAGAGGTCACAGGATCGGTGGGGCCGGGTGAGCGACAGAGGCATATTGCGCTCCTCATAAACTGGTGCGGACCATACCGCGCTTTCCGCGAGCCGGGGTGACCCCACATTGGGGGTACCGTGCGCGCTCCGGCCCGGCGGGAGAACGCTCCAGGCCGCCTTGTCGGCCGGAACGGGTAGAAGGGTACGTCCAGTGCACCCCACGCGGGGGTGGAAAAAGCACGTTTAGGCCGATCTGCACTCGTATTAGCCCTTGTTGGGGGGAGGCGAGTGTCCCGGGGCATGTGGCAAAGTTTGGTCCGTAGGGAGATCTGAGCCATGCGTAGGAATCGCCCCACACCGACAAATGCCCCGTCGTTTGAGGGTGCTGGTTCCTCCCGAAATCTTCAGGCACACCCCCTGCGGTCCCTTGAGACGGTCGCTCCGCACACCAGAGAACAGGACTGCTATGACGGCCATAAAGGCACAGACGCGGCTC
>NZ_JPRS01000325.1 GCF_000738085.1 Cryobacterium sp. MLB-32
CGAGAACAACGCCACGGAGTGGTTCGAGGGAAACCGGGGTGCCGACAACGACGTCCTCTCCAACCTCACCGATGTTTCCCACGCCTTAATTACCGGGTTTGAGAAGGAGAATGCAGGTTTCGCTGCTGCGAATGCCGATCCACGGCGCACGATCTCGCGCATCCACCGGGATATGCGTTTCGCAAAACCCGGCAAGCCTCGATTCAAATCTGAATTCTTTCTGATGCGCACGCGTGAAGGAACCCGAGTCGATGACCGATGTCGTCGAGACGTTCAGCACGGTCCGTCCGCTGGTGGACCACCTGAACGAGGCAGCCTGGTGACCGCATGGTCGATCCGATACCGTGGCCGACGATGACATTTCCTCCCCAACCTGACCCGCCACGGCGTGGTCGACCTCGCGCCGATCAGGCGGGAGAGGTGGAACAGCGCATCCTCGACGCCGCAACCACCCTCATCCTCACCCAGGGATACGCGAAGACCACCGTCGATCAGGTCGCCGCCGCTGCACGGACAGGAAAGACGACCCTGTACGGGCGGTTCCCGACCAAGCCGGATCTGTTCGCCGCTGTCATCCGCCGCTCCACCGCGGAGTTCGCCCGCGCGGTCACGGTGGGGGAATCTGAGGGGTCAGCTGAGGAGCGTCTGGTGAAAGCCGGTCTCGAGCTGGCCGACGTGACCCTGACCCGGTTCTGTATCGACCTGATGCTCGTCACCGCGGCCGAGTCCGACGCGTTCCCGGAGCTAGCGGTCGAGGTCGGCCACGTCGGGTTCAGTCAATGCGCCGCGGCGATCGCCGTCTGCCTAGCCGAGATCACGACGTTAGGCACCCTCGAGGCGGCAACGCCGCTGGGAGAGCGGTTCGTTCAGATGGCCCTGCACCCGTTGTATCTGCGCGCCTTCTACGGCGAGGACCTCGCCGGCCTCCGCGAGCAGGCCCGCATCGACGTCGCTCTGGTCGCCCACATGTTCTTCGCCTCCCTCGTCACCGCCCGCTGACCCGCCGTGTCATCACGATGAGTCGGCCGTCTGACCACCACCTTCACCCGCTTCACCCGCTTCAGCGAAAGGACACCTTGTGCACACCATCGTTGTTTCGACGCGGTCCGTTGCCGCAGACCCGGACACCCCCCTGGTGTTCGCCCAGTTCGCTCCGGAATCCGTCCATGCCGGATTTCCCTCGCCCGCCACGGGCTACTACAACGGTCCTGTCGATTTGAACCGTCACTTGATGACGGACCCGACGGCGACGTTCATCGTCCGGGTCAGCGGCGACAGCATGATCGGCGCCGGCATCTGGGACGGTGACGAGATCATCGTCGACCGGTCCCTGAATGCCCGTGACGGTAGCGTCGTCGTCGCCGTAGTCGACACCGAGCTCACCGTCAAACGCCTCCGCCTTGATCCCGACGGCTCCGTGCGTTTGGTCCCGGAGAATTCGGCGTACCCGGAGATCGTGCTGGAGGAGATGAGCGAGCTGGTCATCTGGGGAGTTGTTACGAGGTGCTTGCACCGTGTCTAAGGCCTCGTCTCTTGCGCTCGTCGACGCGAACAACTTTTACGTCTCTTGTGAGAGGATCTTCAATCCCGCACTCGAGGGCAAACCCGTGGTGGTGCTATCGAACAATGACGGGTGCGTCATCGCTCGTTCCGCCGA
>NZ_JPRS01000326.1 GCF_000738085.1 Cryobacterium sp. MLB-32
GCTGTCGCACCACTGTTCATATGTCAATTTCGACCCACGCCGAATAATTCGGCCCGAGTCGATCAACGTCGGCTCCCAGAGCAGATCCTGGGGACCGGCATGAAAATTCCATGACGGCCGGATAGTTGATTTGTGCTGTTCTGCTACCCACGGCCTAACCTGCGTCCCCGACCCCGAACGCTTCGAAATCAAGCGCGGGGTGAGACACGGCTATGCACTGCCTGGTAGTGATTTCGAAACGCGCTTACACGCACCCGAAAGTGTTGAACTAGAAGAGTCTGCCACACGCTTGGGGCATTGTGCAACCCGGGCGTGTCGCGATCGGCGTGTCGGGCACAATGGGCGCAAAAAAGGGCCGATCCGTGAGGATCGGCCCTTCTTGTGTGAAGCGGTGTTACTTGATGATCTTCGTCACAGTTCCGGCGCCGACGGTGCGGCCACCTTCACGAATAGCGAAGCCGAGGCCCTCTTCCATGGCGATCGGCTGAATCAGCGCGACAGTCAGGTCGGTGGTGTCGCCAGGCATGACCATCTCGGTGCCCTCGGGCAGCGTGATGACGCCGGTGACGTCCGTGGTGCGGAAGTAGAACTGCGGGCGGTAGTTCGCGTAGAACGGGTTGTGACGTCCACCCTCGTTCTTGCTGAGGATGTACGCGGTGCCCTCGAAGTCGGTGTGCGGCGTAACCGAACCCGGCTTGACGACAACCTGGCCGCGCTCAACGTCTTCGCGCTTCGTGCCACGAAGAAGAAGTCCACAGTTCTCGCCGGCCCAAGCCTCGTCGAGCTGCTTGTGGAACATCTCGATACCAGTGACCGTGGTCTTCTGCGTCGGGCGGATGCCGACGATCTCGACCTCGGAGTTGATCTTGAGCGTTCCACGCTCGGCGCGGCCCGTAACAACGGTTCCACGACCGGTGATCGTGAAGACGTCCTCGATCGGCATCAAGAACGGCTTGTCCTTGTCGCGGATGGGGTCGGGGATGAAGTCATCAACGGCCTGCATGAGCTCGAGGATGTTTGCGGTCCACTTCTCGTCGCCCTCAAGCGCCTTGAGTGCGGAGACCGCGACAACGGGAGCGTTGTCGCCATCGAAGCCCTGGCTGGAAAGCAACTCGCGAACTTCGAGCTCAACGAGCTCCATGATCTCTTCGTCGTCAACCATGTCGGCCTTGTTCAGCGCGACGAGCAGGGTGGGGACGCCAACCTGCTTGGCGAGCAGAACGTGCTCACGGGTCTGAGCCATCGGGCCGTCAGTAGCGGCAACCACGAGGATTGCGCCGTCCATCTGAGCAGCACCGGTGATCATGTTCTTGATGTAGTCAGCGTGGCCCGGAGCATCGACGTGCGCGTAGTGGCGCTTGTCGGTCTCGTACTCAACATGCGAGATGTTGATCGTGATGCCGCGCTGGCGTTCCTCGGGAGCCGAGTCAATCGACGCGAAG
>NZ_JPRS01000327.1 GCF_000738085.1 Cryobacterium sp. MLB-32
ATCGATACCCAGCAGCTCGCTGTACCACTTGCGTGCCGCCTCCAGATCGGCGGCGAAATAGCTGACGGTGGCAAATCCTCGCAACATGTGGTCTTCCTTCTGATTCAGGTGATTTCAGTCTCCACCAGTAAAGTGCTCACCTTCTGACTACTTTGTTTGCGACAATTGATTTATGCGCGCAGATCGCCTCGTCGCCACACTCCTACTGATGCAGGCGCGGGGACGCGTGACAGCGAAGGAAGTAGCTGCTGAGTTTGAGACATCCGTCGCTACGGCGAGGCGTGATCTCGAAGCGCTGTCAGCTGCGGGAATTCCCGTGTACCCACAGGTCGGCCGTGGCGGTGGGTGGCACCTACTCGGCGGCGCTCGCACCGACCTGAGCGGGCTCACATCGGCTGAGGCGCGTGCGCTTTTCCTCCTGGTCGGGCCAGCAGCGTCCGTAGTCCCAGAGGCCAAGTCGGCGATCCGCAAACTCGTGCACGCTCTTCCCGACACCTTTAGAACGGACGCCGAAGCGGCGGCAGAGGCCGTCGTGATTGACCCGGCGCGGTGGGGCCGGCCCCATCGCGCACAGCCACCACTCGTGACGGAACTCCAGGTCGCTGTCATACAGCGCCGAAAGGTGCGTCTGAGCTACCGGGGTTGGGACCGCGACCCGGTCGAAAGGCTCTGTGACCCGTGGGGCCTGGTCGAGAAGAGTGAGGTGTGGTACTTACTCGGCGGCGTGGATGGCGCCCAGCGCACATTTCGCATCGAGCGGATCATTTGGGCTGTTGTCACGGACGAGCCCGCCGACCGCCCGGATGACTTCGACCTCGCAGAGGCATGGAATACCGTCGTACGCGACGTGAATCAGCAGCGCGAGAGCGCATCCACGATCGTGGTCACAAATACCGAGATCGTGCCCTTCCTGCGTGAACAGTTCGGCGAGCTGGCAGTGGAAGACACCGCGATCGACGACCATCGAGCCAGGGTGCGAATCAGTGCGCCAGCCGAAATCATGCTCGCCCGTGGCCTTGCTGGATGGGGTGAATACATTGACGTTCTCGAGCCGGCATCCGTGCGCTCGGAGCTCATGCGCCTCGGCGCCGCGATCGTAGAGCGCAATGGGCCGTAGGCGCGGGACCCGCACTCACAATGCCCGTAGAGGGTTCCCGTATGACACAGCGCTAGGCAGACTTACCCACCGTTGGAAGTCGTTGGTGCTCGATCAGTTGATGCGATTAGCGGTGCGGTCGCAAAGCGGTAGCCATACTTCGGCGGGTTTCCACTCCCAGGCGATCTCCTGGCTGCGACCGTCTTCGCCGAATCGATACGTTGCTCGCTCGTGCTCGCCCGTTAGCGTCCAAGTATGACCGTCGACAGTCAGAGTGTAATCGCGTGCGAAGCCGTGATTCTCGACCGTTCGGGCGAAA
>NZ_JPRS01000328.1 GCF_000738085.1 Cryobacterium sp. MLB-32
GCACCTCGTCTGAACAAACGTGTCGCGTTTGCCCTGTCGCGTAAGGAAATCCCGGCATGGCACGGCGGATTCTGATGATCGACGCAACGAACGCGTAATTACCCGGCAGTTTTCCGGGCAATTCGACGTTATCGCGAATTGGTCGGCGGCGTGTCGCGTTCGGCTTTGAGTCGTTCGGCGGGGGTGTCGTAGTTGAGTGTTTTCCGAGGTCGTTCGTTGAGCTCTTTTACGACGTTGGCGACGTGTTTCGCGGGGTGCAGGGCGAGATTGGTTCCTTTCGGGAAGTACTGGCGGGCCAGCCCGTTGAAGTTCTCATTCGCGCCGCGCTGCCAGGGGCTGGAACGTTCCGCGAAGAAGACAGGGACTCCGGTGGCTTGGGTGAGTTGTTCGTGCCAAGCCAATTCGACGCCCTGGTCCCAGGTGAGCGTGCGTTTCAAGTGACGGGGCAGAGTCGCGAAGACGTCGATGATGGCGGCGTTGACGCTGGCTGCAGTGTGATCCTTGGGCAGGTTCACGATGATGCCGTAGTGGGTCGTTCGTTCTCGCAGGGTCACCATCGCCGAGACAGAACCAAGACCGACGATGAGATCGCCTTCCCAATGGCCGGCTTGTTTGCGGTCTTGGACCTCGGCGGGTCTTTTGTCGATCATGGTCATGTTGATGATGCGGGATCCACGCCCGATCCGGCGGCGCCAGCGTGTTTTGCGGATGCGTCGTCCGGTTCGCAGCTTCAGGGCAAAACGTTTGTGGAGGCCGTAGTCGTCGCGGAGCAGCAATGCCCGGTAGATCGTTTCCGGGCAGAGGCGCATTGTCTGATCGTCGGGGTAGTGCTTCTTCATCCATCCGCAGATTTCGTCCGGGGACCAGCACCGGTTCAGTTTGCGTTGCACCAACAGCCGCAACGGAACGTTTGAGACGAGTTTGGGGACTTTGGGCCGGGCGCGTTGCAGCCGTGCGTCATGATCAGCTGTCCGGGGAAGGTAAAGCCCGCCGTCGCTGCGGTGTCGGCGTAGCTCCCGGGAGATGGTGGACGGCTGCCGGCCCAGCGCCGCCGCGATCGCGCGCATCGACTGGCCCAAGCGCAGCAGGTCAGCGATTTGCAGTCGCTCCCGCGCTTCAAGGTAGCGGCCAGCTGACTCTCGACGGGCCGTGAGTCGTGGGATGTGGAAGTCGGCGTTTTGCCGCAGTTGGGTTCCGGAGGCTCGGTTCATGCCCAGTAGTCTGCAGGCATCAGCATTGCTCAGTCCGTCGCGCATGAGCTGCCAGTACTTTTCCTTGCGATTGTTCAACCACTCTTGACGTGCAGTCAGTTCAGCTGCGAGCAGCAGGCCGGCGTAGGGTCCAGACGCGAGCACGGCCGCGTGCTGCGCCGCTCTCGCGGCACTGGCCTCTCGCCGCAGCTGCTTCAGCCTGCTTGCCTCGAACATACGCGCCCGATCCTCACTCAGGCGCAACTGGCGTTGGCAATGCCGCACGGTGCGGCCGTCGAGACGAAGGCGGACGAAACGCTTCTCGATCCACCGATACGCCGTGGACCGCGCGTGTCATTTTTCGAAGTCGTCTGCACAAATGTTCATAGTCGCCTGCACAGCACGCTCCGGCCACGGACGGC
The DNA here is from genome assembly GCF_000738085.1 of Cryobacterium sp. MLB-32. GTDB lineage: Bacteria > Actinomycetota > Actinomycetes > Actinomycetales > Microbacteriaceae > Cryobacterium. The sequence goes on from NZ_JPRS01000328.1 coordinate 1,613, forward strand.
CGTGAGGGAAGTCCACTGGGACCGATTGACGCGTATAATCGTCTCTTCAGTGTTTCCCGGGTCCGGCGGCCGAGTCGTTGGTTTCAGCGAGTGCGCGATACACGCTGGCGCGGCTCATCGCCTGGTTCTTCACAATGTAGGCAATGGTCTTACCCGAGGCGCGCAACGTGCGGACTGCCTCGATTTTCGTGGGGATCAGCACCGACTTGGCACGCCCCGTTGTCAGTCCCTTGGCTTCTCGTGCGGCTCGGGCTTCGGCGGCGCGTTCGTTAATGTTCTCGCGTTCCCATTCCGCGATCGACGCCATGATGTTGCGTACCAGCTTGCCGGTGACGCCCTCGAATTGTTCCCCGGGCTTCAATGAGTGGATGGAGATGCCACGGTGTTCGAGCTCCTCGATCGTTTGGAGGATATGTAGCACTGTGCGGCCGAGACGGTCGAGGGAGGAGACCGTGATGGTGTCGCCGCGTCGAGCTACTTTCAGCAGAGCATCAAGTCCTGGCCGGGTCTTGAATTTGCCACTGATTTTGTCTTCGT
>NZ_JPRS01000329.1 GCF_000738085.1 Cryobacterium sp. MLB-32
AACCGGTCGACTACCCGTCACATTGGTCGACGCGGGGTCTCGTCCTGGAAACCAGAGAAAACTATACTTGAATCAACTGACCCGCACGGTGATGGGCACCTCCACCACTCAGCGCGGATGTGACCCTGCCCGATGCGAATCGAGGATCAGATGGCTTCGAAGACACGTGAGTATGAGAGTCTCCTGGAAGCGGTGCCGCAACCGTTGGTGGGGATGGACCCGTCGGGTGCCATCGTTTTTGTCAACCACCGGGTGGAGTCGCTCTTCGGCTACGACCGGGGCGATCTGGTCGGCCAGCCCATCCGAATCCTGGTCCCTGACTATGTCAGGGAGGAGCGCACCGCAGAGCCCAGGCGCCGGTCCGGGGACCGGGTGGTGGGGGCGCGGCATCGAGACGGGAGCGAGCTCCCGGTCACGATCAGCGTGTCCGAGGTGGATACCGGGCACATTCTTTTGATGATGACGGCCGAGCGCGAGGTGAACGCTCGCGCTCAGGCGCTGGAGAACGCCCGGCTTCTGGCAGCGATCGTCGAGAATGCGAACGATGCCGTCATCGCCACGACGCTCGACGGCATCGTCACGACGTGGAATGCGGCAGCCCAGAGTTCGTACGGCTACTCCAGAGAAGAGATGGTCGGCACGTCTATAGACCGGCTCAGCTCGGAGAGTCGGATGGATGAGATCCCGTCGATGCTGGCCAAGATCAAGGCCGGCGTCAACATTGACCGCTTCGAAACGGTCCGTATCCGCAAGGACGGAACGCTTGTCCAGGTCGTGCTCACCGTCTCGCCGATCCGTGATGACGATGGCATAGCCGTCGGTGCCTCCACCATCGCGCGGGATGTGACGGCGGCGCGGCAGGCATTTGAGGCGGCGCGGTCGATGATTGAGTCGAGCCTGGATTCGTTGGTGGCGATCAGTCCGGAGGGTCTGATCACCGATGTGAATGAGGCCACGGTGAAGGCGACGGGTATTCCGCGGGTGGAGTTGATCGGCACGGCGTTCTCGGATTGCTTTACGGAGCCGGAGAAGGCGGAGGCGATTTATCAGTTGGTTTTTGAGAAGGGCATGGCCGTTGATTATCCGTTGACGATGCGTCATCGGGATGGGACGTTGACCGAGGTGTTGTATAACGCGTCGGTGTATCGGGATGTGGGTGGAAACGTGCTGGGCGTGTTCGCTGCGGCGCGGGATGTGACAGAGGTCAGGCGGGCGCAGGAGGCCGTGGCCTATCAGGCCTTTCACGATCCGCTGACCGGATTGCATAACCGGGCCTGGATTCTCGACATCCTGGCGGCCGATCTTCGGGCCGCCCAACGATGGGACCATCCGCTGGGGGTCCTGTTCGTGGACATCGACCGGCTCAAGACCGTCAATGACTCGCTGGGGCACGCGGCCGGCGACGAGCTGCTGACGACGGTGGCGCACAGGATGGTGGCTGCCCTGCGCGCGGGGGACCGAATCGGTCGCTTCGGTGGAGATGAGTTCGTCATTGTGTTGCAGGACATGCAGGACGTGCAGGATGCCCTCTCCTGCGCCGAGCGGGTGTCCTCGTCGATCTCCGCTGACATGCACGTGAGGGGTCACCGAATCGTGCCGTCCGTGTCCATCGGCATCGCCACCTCGACATCGACCTCGACCTCCGGCAGCCTGCTTCGCGATGCAGATGTCGCACTCTTCCAGGCCAAAGCCGCAGGGCGCGCCCGCTGGCATTTCTTCGACGACGCCATGCACGGCCAAGCTCTGGCCCGGCTCACCCTCGAAGACGAGCTTCGTGAGGCGATCGCCCACCACCAGTTCGTCGTGTACTACCAGCCCATCGTGGCCCTGGCCGACGCGCGCGTCGTGGGACACGAGGCCCTCGTGCGGTGGGCGCACCCCAGCCGCGGCCTGCTGAGCCCCGCGGAATTCCTTGACATCGCCGAGGACACCGGGTTGATCAGCGCCATTGGCGCCCAGGTGCTGGACCAGGTGTGCGCCTTGCTTGCCGAGCGTCCGGACCTGCCCGGCCCGGTCAGTGTCAACGTCTCGGCGGTCCAACTGTCCGAGCCCACCTGGCTCGCGAGTGTGCGGGAAACTCTCACGGCTCATCACGTCTCCCCTGCACGGGTCGTGATCGAGGTCACTGAGACAGCCGTTCTGAGCCTGGTGGGATCCGCGCAAGTCGCGTTGGCGGAGCTGCGGGGGCTCGGTGTCGGCATCCACCTGGACGATTTCGGTACCGGGTACTCATCCATCTCGGTGCTGCGGGAACTGCCGGTGACCGGGGTCAAGCTCGACCTGCGATTCGTGCAGGACCTCACTGAAGGGGACAGCCGGGCCAATGCCCTCGCCCAGGGAGTGAGCGGGTTGGTCAAGGGTCTGCACCTCACGGGGATCGCGGAGGGGATCGAGACGCAGGTGCAGGCCGATATCCTGCGCGCCCAGGGATGGGAGTGCGGGCAGGGCTACCTCTTCGGCAGACCAGGCCCGTCCCCTGCGTGCCGCGTTCCCGCCTGACCGCCCCGTTCCCTCCTGACCGCGCAGCCCCCGCCTGAGCACCTCGTCGCCGGGACCTAGGCTGGAACCATGGCACGAGCGAGAATTGACGACGGAGCCGGCCGGGTGGCCGTGCGCACGGCACTCGCGGAAGGTGCCGGCGCGAGCCGGGACATTCGGGCGCAGGCCGTTCGGTACACCCTGCAGCTGCTCGCCGAGCAGGCGGAGGGCAACACCCTCGAGGTGCGCGTGCCGCCGTTTGGTGCTGTGCAGTGCATCGCTGGCCCGCGCCACACCCGCGGCACGCCGCCGAACGTCGTCGAAACGGATGTCGCCACCTGGCTCGCCCTCGCCACCGGTGCCCTGAGCTGGCCGGAGGGCATCGCTTCGGGCCTCATTCACGCCTCGGGCGCCCGCGCCGATCTGACGGGTCACGTTCCCGTTCTGTAGGGCATCTCCGCGGCCGCGGCCCCGAGTGTTCATAAGAAAGCCACAGGCAATTCTTCGGATTCCCCTAGGTTGAGCGGGCCCGCTCACAAAACAAAGGCCTGCTCAGTGCACATTCTTCCGCGTCCGTTCCGCCCGTCCCCGATCGCCCTGAGCCTCGTATTGCTCCTGGGTGGGGCAGGGGCCGCGGTCAGTCCCGGCCTCTCCGCCGCGGCGGCGCCGAGTGTCGCAATGCCTCCCCTGTTGGTGACCGAGATCGCCCCCGACAACGTGGGCTACGACAACTTCGAATTCTTCGAAGTGACCAACACGACCGGCGTCGATATCGATCTGGACGCAGCGGGGATCGAGTTGAGCTATATCTACGCGGACTCGGACGATCGCGCCAAGGACGTGCCGTTCGCCGTGCCGACCGGCACATCGATCACGGCCGGTGACTCGACGGTGTTCTGGCTCGACTACACCACGGCAACGGTCGACAGCCAGGCCTTCACGGTGGCGGATTTCCGCGCACACTTCGGTTCTGCCGCGAGTCCGGCCGACCAGTATCCGGCCGACGAGTATCCGGTAGTGCGGGTGACCGGGCAGCCGGGAATGGCGAACGGCGGCGGTCGGGGCATCCGGGTCGTCGACGGCGCCGGGGCATCGATCAGCTGGGCGGTCTATCCGGCGGGATCCGTCGCCGTGGATGCGAGCGCCCACTTTGGCGCCCCGGCAACGGATGCGTCGCCGTCGCAGGTGCTTGTGCGGTCGCTCGGCGTGCCCACACCGGGCAGCCCCACCCCGATGGACACGCCGACTCCCACGC
>NZ_JPRS01000330.1 GCF_000738085.1 Cryobacterium sp. MLB-32
AGACCCGCGTAGCGGCGGCCGGAGCCACCGAGAACGCGAATGGTCAAGAGTTCCTTGGCGCCAGAGTTGTCGGCAACCCGGACGCGTGATTCTTGCTGAAGCACTTTTTATCTCCTTCTGTCAAGTAAGCGCGAGGCTTACTTGGCCTTCTCGAGAATTTCGACCAGGCGCCAGCGCTTGGAAGCGCTGAGCGGACGGGTCTCACTGATCAGGACCAGGTCACCGATGCCGGCGGAATTCGCCTCATCGTGCGCCTTCAGCTTGGATGTACGGCGGATGACCTTGCCGTACAGCGGGTGCTTCACGCGGTCTTCAACCACGACAATGATGGTTTTGTTCATCTTGTCGCTGGTGACATAGCCACGCAGCGTCTTGCGGTAACCGCGTACGAGCTCGGTGGCCTCGCCTGCGACGACCGTTTCGTCAGTCTTCGCCATGACTAGGCCTCCTTCGTCTCGACGGCCTCGGCTGCGGCGTCATCCGTGGTGGACTCCGGTGCGGCCTTGGCCTTCTTGGTCTTCTTTTCTGCCTTCTCAGCCTTGGCCGGAGCCTCGACTGCAACGGGCGTGGCACGAATGCCCAGCTCGCGTTCGCGCAGAACGGTGTAGATGCGAGCGATGTCGCGCTTCACGGCGCGCAGGCGGCCGTGGCTTTCGAGCTGGCCGGTGGCCGACTGGAAGCGCAGGTTGAACAGCTCTTCCTTGGCCTTCTTCAGCTCGTCGAACAGTCGCTCATTTTCAAAAGTATCGAGCTCGACTGGGGCGAGCTCCTTGGTTCCGATCGCCATTATGCGTCGCCCTCCTCGCGCTTGATGATGCGTGCCTTGAGGGGCAGCTTGTGAATAGCACGGGTCAGTGCCTCTTTCGCAACGGCGTCGGTGACACCGCTGAGCTCGAAGAGAACACGACCCGGCTTGACGTTGGCAACCCACCACTCGACAGAACCCTTACCGGAACCCATGCGGGTTTCGGCCGGCTTCTTGGTGAGCGGACGGTCGGGGTAGATGTTGATCCACACCTTCCCGCCACGCTTGATGTGACGCGTCATGGCGATACGAGCGGACTCGATCTGACGGTTGGTCACATACGCGGGGGTCAACGCCTGGATACCGTACTCACCGAACGACACCGTGGTGCCACCGGTTGCGTGGCCGGTACGGCCCGGGTGGTGCTGCTTGCGGTGCTTGACTCTACGTGGAATCAACATTATTTAGCCTCAACTCCTGCTGCGACCGGTGCTGCAGCTGCCGCAGTTGCCGGAGCATCTACGCGGGGCGCACGGCGCGGTCGGTCGTCACGACGCTCGGGGCGGGACGACTTAGCGTTGGCCTGCTCGCGAGCGAGTTCCTTGTTGGTGATGTCGCCCTTGTAGATCCAGACCTTCACGCCGATGCGGCCGAAGGTGGTCTTGGCCTCGTAGAAGCCGTAGTCGATGTTCGCACGAAGCGTGTGCAGCGGCACACGGCCTTCGCGGTAGAACTCCGAACGGCTCATCTCGGCGCCGCCGAGACGACCGGAGACCTGGATGCGAACACCCTTGGCTCCGGCGCGCTGGGCGCCCTGCAGGCCCTTACGCATCGCGCGGCGGAAAGCCACACGAGCGGAGAGCTGCTCGGCAATGCCCTGGGCGACGAGCTGTGCATCCTGCTCGGGGTTCTTGACCTCGAGGATGTTCAGCTGAATCTGCTTGGCGGTGAGCTTCTCGAGGTCGGAGCGGATGCGCTCGGCCTCCGCGCCGCGGCGACCAATCACAATGCCCGGACGGGCGGTGTGAATGTCAACGCGGACACGGTCGCGAGTGCGCTCGATCTCGATGCGAGACACGCCGGCACGGTCGAGGCTGGTGCTCAACAGGCTGCGGATCTTGACGTCTTCTGCAACAAAGTCAGCGTAACGCTGACCCGGCTTCGTTGAGTCAGAGAACCAACGCGACACGTGGTCGGTCGTGATTCCCAGACGGAAGCCATAGGGGTTTACTTTCTGACCCATTACTTCGTACCCTCCTCAGGAGTGGTGAGCACAACCGTGATGTGGCTGGTGCGCTTCTTGATTTCGAAAGCGCGACCCTGTGCACGAGCCTGGAAACGCTTGAGGGTCGTACCCTCGTCAACGAATGCCCGGCTGATGAACAGGTCCTGCTCGTCCAGATACGTGTTCGCAGCATCTGCCTTGACCCGTGCGTTCGCGATGGCCGAAGCCACCAGCTTGTACACGGGATCGCTCGCACCCTGGGGCGCGAACTTCAGAATGCCCAGCGCTTCATGCGCCTGCTTGCCGCGAATCATGTTGACGACGCGTCGAGCCTTCTGGGGGGTAACGCGGATGTGACGCACGCGTGCGATCGACTCCACCATTTCTTCTCCTCCTTCACGTCCCCGCGTTAGCGGCGACGGCCCTTCTTGTCGTCCTTCACGTGACCACGGAAGGTGCGCGTGGGGGCGAACTCACCGAGTTTGTGCCCAACCATGCTCTCGGTGACGAACACCGGGATGTGCTTGCGACCGTCGTGCACTGCGATGGTGTGCCCGAGCATGCCGGGGATGATCAT
>NZ_JPRS01000331.1 GCF_000738085.1 Cryobacterium sp. MLB-32
GGTCGGATCCGCCATCGCGCGACCCAAACGGTTCATCACATCAGCACGGGAGGCAATAGTCAGCATTCACTGACATTACATCGAACGCTGACCTATCCGCAACACCATCAACGCGGTGGGTCCGGCTTAGATTGCCCTAGTGGGTCCGAAATTCCTTGACATAGTCACTGGGGCGTGTCGCCTATCTCCGAGAGCTGTTCAATGTCCAGCATTGCCGGATTTTGCGTGCGTCCAAGAGCTCGCGAGCCTGCAATGGCTGTTGCGTATAGGGGATGTCAGCGGGATTCTCTACGCGACAGGGTAAACGCGACTCACCTGTCCACGCTGGCCACCAGGCCCAGTCTCCGTGGGCCCATTCCCGTATGAGGTCCGGCTTACGGGCACGTTGGCACGGAAGCGCGCTTTTTCGTCCGCAGTCGGACGATCAACCGTCAGTCTGACAAACTGTGCGGGTGACTGGGGATATACAGATAGTCCAATTCAACGATCCGCGGGTGCAGCACCTAACGCTGGCCGGATACGTCGTTGTCGGTGAATCGTGGGGTGCACGCCTGCGCCTCAGCGATCCACCCGACCTGTCGGCACTGGACGCGGCCGTCGTCGCGGCAACGGAAAAGACATTCCTTATCCAGGAACTCGACTTCAGCTGGGCGCCTCACGTCACAGCTCTGGAGACGCTGAATCACGCCGACTACCCATACACGCCAGCGACAGAAGTGCCGCACCGCAACGAGTCCGACATGCTTGAACTCTGGAGATCCGGCTGCCGCTTCTTTGGCGCCATCGATGGCGCGCAACTCGTGGCAGTCAGCGTCATCAGCCTGACCACCGCGCGCGGGGAAACTGAATTCACCTCCGTCCACCCCGCATACCGCCGCAAGGGGCTTGCCGTTGCCGTCAAGGCGGCGTCGATCATTGCCTTGGCCGCCGACGGCGTCAGAATGTTCGGCACGGGTGGCGCTCAGGCCAACACCGGAAGCATCCGCATGAACGAACATCTCGGCTATTCCATCGAAGAACGATGGCTCAGCCTCACGATGCCGCAATAGAACGAAGCAGAGTGCCCGTTAGAGGTCCGGCTTGCGGGAGGTCCGCGTGGAGGAAACACGGGCGCGCCTCGAATTCGTTCCCAGAGACTCGGCGACGCTCAGCCTCTGCTTAGAACGGGCTGGACAGTGAGCCTTGCTAGCTGCGGGCCTTGAAGACTTTGTCGGGGTTCGCGAAAAGGGCTGCGCTGGCGTCCAACGGCCCGCCATGGCCCTGCCCGATTTGAGGAAGTCCGACATGAGGCTCACGCACGAAACCTGCGTCTGGTTTGCCGACGGAGCTGTAGTTGTTCTGGAGTCGCGACAGCCTGCGAAGGGCGCGTGCACTGACGAAAATCCCCGAGAGTAGCAGGAGCGCGCCAGAGACGATGAGGAAAACGGAAAGCCCAACAGTGTGACTTCCAACCCCGAACAATCCTTGCGGCCAGAGCATCGTCGAACCTGCAATGAGGACGATGCCAACGACCAGGGCCGCCCGGGCGAGGACCGTGCTACGGCGGCGCGCATCATCCGCCGCGACCAATCTCTCCGCGCTAGATCGCGTATTCTCGGAGCCCTGAACCGGAGTCTTCCTCATGCCGCTACTGTACGTCCAGAATCCGCGCAACGATAGCAGCCTGATACCAACCGCATCCCGCTGAGGGTCCGGTTCGCGGGCGGTGCCGGACG
>NZ_JPRS01000332.1 GCF_000738085.1 Cryobacterium sp. MLB-32
CTAATCCCGCTGACCCTTAACTGTCTTCCGTTCCGCTCGTTTGAACAGCAGGATGCCTACGACCGCGAGAATGATCGCTATGGGCACCCAGCCAAAGAGAAGATACTGCGGGAGAATCTCAAAGAATGACTCGTTTGATGCGGACGACTTTATCCAGGTGCCCAGTATGCCGCCCACAAGCGATGCGGGCTGCATAAAGGCAAACAACTTCAGAATTTCATTGGGATCGTTAAGTCGTTCAAGAGGCGTCATGTGTTTTCTAGCCATGGTGATATCCAAATCCCTCCATTAACCACAAGATTTATTGTAATCCAGCCCCGCGCCTACAGCGCCTCCAGCGCCAAGAACAACGGTGGGCGTCCGTGCTGCGTTCCGAACTCACACGAGCTCGTGCGAATGACCTTGGTTGGCGGGTCGTGACCCTAGGCGAAGCTCTTCCGCCTCTTCGACGCAAAAAGTGACCCCACAGGACCGCATCAGTAGGCTTGTCGACATGGATGTGTTCGGGTGGATTGCGACCGCCGTGGGGACTGTTCTCTTCATTGCGTCCTTGATCCGCACCATTCGCGCCAACTCCGGCACGAGAATCCCCTTCTACCGGAATCCTCCGATCATCCCGGCTGGCTCCATCGCGATGCAGAGCATCGGCGGCGGACTCCTCGTCTTCGGCGCGGCCGCGCTCACCGGAGTACTCGGCACATGGAGCATGGTCGTTGTCGTTGGTGTTCTTCTCGCCACACTGACCTTGATCACGATTCACAACCGTCGCCTGACTTTCCCAGCGAACCACTGACGGCAACGGATCGCGTGTCTGGGTGACGCTCGGCGACCCGGTTTCGAAATGGTGAGTCGTCCCAGTGAGGGTTCGGCTCGCGGGTGCAGGTGGATCTGCGACACGCTGATTTTCAGCCGCTATATATCGATGGGTTGAGTATGGTTTAGCCATGACAACTTTGGATATGCGCGAGCCAACCTTCCTGGTTCTGACCGCGTTGGCGGATGGCAAGAAACACGGGTACGCGCTCATTGGCGAAGCAGACAAACTGTCCAACGGCCGGGTGAAGCTGAAGGTTGGAACTTTGTACGCTGCGCTTGATCGGCTGCAATCCCAGGGGCTTGTTGTATCAGCGGGCGAGGAGGTCGTCGATGGGCGACTGCGCCGCTACTACGAGCTGAGCGACGTCGGCGCCGAGCGATTGGATCACGAGGCGGCGCGCCTGGAAAGCAACGCCCAGCAGGCGAGAGCTCGACTGCGGATGCGTCCGGCGCCCGGGTTCGCCGCCGGAGCGCTCGCATGACTGCCGCGATGGAGCGTCGCTACCGGCGTGCGTTGCGGTGGTATCCGCGCAAGTGGCGCGAGGAACAAGGCGAGGTTGTGATCTCAACACTCCTGGACGTGGCCGATGGAGAAGACCGAACAACGACAAGGCTCCGCGAGCTCCTCAACCTCGCTGCGAAAGGTATCGCCACGCGAATCGACCGCGTCGTCCCCGCGACGGCACGAGACAGGATATCCACCGTCGCGCTTGGCAGTGGTGGTGTTCTTGCCGTGGTCTTTCTCATCGTTCACACCTGGTCTCCGTGGGCAGACCTCAGTACCGATATCGCAACGGAGTACCCGACGTTCGGACCGTTTGCGAACCCCGGCGTCCTGCTCTATGGGATCTGGGTAGTCGGCCTCGTTTTCGGTTTGCTCGGGTGGAGTCGTGCTCTGCAGTACGCGATGATCGCCGCCGCACTCGTCCCGTTGATGCTGCGACTGGTGAATTACTTGCAGGGTGACCTCTGGCCCGGTCCCGCCACCACAACTCTCGGGTTCTTCTTCCTGTTGGCCGTGTGCGTGCTCGCTGGCACCCCCGCAATCCCTGGTCGCATCGCCGTGATTGCGGCTGTGACTCTGGCCGCGTCGTCCATCGTCTACGCAACGAACGGGATGCCGAAAGCGTATTACGTCAACGACCGACAGTTTTGGTCGGACATGGCCTGGAGCTATGGTCTGGTGCTGATGATATTCGTCGGGCTGATGGCCGTGATCTGTCTCGGAATCGCCAGACAACGGGAGGTGGCGCTGCTGGTTCTCGGATCTCTTATTCCTTGGGTGCTCATCGCGTATTACGGAGCGT
>NZ_JPRS01000333.1 GCF_000738085.1 Cryobacterium sp. MLB-32
TCGGTGAGGAGGTCGAGCTCCGTCGTCGGCTCCTCCGCGACGACGACGGGAATGCCGGCCTTTCGGCGACGGTCCTGGGCCTCTTTGAGCTTGTTGAGCGGCATCACGAACACGAAGTACACCACGGCGGCGATGAGCAGGAAGTTGATGATCGCTGCGATGACGGCACCGAGGTGCATGGTGGACTCATTCGCACCGGACCGTAAAACGATGGGCAGCGCCTCCGCCAATGTTTTGGCGTCGAACATCGCGGCGATCAGCGGGTTGAAGATGTTGGTCACGATGGACGTGACGACGGCGGTGAACGCCGTGCCAATGACCACGGCAACCGCGAGGTCGATCACGTTGCCGCGCATGATGAATTCTTTGAAGCCTTTAAGCATGGTGGAGCTCCCGATCAGGTGAAGGTTAGGATGCCGCGGAGGCGCTGGATCCGGAACTTGTGCCGGTCGATGGCTTGGCGGCGGGAGACGACGTCTCCTTCTTCGTGGGGGTGCTGGAGGCACTGTCCGACTTGGCGGGCGTCGAGCTGTCGCTGGACTTATCGCCGGACTTTTCGCTCGGCTTGCGGTCGAGGTTGGGGTTCGCGCGCTTCGAATCCGACTTCGAGTCGTTGCTGTAGAAGCCGGAGCCGCTGAACGTCACGCCGATGGAGGAGAAGACCTTGCGGAGCTTGCCCTCGCACGTGGGACACACCGTGAGCGAGTGGTCTGTGAAGGCCTGCTGAATGTCGAACGCGGTGTCACACTCGGTGCAACGGTAGGAATAGGTAGGCACGAAATCTCCA
>NZ_JPRS01000334.1 GCF_000738085.1 Cryobacterium sp. MLB-32
TTCGCGACGCTGAAAACGGAGTTCTACTACCGACGGATCTGGCCTACCCGGGCCCGGGCGATTCGAGACGTCGCGGCGTGGATCGAGGACCGTTACAACCGTCGCCGGCGCCACTCCTCGATCGGGCACGTCACGCCTGTGGACTTCGAGCTGCAATACTCGTCACAGGCCGCAGAGATCCAACTCGCCGCTTAACCCGTGTCCACTCACCGGGGTCAAGGCCAGAGTGATCGACGAGATGCTCCGCCTGGACACGGAGGCACCGAGGAAGCAGAAGCACACGGCACGGCGTGTCTTCGCCCGCCTCGCGGACGAGCACGGTGCGGCGGATCTGTCGTATTCGACGGTCCGGAACTACGTCCGCCGGCGCCGCCCTGAGATCGATGCGGCCGCGGGCCGGCTGGAGGAGGTATTCGTCCCGCAGGAGCACGCGCCAGGGGCCGAGGCGGAGGTTGACTTCGGGGAAGTCTGGGTGATCTTGGCCGGAGTGAAGACGAAGTGCCACATGTTCACCTTCCGCCTATCCCACTCGGGGAAAGCGATTCACCGGGTCTATCCAACGCAGGCGCAGGAGGCGTTCCTCGAGGGGCACATTGATGCGTTCGAGGACATCGGCGGGATCCCGACCCGGCACATTCGTTACGACAACTTGACGGACGCGGTCGTGAAAGTTATTTACGGCACGGGCCGGCAGCGCACCGAGAACGACCGCTGGGTGCTGTTTCGGTCGCACTACGGTTTCGACGCGTTCTATTGCCACCCCGGAATCGAAGGCGCCCATGAGAAAGGAGGCGTCGAAGGTGAAGTCGGCCGATTCCGGCGCACACACCTGTCCCCGATGCCGGTCGTGGATTGTCTTGAACAGTTGAATGAGCGGATCCGCGGCTGGGATCTCGACGACGAGAACCGGCGCATCAGCGACCGAATCCGCACTGTCGCTCAGGACTTCGCTCTCGAACGACCGCTGCTCGCTCCGGTGACCGCGGATCGGTTCGAGCCTGGTTTGTCATTGACTCCGCGGGTGAACCGGTCGAGCCTGATCCGGGTGCGGATGGCGAGTTACTCGGTGCCGGCCCGGTTCATCGGACGGCCCGTCCGTGTCGCGCTGCGGGCATCGGAGGTGATCGTCTTCGACGGCCGCACGGAGATCGCACGGCACCCGCGGGTGGTGGCTCTGCATGGTCAGAGCGTGAACCTTGACCACTATCTCGAAGTTCTCCAGCGCAAGCCCGGCGCCCTTCCCGGGTCGACAGCGCTGGCTCACGCCCGGGCGTCGGGCGCATTCACCTCGGCGCATGAAGCATTCTGGGCTGCCGCCCGGAAAACAGACGGTGACGCGGGAGGCACCAAGGCCCTGATCGACGTTCTCCTGCTGCACCGGACAATGGCAACGAACGACGTCGTCGGCGGGATCATGGCCGCGCTCACGGTCGGGGCTGTCACCGCGGACGTTGTCGCGGTCGAGGCCCGTCGCCACGAAGCCTCGGCTGGTTCGGGTCGTCCTCCGGTCGAGGAAGTTCGAGGCCCTGAGCGGCGGGTCGTCAGTCTGACCCAGCGCCGCCTAGCGGACCCGGCCGCGGTGATCGCTGGCCTTCCCGCTGACACCAGGCCGTTGCCGAGCGTTTTCGCCTACGACCAGTTGCTGCGCTTACCCGATCGAACGACCCCACCCACAGCCGTCCCGGCTGGACAGAAAGGAACAGGCTCATGACCTCGGCTACCACCAGCATCACGACCACCCTCCGACGCCGCCGAGGGTTGACTGAAGAAGCCGCGAACGCTGCCATCGACGGCGCCTGCCGAAAGCTTCGACTGCCGACGATTCGCGCCGTCGTCGACGAGGCCACGACCGCAGCCGAGAAAGAGCAGCTCTCCTATCAAGGGTTCCTCGCGGAACTGCTGCTGGCCGAATGTGATGACCGCGACCGACGCTCCTCTGTTCGCCGCGTGAAGGCCGCCGGGTTCCCCAGAGACAAGTGGTTGGGCGACTTCGATTTCGATGCCAACCCCAACATCAACCCCGCGACGATCAACACCCTCGCCACCGGAGAGTGGGTGCGGAAAGGCCAACCTCTTTGCCTGATCGGGGACTCAGGGACCGGAAAATCACACCTGCTGATCGGCCTCGGAACCGCGGCGGCAGAGAAAGGGTTCCGAGTGAAATACACCCTCGCGACCCGGCTCGTGAACGAACTGGTCGAGGCCGCGGACGAGAAGAACCTCGCACGCACCATCGCCCGCTATGGCCGCGTCGACCTCCTCATGATCGACGAACTCGGCTACATGGAACTCGACCGGCGAGGCGCCGAGCTGCTCTTCCAAGTCCTCACCGAACGGGAAGAGAAGAACTCGATCGCGATCGCGTCGAACGAGTCATTCTCCGGCTGGACGAAGACCTTCACCGACCCCCGCCTTTGCGCGGCGATCGTGGACAGGCTCACCTTCGGCGGGACGATCATCGAAACTGGCACCGACTCCTACCGCCTCGCCCACATGCAAAGACAGCAAGAGCAGATGCCCGTCTGAAGGCGTTGGTCAACAGAAGCAGTCGTCGTGTTCCACCGCTGCTCGCCGGTTAGGGCTGATAGAACGAGCCCGACCGGGCGGTGTTACACCCGAAGTCAAGACGAGGGCAAACCGGCCATACGCAGAACAGCAGCCAGACCAGCCGGCGTCCCCGGCCAGTGCTTCGTGATGGAATCGCTGCCCGCGCGCCTCGTCGCGAATCGGAGAGCGATCGCTACGACCAACGCATCGTCGGCATATCCCAACACCGGGATGAAATCCGGGATGAGGTCGATAGGCGAGATCAGATACACCATCAACACGCCCAACCAGATCCGGACCCCGATCGGCACGGAGTTGTCTGAAGCGAGACGCTTCAGCAGTCGCACGACATCCGGGGCGAGACGAAGAAGATCCACCAGCGACGCACGACCCGAGTGTTTGCGTTGCTCGAACCACAGAACAAGAACAAGCACCAGCCAGAACAGGACCAGCCCGCCGACGACGCCGACAACAACCTGCCACCACTCCGACACGACTACGAATCCTCAGGGACTGCGCCAGCGTTCGGATTGATGGAAATCCTCATGACACCATTCTCCCAGAGGATGACCGCAACAGCCGGAGGTGGGTCCCGGTTCGGTTGCCCGCGACACCCCGCTTCGCCCGAAGTGGGTCCGGCTTAGATTGCCCTGGTGGGTCCGACTTGGGTTGACATAGCCAGACAAGGGCGTTCCTGAGGTAGTAAACGATCCGGTACGCCTGGGACGCGTCGTACACACCGTGAAAGAGTGCTCGCGTTTCCTTGTACCCATTTGATTCTCTACCCCATATTCGAGTCGCTCTCGCGAGGGCGT
>NZ_JPRS01000335.1 GCF_000738085.1 Cryobacterium sp. MLB-32
ACCGATTGAAAGTCGTCTCCTTATGATCCGTGCCCGCGGCTGCTTTGGCCGATCCACTAATTCCGGCGCGTACAGCCTTTACGGCTTTGCGAATTCTCCGGAGGTCGATCGGCAACGAAAGCTGAACTCCGTGGGCTAGCGCCCAGTCTCCGAGCTTAATCTTTTGAAAGTTTTGCTGGTTGATGACGAGTTTGCCGTTCGTGAGCTTGTGGACCATCCAAAGGGTTTGATCGTCGTCGACCAAGCTGCGCGCGAGAGTCGTGACGGCGATAGCCCGTTTGAATAGTCCGGCCGTTCCCCAAGTTTCTTGGGACGCGGGTCCCGCGAAATTGAGCCGCATGAGGACGTGGGACCGCGCTTTGAACGTCGTCCAATCCAATCCGCCGTCGGAGAATACGAGGTCCCCCACTCTTGCGTCGCGGACTTGTTCCGGTGCGATCCCTGTGGACCACATCAATAGGAGTTGAAAGCTCATCATCTCTGTTTCGCTCGGTGCGACGAGAGAGGCAATCGCTCGCAATCCACGGCTTGCGGGGCCTTCGAAATCCCGCCCCACTACGCCAAGCTGGCTCGCAGACAACGCAGAAACTATGGCACGCGTTAGGTCCCCGTCCGCACGAAGCTGGCGCTTCACTTCCTCGGCTCCAGCACCTGCAAGGGCTGTTCTGATCAGTGATCGGAAGGAAGCGCTATCTCGGAATAGCATCTGCCCGTCTTGAATGCGCATTTCCGTGATCGCGGCGTCGCGCGTGGCGGCCCTCATTTGCTGGATCCGTTCGGCGTTCGAGAATTCGTCGAGCGGAGTGTCCTCCGGTCGCGATGCCGAGAACGCGCTGGTCACCATGGCTGCGAGTGAAGTGTTCGCCGTTCGGTTGGTCAAAACGGCTCGCCTAATCAAGGCAACGACTTGTGAGTAGGCCTTGTTTTGAGCTGCAGTGGAAAGCGAAGATCGCCATTCATAGAGCGTGAATGCGAGGTCGTCGTCGGGCCTGTAGATGGACGCCTTCCTCGGCGCTCCTCGTGTATCTGCAAACCTGCAGAAGAGAACGATGGCCGCCCTATACCCACCGGCTGTACTGATGGTTGCCCCGTTGGCTTTCACGTGACCAGTCCAAAGATCGCCAAGTTCCGCGGCGAGATTGGCGCAC
>NZ_JPRS01000336.1 GCF_000738085.1 Cryobacterium sp. MLB-32
TCGACGACGGTAATTTCTGGCCGCTTTCTTATGTCGTCACCACGCTGACCGCCACCGATCGGAAACGACTCGTCGCCCTGCTGGCGAAGGCTGTCAGCTGACGTCGGACTCCCTGAAGTTTCAGACGTGTCGGGTTCTACCAGTGGAAGTCGGTGAAATCCGAGGAGGAAGCGGATTTTTGGAGAGCTCGACGACGCCCGGTAAGCCAATTGCTCAGTTCATCGGGGGAGACCGGGTGAGACATCAGATACCCCTGCGCCTCATCGCAGCCGTATCGGGTCAGAGCCTCAACTATCGCGCTGTCTTCAACCCCTTCAGCCACGATTCTGAGGCCGCTGCTGTGAGCGAGATCGATCGTGGAGCTGACGAGCGCGGCTGCCATCGGGTTGTCTCTCATCGGCGTGATGAAGGATCGGTCCAACTTGAGTTCGTCGATTGGGAGGTCGCGCAGGTTTTTCAGCGAACTCTGGCCGGTGCCGAAATTATCGAGCGAGACCCGAAGGCCTATCGAGCGCAGTCGACCCAGAATAGCGACGGCCAAGCCAGGGTCTTCCAGCAGGAA
>NZ_JPRS01000337.1 GCF_000738085.1 Cryobacterium sp. MLB-32
GGTGGAACTCGGGAACCGGTTCCACACCATAAATTACGGCACCCCTCACCGGTATGCAACCCCAAAAATGTTACAGAATGGCAAAGATCGCGCCCCGGAACACCCGACGCGCGTCACGACGGGCACGATGAGTGTTCGTACAGAACCAACTTCATGGAACCGGTTCCAGAAGTGGCGCAAAGGCACTAGCCTGTGGTTGACGGGTCCAAGGACGGAGACTGGTGTGAGCACGATAGCGGATGTCGCCCGCCTCGCCAGCGTGGCCAAAGCCACCGCCAGCCGCGCGCTCAGTGGAAAAGGATACGTTTCCGACGAGACGCGAGCGCGCGTCGTCACCGCGGCACGCACGATCGGGTACGTGGTCTCCCCCAACGCCGCCAGCCTTGTCACCGGCCGCACCAAGAACATCGGCGTGATCATCCCGTACATCAGCCGGTGGTTCTTCGCCGAGGTGCTGGAGAGCGTCGAACAAGCGCTGCTGGCGCAGGGCTACGACATGACTCTCTACAATCTGCCGACCTCCTCGCCGGAACGCGTGCGGGTATTTGAGTATTTTCTCGCGCGCAAACGCTTTGACGGCGTAATCTCCGTGGGCGTCGAGCTGACCGAGGACGAAGTCGACAGCCTGCACCAGATGCAACGTCCGCTCGTGGGCATCGGCGGTCCGATTCGCGGCGTGCACACCATCGCCATCGACGATGTGGCCACGGCCCGCCTCGCCACCGAGCACCTGCTCAGCCTCGGCCACACACACATCCTCCACATCGGCGGCAGCCTCGAGGAGCAGATGGATTTCGACGTGCACAGCAAGCGCCTTCGCGGCTTCAACGCCGCCATGGGTTCAGCCGGCCTCCCGATCAAGGACACGTTCTACGCCTGTGAGCTCACGGTTCCCGGCGGCTATGAGAGGGGGAGGAGCCTGCTCGGCGACCCCCGGCGACGCCCCACCGCCATCTTCGCGGCGAGCGACGAGATCGCCATCGGTCTCATCGTGGCAGCTCGGGAACTCGGCATCCTCGTACCCTCGGAACTCTCGGTGATCGGCATCGACGGGCATCCCTACGCGGAGATGTTCCGACTGACGACCCTCGAGCAGCACCCCAGAAATCAGGGACGACTCGCGGTCACCTCGCTGCTGGCCGACCTCGACACCCCCGACAGGCACCGAGAGGTGTCGACCGTGCTGCCCACCAACCTGGTGATGCGCTCCAGCACGAGCGCGCCACGCCCCCCGGTCGCCTGACCCGCGCAGCGGCTTCCGCACGCCTGCTTCAGCGCAGACTGCGGAGACTGGCGCATGGTCCTCCATGCGCCAAGTTCTGGAACCTGCGCCGCCGCATCCGCACCGTGCGCCAGCTTCCGGACGGTGCGCCAGCTTCCGGACGGTGCGCCAGCTTCCGGACGGTGCGCCGCCGCATCCGCACGCCTGCTTCAGCGCAGACTGCGGAGACTGGCGCATGGTCCACCATGCGCCAAGTTCTGGGGCCTGCGCCGCCGCATCCGCACCGTGCGCCAGCTTCCGCACGGTGCGCCGCCGCGCGGGTGCGTCAGCGGTCGCCGGCCCCGATGGCGTCGGCCTCCTCCTCGGCACCGACGACGACGCCATCCGCTCTGCGTAAGCGCTTGCGCCCGAGGACCACGATGAGTGCCGCGACGAGAACGGATGCCGCAGCCGCGAAAAAGGGAGTCGACGCGGCATACGCCCCGGCCAGCAGCGTCGCGGCGGGCGGCGCGATGGCACCACCGAGAAAGCGCACGCCGGAGTACGCCGAGGAGGCAACCGAGCGTGGCAGGTCGGTGGCCTCCATCACGCACTCCGTGAGCACGGTGTTGAGCACGCCCAGCAGCATCCCGCCCACGATCACGCACGCGATCAGGCCCGGCGCCGAGCCCACAACGAGCGCGGCGCCCACGAGGTCGACGGCCAGCAGCGGCAGCACCAGGCGAAGCACGAGGGTACGCGGCAGACGGCGAGTGAGCAGCGGGGCAACCCAGACCGAGGTGACCGCGAGCGAGAGGCCCCAGCCGAAGAAGATCAGCCCCAGGGTCACGGCGCTGCCCAGCCCCAGGGGTATGAGCGCGAACGGCGTGTAGGCGAGCAGCACGAAGAAGCCGATGTTGTAGAACAGAGCGGCCGCCGCGAGCACACCGAGGGCCGGGTTCGCCAGCGCGCGGAAGGGCGCCGAGACCGGCGTGGGCTCCGGCCGTCGGGCATCCGTTTTCATCAGAACAACGATGCCGATGAAGCCGATGGCCATGAGCGTGGCTGTGCCGAAGAACGGTCCGCGCCAGCTCACGCTGCCGAGGAGCCCGCCGAGTAGCGGGCCGATCGCGATGCCCAGCCCCAGGGCCGCCTCATAGAGAATGATCGCGGAACTCGTGCCACCGGACGCCGCACCCACGATGGTGGCGAGGGCGGTCGAGATGAACAGCGCGTTGCCCAGACCCCAACCCGCCCGGAACCCGATGATCGACTCGACGTTGCTGGACAGCCCGGCCGCGAGGGCGAAGACCACGATGAGGGAAAGGCCGATCAGCAGGGTGCGTTTGGCCCCGATGCGACTCGAGAGCCAGCTCGTGAAGAACATGGCCACACCGGTGATCAGAAGGTAGCTCGTGAAGAGCATCTCCGTTTCGGTGGGCGTGGCCTGCAGGTCGTGGGCGATCGCCGGCAGAATCGGGTCGACGAGGCCGATACCCATGAACGCGATCACACAGGCAAACGCCACGGCCCACACGGCGCGCGGCTGGTGCAGGATGCTGCCGGTCGCGCTGGCGGCAACCGCGCCGGTCTCGAGGCGCGTCACGACCGTGCCTCGGCGGGGGCGTCGACCGGAGCTGCGGATGCCCGCGGCGGAGCTGCCGCGGCGTCGACGCGTTCCCGAAGGATCTCGACTGCGCGCTGCAGCACGGCGACGTCCTCGGCACCGAGGTCGACGAACAGCGGCAGCATGGCCCCGGCGAGTTCATCGCGCCAGCCGGCCAGGGCCGCAACCCCGGCCGGGGTGATCGCCGTCAACGTGGCCCGGGCGTCCGCCGGGTCCGAGAGGCGCGTGGCCCAGCCTCGCCCGGTGAGGTTGGTGACAAGTTTGGTGGCGGTCGGCTGGGCGACACGGCTCAGTTCGGCGAGTTCGCCGAGGCGTATCGGTCCGGCGGCGCCGAGCACGCTCAGCGTGCGCCAGACGGCGGGCGACTCGGAGCTGCCGGCGGCGCGGGCGGCGACACGGGTGAGACGGTGGTTGACCGAGACGAGGTCGCCCAGGAGGGAACGAAGAGGAGTGGACATCCGTCAACTATACATAGCCAAGCTATGCAAAGCGACCGTCGCCGGAAACGACGAACGGGCGCCATCTCCATGTGGAGACAACGCCCGTTCTGGCTTGTCGTTAGACAGGCCGTAAAACTCATGCAGTAGAGCCCCGGAAGGGGCATCGACTACTTGAGGGTTACGGTTGCTCCTGCAGCTTCGAGGTCTGCCTTTGCCTTCTCGGCTGCATCCTTGGCAACGCCCTCGAGGACGGCCTTCGGCGCGCCATCGACAACGGCCTTGGCCTCGCCGAGGCCCAGGCTGGTGAGCTCGCGCACAACCTTGATGACCTGGATCTTCTTGTCGCCGACAGCGTCGAGGATGACGTCGAAAGCGGTCTGCTCTTCGACCTCTTCAACGGCTGCTGCGGGGCCGGCTGCGCCAGCTGCTGCAACGGGAGCTGCTGCGGTGACCTCGAAGGTCTCCTCGAACGCCTTGACGAACTCGGAGAGCTCGATGAGGGTGAGGCCCTTGAACTGCTCGAGCAGGTCTTCAGTGGAAAGCTTTGCCATGATGTACTCCTTTTAGTTTCTTAAAAATTCTCAACCGCAAGACGAGGCAGGTGCCTAGTTTGCGGAACTCCTGCTT
>NZ_JPRS01000338.1 GCF_000738085.1 Cryobacterium sp. MLB-32
GAATGTTCGTGATATGCGTGCTCACCTGTGTACAGAAAAGCCCATTGGGTATGGAAAACGGCCCTTAACGACCGGTAGCGGAGAGCCCCTGAGGGGCGCTCCGCTACCGGGTGAGTCGAATTACTTTGCTGCAACCACCAGAAGGGTGATCGTTGCACTCAGCTCGTCACGAAGGCGAACGGTCGCCTTGTGCTCGCCGGTCAGCTTGATCGCGGAGAGCTCGATCTTGCGCTTGTCAATCGCACCGAGACCAGCGGCTGCTACTGCGTTAGCAACATCCGTGGTCTTGACGGAACCGAAGAGACGCCCGCCGGCGCCGGCCTTGACGACCAGCGTGACCTTGGCGGCTTCAAGGGCAACCTTGAGCGCCTGAGCCTCTTCGATGGTGGCGTGCTCGCGGGCTGCGCGGGCTGCCTTGATCTGCTCGATCTGCTTCTCGCCACCGCGGGTCCACGCCACAGCGAAGCCCTTGGGAACGAGGTAGTTACGAGCAAACCCGTTCTTGACGTCTACGACGTCGCCGGGTGCACCGAGGCCGGAGACCTCATGCGTCAGAATCAATTTCGACATGTGTGGGCTCCCTACCGGCCTGAGCCGGCGTAAGGCAGCAAAGCCATTTCGCGGGCGTTCTTGACGGCACGCGCGATGAGGCGCTGTTCCTGGACGGATACGCCGGTGATGCGACGCGCGCGAATCTTTCCACGCTCGGAGATGAACTTACGAAGGGTGGGGACATCCTTGTAATCGATGACACCTACCCGGATCGACTTCGCGGGGGCGGCGTTTTTGCCACCCTTAGCACCGCGGAGCGGCTTGCGGCGGTCGCCGCTAGACTTTCCAGCCATGATTTCCTTACTTTCTTACGAGTTATGTAGCCAAACTCAGGGCCGTGCAGGCCCCAGAATGTGGCCTAGAAGGGTGTCTCGTCACTGAAGTTGCCCGGGCTGTTCCAGACATCTCCACCGGATGCGGCAGGTGCGCCGGATGCAGCGGGAGCGGTCGGAGCCCAGGGCTCGTCCCGGCCCTGCGTAGCGGGAGCACCGCTGCGAGGACCTGATGACTGCGCGCGGGTGAGCGAGGCGGTGGCGTAGCGCAGCGAAGGACCAATTTCGTCGATCTCGAGCTCCATGCTCGTGCGCTTTTCACCTTCCTTGGTCTCATACGAACGCTGTTTGAGACGCCCGGAGGCGATGACACGCGAGCCCTTGGTCAATGAACCGGCCACGTGCTCGGCGAATTCACGCCAAACGCTCGCACGCAGGAACAGCGCGTCGCCATCTTTCCACTCGCTGGTTGCGCGGTCGAAATTGCGCGGAGTGGATGCGATGGTGAAGTTGGCAACCGCCAGCCCGTTCTGCGTGTAACGCAGCTCCGGATCGCTGGTGAGGTTGCCCACCACGGTGATTACGGTCTCGCCGGCCATGGGCTACTTGTCGCTTGCCTTGTCGGACTCCGCGGCCGGAGCCTCGGTGACCTTGGCAGCAGGCTTCGCAGCAGCGGCAATCTTGGCGGCGAGTGCGGCGACGTTAGCGGCAACGTTAGCTGCCGTCTTCGTAGCAGCGGCTTCGGCCTTGACGGCAGCGGCGTCGGCGGCGGCAGCGTCGGTCGTGGCAGGAGCCTCGACCTTGGCCGGAGCCTTGGCGACGGGCGCCTCGACGACAACCGGCTTCGCAGCGGCGGCGACCTTGGCGGCAGCAGCTGCAACAGCGGCCTCAGCCTTGGCAGCGATGACCTTCGGGTTGGCTGCCTTGCGGGCGGCCTTCTCGCGGCAAGCTTGCCGGCCACAACGACCTGGGCGATGCCCTCTTCGGCGCGGAGCACCTTGGTACGCATGACTGCCTCGGACAGGCTCAGCTGGCGGTCAAGCTCGACCGTTGCTGAGGCGTTCGCGGTGAAGTCAACGACGGCGTAGATGCCTTCGGTCTTCTTGTTGATCTCGTAAGCGAGACGACGACGACCCCAAACATCAACCTTGTCAATGCTGCCACCATCGTTGCGAACAACGTTGAGGAACTTGTCAAGGCTGGGAGCTACGGTGCGCTCATCGATCTCGGGATCGAGGATTACCATAAGTTCGTACTGATGCATGACTAACCCACCTCCTTCGGACTAAACGGCTGCAGAATTTCTACAGCAGGAGGGTTGTGCATGTGTTAA
>NZ_JPRS01000339.1 GCF_000738085.1 Cryobacterium sp. MLB-32
CCTCCACACCGAACTGCTGTCGCCACATCTCCCGAACGATCTCGCCGGTCAACGGAAACTGCGGGGTGAGTGTGGTGTCCTGCATGAACTGTCCGGTGATGTTGCCGTAGATGCTGCGCGTGTCAGTCGGGAGATCCACAACTGGCGTTGCATACCGAGGAAAATCAGTGCTCGTGGCCTGCTGAGTGAGTTCGAGCTTGCCGTTCTCGGTGTGCAAAAGCGCCAACGCACCGGGATTGCCTCCCGTTGCCCGCAGTTCAGCCGGGTTCTGAAAGATCAACACATAGTTGCGCGGGCCCGAGGATCCGAGCATGGCCGGCACTATCTGCACGGCACGGTTCAACGAGCCCACGCTCTCCGCGGTTTTCGACACCGTGCTCTTCAGCTCGCCGGCAGCGTTTTGTACGACGGAGAGTGCGTCCGTTGCGTCGATCGCTATGGTGTCAGCCTCGGCCGAGGCCAGGGCCGCATTTGCGGCAGCGATCTGCGGTTGAGCGTCAACGAGGGGTTGCAGGTTGATGGCCCCGTCCACGGGTTTGAAATCCGTCGGGTCGATGATCCCGGCAATCTGGGTGAGGGGGCCCACGACGTTGTGACTCACGTCGTCCACGACGGCGGCGACTTGTCGTACAACGGTCAGGTTGCTGCCGAGCACGGGGATGATCTCGAACGCTCGCCAGACCGGGTCGCTGGTCAGCGAGGCGGCGCGCGCTGAGTGCTGTGCGAGCTCCTGCACGGATTTCTCCGACGCGGCGGCATCGCCGGCTAGCACCTGAGTCTGAATCGTGGACGCGAGGGGAATCGCGCTTTCGAGCTCGCCCTTGGCCATCACCCCGCGTACCCCCACCCACGCAACGCTGGCCACGAGAAACACGAAGATACCGAGGGTCACCCACAACACAATCGTGCGCGTCCGCACGCGCTTCGTCGGATCGGGAGCGGCGGAGTGAGAGGAAGCCATTTGAGTATTCAACCAGACGTCGACGTGCAAAAACTCAAGCCGGTCTCCCCGTTACTGGCGGATGGTGTCCGTGTGTTCGCGGTACCACTGCACGGTGGAACGCAGACCGGCTTCGAGGCCGATGCGGGCGGTCCAGCCGGCTTGGGCGAGCTTAGACACGTCGAGGAGCTTCTGCGGGGTGCCGTCCGGCTTGTCGGTGTCCCACTCGGTGGTACCGGTGAACCCCACCACACTGGCAATCGTCTCCGCGATCTCCTTGATCGTCACATCACTCCCGGTGCCCACATTCACCTGCTCGGGGCCGTCATAGTGCTCCATCAGGTGCAGGCAGGCCTCGGCCATGTCGTCCACGTGAAGGAACTCACGGCGCGGGGTACCCGTGCCCCAGTTCGTCACGCTCGCGGCACCAGATTTCGCGGCATCGTCGTAACGACGGATCAACGCGGGCAGCACGTGCGACCCGGCGGGTGAGAAGTTGTCGCCAGGCCCGTAGAGGTTCGTCGGCATCGCTGAGATCCACGGCAACCCGTACTGACGGCGCACGGCCTGAATCTGCAGAATGCCGGCGATCTTCGCAATCGCATACGCATCATTAGTCGGCTCGAGGTGCCCGGTGAGCAGGGAATCCTCCCGAATCGGCTGCGGCGCCAACCGCGGATAGATACAACTCGATCCGAGGAACAACAACCGTTCCACACCGTGCTTCAACGCCGCGTCAAGCACGTTCACCTGAATGCGCAGGTTGTCGCTCAGAAAGTCCACCGGGAACGTGTTGTTCGCGAGGATGCCGCCCACCTTCGCCGCCGCGAGCACAATGTAGCGCGGCTTCGTCTCGGCGAAAAACGCGAATACCGCGTCGCGGTCCTTCAAATCCAGCTCCGCCGATGAGCGACCCACCAGGTCGGTGAACCCCTCGGACTGCAGGCGCCGCCAAATGGCTGAGCCCACAAGGCCGCGGTGTCCGGCCACATAGAACGTTTCGGTGCGGTCGAGCGGCCCGGGCGTGAACTCCACTTGGTCGCGGGAATCGGACGTCTCCGTGGTCACCGTCATCACAGAACCGGCGCCGGGTCTTTGGTGCCCCAGCTCGCGAGCTTGACCTCATCGATCCAGCGACCACCCGCATGACCCAGCGCCGTGATGTCGGCATCAACCATGATGCGTGCCAGCTCCGCCGTGTCAACGGTGGCCTTCCACCCGAGCTTCGCCTCTGCCTTCGATGCGTCACCGACGAGGGCATCCACCTCGGTGGGGCGCAGGTAGCGTTCGTCGAAACGCACGTGCTCCTCCCATTCCAGTCCCGCGTGCTCAAACGCCGTCTGCACAAAGTCCCGCACGGTGAAGTTGCCGCCGGTCGCGAGCACGAAGTCTTCCGGCTCATCGACCTGCAGCATGCGCCACATGCCCTCCACGTACTCCGCCGCGTAACCCCAGTCACGAATCGAATCGAGGTTACCGAGGTACACGTGGTCTTGCTTGCCGGCCTTGATCGCCGCGACAGCGCGGGTGATCTTGCGCGTCACAAACGTCTCGCCACGACGCGGGGACTCGTGGTTGAACAAAATACCGTTCACCGCGAACATGCCGTACGCCTCGCGGTAGTTCTTGGTGATCCAATAGCTGTAGACCTTCGCCGCGCCATAGGGCGAACGCGGGTAAAACGGCGTTTCCTCGTTTTGCGGCGGCGGCGTGGCCCCGAACATCTCCGAGCTCGATGCCTGGTAGAACCGGCAGTGAATCCCGGACATGCGCACGGCCTCGAGCAGCCGGATCGTGCCCATGCCCGTGGTGTCTGCCGTGTGCTCGGGCTCATCGAACGAGACCCGCACGTGCGACTGCGCCGCCAGGTTGTAGACCTCGTCAGGCTTGATCTCCGCCAGAAGAGTCGACAAGCGTGAACCATCGCTCAGGTCGCCGTAGTGCAGGAACAACTTCGCGCCCGTGTCGTGAGGGTCTACGTACAGGTGATCAATACGCGACGTATTGAACGTCGACGCCCGACGAATCAGGCCGTGAACCTCATACCCCTTGCCGAGCAACAGCTCCGCAAGGTAAGAACCATCCTGCCCAGTGATGCCGGTGATGAAAGCGCGCTTGGCCATGAAGCCCCCTACTGTCTGGCTGGAACGGCTCGGCCATGCACGCGGTCATCCGCTGAAGCCAAACCCCTAAGCCATTGAGCATACCTATCTATAGCGGCTTCTTCGCCAAGAACGTCTCTGCGATACGTCAACCCGCTGGCTCCGTAGGCTGCAGCCTCGGTGGGGTGGCTGCCAAGGCGCATCGCCGCATCCACCAAAGACTGAGGATCACCGGCCGGGACAACCTCGCCAGCCCCAGCAGCTCTGATCTCGCTCGCTGTCACACCAGTCATATCTGTGGCGGCCAACACCGGTCGCCCTGCATTGAAATACGATGTGAGCTTGCTCGGCACAGCCATCTCTGACACCCCCGGCTTCTCATTCACCAGCAGGATATCGGCCGCGCTGAGTGCACTCTGAAACTCCGCGTCATCGAGCGAATCGACGAAGTCGAGACAATGTACGTCGTCTCCAAGCTCCTGCAACGCCTCTCTTTGACTCCCGTTCCCCAGGAGAACGAAGCGCAGCGGCAGCTTCTGCTGATCCGCGAGGCGGGCCGCATTCACGACATTCTCAAGCCCCTGCTTCACGCCCATGTTGCCCGCGTGTAACACGACGGTCTCCTCAGCGCTCCATCCGTGGGAACGACGAACAACAGAGGCGTCGGTGGCAGGTGCTTCGCCAAGATGCGTCCAATTCCGCACGATCTCAATCCTCCCCGCGTCGACGCCAAGTTTGGAACTGAGATATTCAGCAAACCTTGAGTGAATGACCACAACTCCAGCCGCAGCCTTCAAAGTCTTCCTCTCGACCCACGTCACGATTCGCGCAACCGCCAGACCACCCATGCCCGTCTCTCTGATTCCCAAGCTGTAAATGTCCTGCAACCAGATATTCACGATTGGTTTGCGGCTGCTGAAACGGATGCGCAGCATTGCCAATGCGCTAGCGAAGAGC
>NZ_JPRS01000340.1 GCF_000738085.1 Cryobacterium sp. MLB-32
CACCACTCAGCGGGACGTGACCGGTTCTCTAGAATTCTCCAGCCGAGATGGATCAGTCATGGGTAGCGTTCAGATACCTTGGGCATATGACGCCAACGGAGCCTCAGTACCGACTTCATTCTCTCTTGAGGGCTTGACTCTAGTTCAGAGCGTAGATCATACAGAATTGACAGCTTTCCCTGTCGTCGCGGATCCCAGTACCGTGTGGGGATGGACGGTCCGCGTGGCAACTGTGGGGACCACCATCCTCCCCTGGGTGCTGGTGCGAAGGTTGCCGCCAAACTCATCACTAGGTTCGGTTCCGTGAAGCGCGGTATCGAAATCATCTATCGGGCGTACCACGCCGCCAACGGTGCCGGAGCCAAGTGGACCGCCGCAATGGCCGCCTCGGGCGGCCTGTTCGCTGAAATCTTGGGCATCAACGGGATCAAGGATGCGTGCCTCTCTTAGCACTCCGATCCGCCAATCTGTTCAACGAAGGAGAACTAATGATGAACGAATCGCCCGCTGAGAGACAGATCAAAGACCGACGACCTCGCAGACATCTCAGCGACAGCTACTACCTTGTCCTGGCAGCGGCAGGACTGTTTCAGGTCCCGAAAACCATCGAGGCGTCAGGGGCCGTGATTGGTGTTCTCCTCACTCTCGTGATCGTGATCTTCTCAGTCCTAATCGCGGTAGGAAACAAAGACCGCTTCCTTCCAATGCTCAATAGCCGATACAAAGACTGAGAGTGCTGTAGCTCATGTGGGCGTCGACGTCGGAGGGCGATGTCGGCGCATCCGCCCGACCACGATCCGTCGGCGGGCGTCCCAGACATGGGCTACACGCTAGAGGCGACTCGGTATACGTCCTGCGCGAGGAAGTCGATCGCGATTCGACTTCCTCCCCCGCTCGTGAGGGCGAGCCTTTGGCCTTGACCCCGGAGAGTGGACGCGGGTTAAGCGCGAATTGGATCTCTGCAGCCTGTGACGAGTATTGCGGCTCGAAGTCCACAGGCGTGACGTGCCCGATCGAGGAGTGGCGACGGCGACGGTTGTATCGGTCCTCGATCCATTCGGCGACGTCTCGAATCACCCGGGCGCGGGTGGGTCAGATCCGGCGGCAGTAGAACTCTAACCACGTCGACCCCACCCTCGCCCGGCCCACGCCGCCAGTGCCCGGGCAGGCGATCGTGCAGCCCATTCCCCCACAACCCACGCCCACGCCCGCACCCCCAGCACCGTGGAACACACCGATCGGTCAAAACATGCCCCCACTCGTCACCCGAGACAAATCAGTCCTCCCCGCCCCCACCTTCGGAATCGTCCGGCCAAAACCCCCGAAGCCACCGGTGCACCGCTAACCAGCCGCTGGCCGGTCGAAACTCACTTACGAGCGGCGTGGGTCCCGCTCGACGCCTTGCGCGAGCCCTGCAACGTCAGCACGGAATCGATGATCGCCCAAATTGATACAGCGGAGGAAGCGGAGTCGATCACGACCCAGAGTTCGACTGCCGGAGGGCATCCACCTTGCACAGGTTAGGCCCGGTGCAGTCGCAGGATCTCGCGAAGACTGCACCGAGGACGAGACCCCGACTGGCGCCAAGTCCCCAGCGTGAATTGTCCGTCGTGACTCGAATCTGATCCATGCTGGGGGCCTCAAGGACTACCGAAAGGGGACCGGAATCTGGGAAGCTTTCTCCAACAGGAACCGGACCTTTTCCCCGTTGGTTTTTTCCCGCACGACCGCTTCGAGCGTTGCGACTCGACGGTCAACGGCTGCCTGATCGTCTCCGACGATATCGAACAGATAGGAATGGCGCTTCTCAGTGACGAGGACCGCGCCAAGACCGGGAATGACGACGAACATTTGGCCGGTGAACAGTCGCGTGTGTTCGTAGTGGCGGCGAGGATTTTGGCCCAGCACCGGTGAAGAACGAAGCAAATCCACCGGTCGCAGGATAGCCGTCATCGTGATCATGACGACAGCATTGGCCGTCACAGTGACCGGCAGGTGTACCAAAGCTATGCAAGCGCCGGGAGTTCAAGACCCCCGCTCCAGCCGGTTGACCGGGTCACGTCCCGCTGAGTGGTGGAGTTTCTCGACACCGTGCAGGTCAGTTGTTTTAGTTTAGGCGGCAGCGAGTTCGGGGAGGATCACCGCCTCGTCGATGACCTCGACGGGGTTGTTCATTGTGGTCAGCTCGAGCATCGAAGCTTCGGAGAAGTAGCGGCGTTCGCCGGCTTCCCATTCGTCATGTTGCTCGATCAGAACTGACCCCGCCAGGCGCAGCAGGGCGGCCAGAG
>NZ_JPRS01000341.1 GCF_000738085.1 Cryobacterium sp. MLB-32
TCCACTGGTGTTTGAGGCGGCGGGTTTGCAGGAAGATGAGCCCATCAGAGCTCCGGCGACCAGACCGCCGAGGTGTGCCTGCCAGGCAATGTTGAACCCGGGGATGAACCCGATCACCAGGTTGATTCCGAGCAACACGAGCAGTTGACGTGCGTTACCGGGGGGCCGCCCAGGCCACGTTGGATAACGAGCAAGGCACCCAAAAGGCCGAATATCGCCCCGGAGGCCCCAATGACGACGGTGTACGGGGAGGCGAGCACGAGAACACCCACGGATCCGGCGAAACCGCTGACGAGATACAGAGCCAGGAAGCGTGCCCGGCCTAGCATCCCCTCCAGCACCCGACCGAAAATCCACAGCATGTACATGTTCAGCAGCACGTGGAACGGAAATCCGCCCTGACTGTGCACGAAG
The DNA here is from genome assembly GCF_000738085.1 of Cryobacterium sp. MLB-32. Lineage (GTDB taxonomy): Bacteria > Actinomycetota > Actinomycetes > Actinomycetales > Microbacteriaceae > Cryobacterium. The sequence goes on from NZ_JPRS01000341.1 coordinate 415, forward strand.
ACGCTGGTCAGCAGGCGCCACGGCTCGAGCAGTGTGATGGCGGGCTGGTACGCGAGACTCTGCGTGACACCCAGGCCTGGGATCCACTGCAGGACGAAGACAAAGAAGGTCACGCCCATGAGCGCGTACGTGACCGTGGGGGCATCGCTGCCTGTCAGCCGGGTCAAAACGGCGGGCTTGGTGCGGGGGGCGTTCTTACGCTGCTGCTTCATGCACTCCGGGCAGACCACGCCGACAGCAGCCTGCGTCTGGCATTCCGGACAGATCGTGCGGCCACAACGCTGGCACAAGATGAAGCTCTGCCGCCCCGGGTGGCGGTAACAATAATTCGCCGCCGAGGCAGGCAGATCACTCATCTGTGTAGGTGACGGAGCGTGTCGTTAGACGGACTCGACGGTGACGCTCTGAATGACGACGTCCTCGAGGGGGCGGTCGCGACCATCCGTGGCAACGGTCGCCAGCTTGGCGACGATGGCACGGGAGTCCTCGTCTTCGACGGCGCCGAAGATGGTGTGCTTGCCCTGCAGCCACGTGGTGGGCACGACGGTGATGAAGAACTGCGATCCGTTGGTGCCGTGGCCGCCCTGGATGCCGGCGTTCGCCATGGCCAGTACGTAGGGCTGTGTGAAGTCGAGGTCTGGGCTGATCTCGTCATCGAACTGGAAGCCGGGTCCACCGGTTCCCTGGCCCAGCGGGTCGCCGGCCTGGATCATGAAGTCCTTGATGATGCGGTGGAAGATCGTGCCGTCGTAGAGCGGCGTGGTGGACTTGACTCCCGTTGCGGGGTGCTTCCACTCGATATCGCCGGTCGCGAGACCCACGAAGTTCTTCACGGTCTTCGGCGCGTGATTGCCGAAAAGGTTGACCTTGATCGGTCCGAGGGTGGTGTTTAGGGTTGCGACAGCAGTGTGCTTAGACATGCTGACAATTCTTGCACAGGCCCCCACTAGGA
>NZ_JPRS01000342.1 GCF_000738085.1 Cryobacterium sp. MLB-32
TCGTGGATCGCATCCGCTGCGGTGAGGGTTGCACGCGAACGAACGCGCTTGTAGTGGTTGTACACGGCCACGGCGAGAGCGCGTTTGGCCGGTTCTTGACCGATGACGTACTCCTCGAGAAAACCGAAGATCTCTTTGGGCTTGGGAAGGTCGAACTCGCTCGTGCCTTCTTCGGCACCAGCTTCAGCGAGGCGTTCCTCGATGATCTCGTTGCAGAGCTCGACGCATTCGTCGCAAATGTACACGCCAGGGCCCGCTATGAGCTGCTGTACCTGCTTCTGGCTCTTTCCGCAGAATGAACACTTGAGCAGGTCGGCGCTTTCGCCTATTCGGGCCATGAGTCAGCCTCCTCCATCGGTATCGCTGCAATTGAGCCTAGCCTGTGCCCACGACAGTTGCGCGCAGGTGATACACAAAGCGAAACGGCGCGTCACCCGAAGGTGACGCGCCGTCGGCGCTAACTCTGAAACGGACGCTATTTGACCAGCATCGGAAGGTTCTTGCGACTGGTCAGAACCTGATCGATCAGGCCGTAGTCCAGAGCCTCCTGGGCGTTGAGGATCTTGTCGCGGTCGATGTCCTTATTGACCTGCTCGACACTGCGGTGCGAGTGGTGAGCGAGGGTCTCTTCCAACCACACACGCATGCGCATGATCTCGGCCGCCTGGATCTCGATGTCCGACGCCTGGCCGCCACCCTGACCGCCCACGGAGGGCTGGTGGATCAGGATACGCGCGTTCGGAAGAGCGAGGCGCTTGCCGGCCGTGCCTCCTGCGAGCAGAACGGCAGCAGCCGATGCCGCCTGGCCGAGGCACACGGTCATGACGTGCGGACGGATGTACTGCATGGTGTCGTAGATCGCGGTCATGGCCGTGAAGGAACCACCGGGCGAGTTGATGTACATCGTGATGTCGCGGTCGGGGTCCTGGCTCTCGAGCACGAGAAGCTGGGCCATGACATCGTCCGCCGACGCGTCGTCAACCTGCACGCCGAGGAAGATGATCCGGTCCTCGAAGAGCTTCGCGTACGGGTCCTGGCGCTTGTATCCGTAGGCCGTACGTTCTTCGAACGTCGGCAGGATGTAGCGGGATTCAGGCATGTTCTTGGTCGAAGCACCCATGGAGCTGTAGGCGTTTGATCCACCGAATGTGGGCATGGTCATCATTTTCTTTCCTGTTCGATTCGGCGGACTACTTGGTCTCGGCGGTGGCTGTACCGCCGCCACCCGTGACGTCGGTCGCAGAGGCGCGCAGGTGGTCGACGAAGCCGTACTCGAGGGCTTCCTGGGCGCTGAACCAGTTGTCACGGTCACCATCGGCGTTGATCTGCTCGACGGTCTTTCCGGTCTGCGAGGCGGTGATCTCGGAAAGGCGCTGCTTCATGTCCAGGATGAGACGAGCCTGCGTCTGGATGTCGGCCGCGGTGCCGCCGAATCCACCGGAGGGCTGGTGAAGAAGTACGCGCGCGTTCGGCGTGATGTATCGCTTGCCCTTGGTACCGGAAGTCAGGAGAAGCTGGCCCATCGAGGCCGCCATTCCGATTCCCACGGTGACGATGTCGTTCGGTACGAACTGCATCGTGTCGTAGATCGCCATGCCGGCGGTAATGGACCCGCCGGGTGAGTTGATGTACAGGAAGATGTCGCGCTTCGAGTCTTCGGCTGCGAGCAGCAGGATCTTCGCACAGATCTCGTTGGCATTCTCATCCCGAACCTCTGAGCCGAGCCAGATGATGCGGTCCTTCAGCAGTCGGTCAAAAACACCGGTGTTTGGTGTCGGGTCGGCCATTTCGCGCTCCGTTTCAGTTGTCGCTACCTGATAAATGTATCTGAGCATGCC
>NZ_JPRS01000343.1 GCF_000738085.1 Cryobacterium sp. MLB-32
GCCTGGCGGGGTCAGTTCTGATCGAGCAACATGACGAATGGGAAGCCGGCGAACGCCGCTACTTCTCCGAAGCTTCGATGCTCGAGCTGACCACAATGAACAACCCCGTCGAGGTCATCGACGAGGCGGTGATCCTCCCCGAACTCGCTGCCGCCTAAACTAAAACAACTGACCTGCACGGTGTCGAGAAACTCCACCACTCAGCGGGACGTGACCCGCGGCCGGTCTGGCCGGGATGTGAGAACGAGCGCGGCAGAAGCCGGCTAGCCCAGCAGCCTCCGCCTCGCGAAGAGATACCCCCGCTCCCCAGAAGTTCTCCACAGCCTTTCGTCCACTCAAACGACCGGTTCTTTGGAAGAATACAAGCCCAGGCGGACAACTATCGCGAGCGGACGAGCGGGTCTCGACAGGCTCGACCGACGGGGGGACGGAACGCAGAACGCCTCGCGTTTCGACCTGAATGAAGGTCTCGACGGGCTCGACCGACGGGGGGACGGAACGCAGAACGCCTCGCGTTTCGACCTGAACAAAGGTCTCGACAGGCTCGACCAGCGGGGGTACGGAACGCAAAACGCCTCGCGTTTGGACCTGAATGAAGGTCTCGACAGGCTCGACCAGCGGGGGGACGGAACGCAGGGCATTGCACGTTTTGACGGACCAGGGGGTCTCGACAGGCTCGACCGGCGGAGGGTGCGGACGGCAGTACGTCTCGCGTTTTGACGTGAACGAGGGTCTCGACAAGCTCGACCGGCGAGGGGTGCGGGCGGCAGGACGTCTCACCTTGTGACATGACGGAGGGTCTCGCCAGCGGGTTGGCGGGACACTGTCAGGCCTGAGTTATGGCCTGTTCTGGTCCTCTGAGAGGCTCGACACGGAGGATGTGAGAGAGGTCGACGGCAGGAAATTCCCGACGGAAATCGCCCGTCGTGCGGGTCGATCCGGGTAGAAGAGGGCTGCACGAGGTGCATTCGCGGGGCACTGAACCCTCTCGATGGAGAGTATTAGACACCGTACGACCAACGAGCTCGGTCATTTGCCCCGTGCGGGTCCGCCCCTGGACGTCTGACCCGTCGCAAGAAATCACGCCACAGATCTGATCCGTACCCACCACTGCGCCACCGTTTTCAGACGCGATTCCCGAGCGGCGCGCCGGTGTTTCACGTGAAACGGTGTCGTTTAGGCCTGGTTGGGGCCGTATCCTGGCTCTCCGAGCGATCCCAGAATGCGGTTCAGGTCGCCGATGGTGGCAAAATCGACCGTTATCTGGCCTTTTCGTGCCCCCAGATTGATCCTAACGCGCGTATCGAGGCGATCGCCGAGGTGTTCCGCGATCTCATCGAGGTGTCCTTGGCGCCGTCCGGGCAGCGGTTTCGACTTTTCGACCTTGGGTCCGGCTGTGGCCGCAGCCTCGGACGCGCGAACGGAAAGATCCTCGTTTACGATCTTGTCTGCCAGTCGCAACATTCCCTCGTAGTCCCCCACGGAGAGGATCGCACGTGCGTGCCCTGCACTAAGCACACCGGCAGCAACACGAAGCTGAACCGGCTCGGGCAACTTCAACAAGCGAATGGTGTTCGTGATCTGGGGCCTCGAACGACCAATCCGCGTGGCCAACTCCTCCTGGGTGATCCCGAAATCAGCCAGAAGCTGCTGGTACGCAGATGCCTCCTCCAGCGGATTCAGCTGTGCCCGATGCAGGTTCTCCAGCAGCGCGTCGCGGAGCATATCGACATTTGCTGTATCGCGAACAACGGCCGGAATAGTGTCCAGACCGGCCATTTTACTGGCACGGAGCCGCCGCTCCCCCAT
>NZ_JPRS01000344.1 GCF_000738085.1 Cryobacterium sp. MLB-32
CGAGCATTTGATAAAGGTCCGCGTTGGGTGAACCAGCCACAGCTTTGTATTTTGCGTCAAGAACCGTAGCGGGCCGATCATCTGCGTAGTGTAAGAGGTCGACATTCATGGACACCATGCCCGCCTCGTCTAGAAAAACCTCGTATTGGGTCTCGCAGTGTTCACCCAGATGCAAAAACGATTCTCTCAAAGCGATGGTCACGAAGTCCTCGAACACCTTCCACATCGAAACTACGAACCCTGCGACATTGATGTCACCCTCCCCCGTCTCCGCAGAGGAATTAGTCAAAATAACCTCGGATAATCGCAAAGCAGAGTGATACCGGGAGTTGAGCCGTGTTTCTCTCCATGGCGGCGGGAGGGTCCCCGAGCGGAGAATTTGAACTCCAGATAGCCGGTTGTCCATATGGGCCAGCCTGGCCGTAACACTTGGTAAGAGCCCCGGAACAGCCAACATTCGCCGGAGCGCACTACGCAAAATCCGGTTCTCCGGAATGTCGATCAAGTGTTCATCGTAGGTGATCTCCAACGGGAACGGGAGCCCCGCATGCCTCCTCAGCTGGTCGCCCACTCGAATACGCCCCCGCACCACCATCGACGCCTCGTCGAGAGTCCGGTAGCTCTGTAAAACTCCTTGCAGCAAGGCGCTCTCGGCGTGGCGCGCAAGGCTTTCCGCCAGGGCGGGCAAGAGGTCGTCGTATTGTGCGGCAGCAACGTCCGTCGCAAGGAAGCTGGGGGATTTTGCGTAGCCCAGCATGAAGAGAAGATGCGAGAGCTCCACCTTTTCCTTAGGCCACACCTCTACCTGCACGTAGCCCAAGCGCACGTTGCCCACCCGAACTGCGCCGACGCAAGCACTGGGGACCACACGCCATCGCTTGTGGCCCTCGCGGCGTATCTCCACAAGACCTGACTTCGCGAGCGCGGTCGCGAGCGACGCGGGGATTGATAGTAGCTCGCCGGCACCTGAGGTCTCGGTGAGTCTGATGCGGCTGACTTCATGTTTAGTCCTCGGCACCTTCGGATGCCTCTCCGAGGGCCCGGTCGGTCTGATCGGCCGTGACGGTCCCGGGGCCCCCAGTATCAATGTGTCCGAAACCGCTTTCGGAAGGTTCAACCGCCCCCCGGAGCGTGTCGAGCCCGAAGTCCTTGCGGATGCTCTCTGGTGTGCGCTGACCGTAATAGTGATCCTCCAGCAGAGGCAATATTTCGTACTTCCAGATCATCTCAAGCCCAGCCTGCGTGCTCGCGTCGGGCTTCATGAGGTAGGACGGCCCAATCTGAAGATCGCGCTCGTTGATGCGCTTGTTGAGCGCGTCGAGCAATCGCGCACGCAAATCAGGCTCATGATGAGCAGCGAGATACAACCTCAAGACGCTTCGAACCGGCTCCACGCCAGGGTGAAGTTCAACGAAGGGGAAC
>NZ_JPRS01000345.1 GCF_000738085.1 Cryobacterium sp. MLB-32
GCTAAGCGTTCACCACGGCTAAGCGTTCACCACGGCTAAGCGTTCACCACGGCTAAGCGTTCACCACGGCTAAGCGTTCACCACGGCTAAGCGTTCACCACGGCTAAGCGTTCACCACGGCTGAGCTTGTGTCGGCCCGCGCAGGGCGGGCCGACACATGGTTCGCCGCGGAGGCCTCCGGACAGGTACGGTCTAAGCACCGCTTATTCGCGGCCCGAGGGAGCACCATGACCACCCGCCCGACCCTGCGTCACCGCCCTCTGTCCGTTCTCACCTGGGTGATGCTTGCGGCATCCGTGGTGCTCATCGTGTTGAGCACGGCGACGTCCGGATTCTCGGGCCTGCTGCTGATGGTCGGGAGCATCGGCGCGCTGACCTCTCTGTACAGCCTCCTCACGGGGCGAGAGTCGTGGGCGATCATCCCCTCACGTCGGTTCGCGGCCGTCTACCTCGCGGGCGCCGTGGTCGTCACCGTCATCGGCGTCTCGCTCGCGCCGCCGAGTATCGCCACCGATCTCGCGAGCACGTCCGACAGTCCGACCCCGACATCGAGCCGCGCGACAGCGCAACCGACCCCGACACCATCACGAACACCCACGGATGCCACTCCCCTCGACCCGGAGACCTCCACGTTCGCATCCGACGATCCCTCCACTGCACTCACGGACCCCAGCGACACCGATATGCTCGCCACCGCGCTGCTGGCCACTCTCGCGGTCAAAGGACGCGCCGCGAAGACGGGCTACGACCGCACCGGCAGTTTTGGTTCCGCGTGGCTGGATATCGATCGAAACGGCTGCGACACCCGGAACGATATCCTGGCCCGCGACCTGACGGGAATCGTGACGTCCGGGTCGTGCCGGGTGCTCACGGGCACGCTTCAGGGGCCGTACACGGGAAAGACCATCGGTTTCGAACGGGGCTCAAGCACGTCATCACTCGTGCAGATCGACCACGTCGTCGCCCTCTCGAACGCCTGGCAGACCGGGGCGCAGCAGCTGACCCAGGCTCAGCGGGTCTCGCTCGCCAACGATCCGCTCAACCTGCTGGCCGTCGACGGCCCCACCAACTCGAGTAAGGGCGACGGCGACAGCGCGACCTGGCTGCCCCCGCAGAAGTCGTACCGCTGCGCTTACGTCGCGCGACAGATCTCGGTGAAGGCCACCTATGGGCTGTGGGTCACGGCCGCCGAACAGCAATCGATGACGCGCATCCTCGCCACCTGTCCCGACCAGCGCGCGTCCGCGTCGGACTTCGCGCCGGTCGCCGTCGGCGCGCTTCCCGTTGAGGAACCCGCCCAACTGGCGCCGGTCGTTGCGCCCGCGCCGGTTGCACCGGCACCGGATGCCACGTACTACCAAAACTGCACGGCAGCACGGGCAGCACGGGCAGCAGGCGCGGCGCCCGTGCACGTGGGCGATGCCGGCTACGGCCGCCACCTCGACCGCGATGGCGACGGGATCGGCTGCGAGTAGGCATCCGTTCGCCCCGACAGCACGCCCGCTCGCGTGGTCTCGATCGCTCCTTCGTCGCGCCTCGACCAGCGGGAGGGGTGGCACGCGGGAACCGCCGGTCGCGCAACGCGGCACACGCGAGCACCGCCGGTCGAGGCGCGAGACACGCGGGCACCGCCGGTCGCGCAACGCGGCACGCTGAAACCGCCGGTCGCGGAACGCGGCACGCTGAAACCGCCGGTCGAGGCGCGACGAAGGAGCGATCGAGACCAGGCGAGACGTCCCTCGCACGGCCCACACGGTCTCAACCCGCAGAGCGGGACGACCGCTCAGGCCGCGGTCGGCGCGTCGGGGCGTTTCATCGAGGGGCGCGCGCCCCAGGTGACGGGGTTATCGATGACCGCGGCCAACTCCATGCGTTCGATCGGCCGCAGCACGGTGGGCCGGGCTTCGAGCCAGACCTGCAACTCGCGCGCATCCACTACCGCCATGGCGGGGGTCTTGCCGCGCACCACGATGAAGCGGGCACCGACGAGCGCAATCACGGGCCGCACCGGCGCCCGCAGCGGAATACGCGCCCTGAGCAGGGCGGTCACGCGTTGAGCCTCGACGACCGCGTCCTGGCGGTACGCCATGCGCCGACCCGACACCCGGATGGTGTCCTTGTCGACCCAGATCCACTCGCCGTCGGAATGGCGCGTGTTGATCGTGAAGACCCCGCCGGGGCCCACCATCAGGTGTTCGGAAACTGGGCCGGAGGGCCCGGCCGGAAAGACCGCCCAGTCCAGTGGCGGTTCCTGCAACAGAGTCGCGAGGGCGAGTTCGCCCTGAGTCGTGAGGTAGCCGCGCGCGGGTGCCGACTGACTGGGCACAGGCACGGTGCGCAGGCGCTGCTCGGGGGGTGACGCCGCTGGGTGGCGACGTCGGATGGAGGGTGCATGAGTCATGGTGTACTCCTCGCCGGGTTTCATATCCTGCCACCGCCGCAGGTGAATACCTACCCCCCCCCCCGACGGAGTATTTTTCGTGAACGGCAGAAGTTTTCGCCCGCAATAGCGCCCGGCGCTGCCGAGAAGCACCGCATGGCGGCGCATTCTCGGCGGGGCTGCCGTCACGGTCACCCCTCGGCAGGCCCACATCGCGCTCGGACACCCGTTTGCGAGGCGGCCCCCGCCACACAAGGCTCGCGGCACCCGTTTGCGAGGCGGCACCCCGCCACACACGGCTCGCGGCACCCGTTTGCGAGGCGACACCCCGCCACACACGGCTCGCGGCACTCGTTTGTGAGGCGGC
>NZ_JPRS01000346.1 GCF_000738085.1 Cryobacterium sp. MLB-32
TTGAACTTGGCCTCCTCATTCTTGTAGATGAGGTCAGACTGGTCGATGCGCTGCATCGGCTTGTTGGTGGGGATCGAGACAACACCGAGCTTGTAGGTGCTCATGAATTCGGCGGCCTCGGTCTCGGCCGTACCGGTCATGCCGGAGATCTTCTTGTACAGACGGAAGTAGTTCTGCAACGTGACGGTGGCGAGAGTCTGGTTCTCCGCCTTGACAGCCACCCCTTCCTTGGCCTCGATGGCCTGGTGGATGCCCTCGTTGTAGCGGCGTCCCATCAGGATTCGGCCCGTGTGCTCATCGACGATGAGCACCTCGCCGTTCATCACGACGTAGTCTTTGTCCTTCTTGAACAGGGCGTTTGCCTTGATGGCGTTGTTGAGGAACGAGATCAGCGGGGTGTTCGCCGACTCGTACAGGTTGTCGATGCCGAGGTAGTCTTCGACCTTTTCGATGCCGGGTTCCAGCACGCCGATGGTGCGCTTCTTCTCGTCGACCTCGAAGTCCTCGTCGGCGATGAGGCGTTTGGCCAGGCTGGCGAACTCGGTGAACCAGCGGTTCGCTTCGCCGGATGCCGGACCGGAGATGATGAGCGGCGTACGCGCCTCGTCGATGAGAATCGAGTCGACCTCGTCGACGATGGCGAAGTAGTGGCCGCGCTGCACCATGTCGGATGCCTGCCACGCCATGTTGTCGCGGAGATAGTCGAAGCCGAACTCGTTGTTCGTGCCGTAGGTGATGTCGGCCTCATACATCTCACGACGCTGGGGAGGAGTCTGGCCGGAGAGGATGCATCCGGTCGTCATGCCGAGGGCGCGGAAGACGCGACCCATCAGCTCACTCTGGTAGCTCGCGAGGTAGTCGTTCACCGTGATGACGTGCACACCGCGGCTCGTGATGGCGTTCAGGTATGCGGCGGTCGTCGCCACGAGGGTCTTGCCCTCACCGGTCTTCATCTCGGCGATATTGCCGAGATGAAGAGCGGCTCCACCCATCAGCTGAACGTCGAAGTGACGCAGCCCCAGGGTGCGGGTGCTCGCCTCACGCACCGCGGCGAAGGCCTCGGGCAGCAAATCGTCGAGCGATTCGCCGGCCGAGTACCGTTCGCGCAGGGTGACGGTCTCATTCTTGAGCTCGTCGTCGGTGAGGTGGCTGAAGTCATCCTCCAGCGCATTGATGGCCTTCGCGTAGTTCTCGAGGCGCCGAAGAACGCGCCCCTCGCCTACACGAAGAACCTTTTCCAAAATTGAGGCCACGAATGCACTCCATAGTCGTCACGGCACTTGCATGCACCTGATGTGAAAAGGCGCAGCAAGCACCTGTCGTCCGGTCGGACGCCGAGGCCGACCTAACCGGCAACTATAGCAATGCTACTTGGTCAGGTGCCGCGAACGTCGGCGGCGACCGGAGCCTCTCGGAGTTCCTCCGCGGAATCGTCCAATTCGATGACGCCGTAGTCCCAGCCCTTGCGGCGGTAGACCACACTCGGGCGTTTGGTCTCCGCATCCTGGAACAGGTAGAAGTCGTGTCCGACCAACTCCATGAAGTAGAGGGCATCATCGACCGTCATCGGCGCCGCTGCGAACACCTTGCGGCGGATGACAACGGGGCAGTAATCCTCATCGTCGTCGACATCGACGTCGGCGTCGACCTCCACGGCCGGAGCCGCCACGATCGGGATGGCACCGGTGCGCACCCGCTCAAGGGTCTCCCCGGATGCCGGCACGATGTCGATAACGCTGAAGGCAACGGATGACGCTTCCTGCAGCGACGTCGGCCGGTGAGAGCCTCCACGGTGTACCTTCTTGCGGTCCTTGGCCCGGCGAACCCGTTCGAGCAATCGCCCCAGTGCGATGTCGAAAGCCGCGTACTTGTCTGAGCCGTCCGCTTCGGCTCGCACGAGGGGACCTTTGCCGATCAGGGTCAGCTCGACCCGATCTTTTCCGGCGGCCGCACCGTTCTTTTCGCGGTGGCGACTGACCTTGATCTCCAGTGCGAGGGCCTTATCGGCAAGACCGGCAATCTTCTCGGCCTTCTCCGTGGCGTATTCCCGAAAGCGATCAGTGATCCCTAGGTTTCGTCCAACAATGTTTGTTTCCATGACGACCTCCTGATCTGGCGGATCGCCCTGTAAATGGGCGATCATTGCGCGCCTGTGACTATT
>NZ_JPRS01000347.1 GCF_000738085.1 Cryobacterium sp. MLB-32
TGAGAATCCGGTCGATTTCGGCCTCTTCCTGATGGAAGCCTTCTTTGAGCAGATCAATGCCGGTCAACTTCGATTTTGGAATATTTCCGAGTCCCAATTTCTCGACACTCAGAAAGGCGATGCCGAATGCGCGCTCGAGCAGGTTCCCGATATGTGTTTTGCCGGAGCCTTTGGGCCCGATGAGAACATAGATGGTTTTAGTGAAGCTCATCCTTTTGAGGGTATCTGGAGCCGGACCGAAGCAAAATCCAGAACACATCCCGAGTCTTCCGGCCCAGTTGATTCGGCTCTTCGCAATGGAGGGTGTAGCTGGGGTGGGCGCGTCGTTGGGCAGAGAGAGCCCTCAAGATCACAACGCCGGGCCTCTTTGCCACGGGGCCAGCGTTTGTCCCGCTAAGGGTTCCCAAGTGACACGGCATCGGCGCGCTCAGCCGCCGCTGGCGTGGCCCCAATCCGTCGCGCTGGAGGTCCGCTTTTCGGGCGCTCGGCGCGTAGAGCGCGCTCAGCGCCGGGGGTGTCGATCGACTGAGGCATGGAGCGGGAGTGCCAGAGGTCTGGCCGGCTGGCGGAAGCGTGCATCGGGAGCGGTGTTGCACGTCTCGTGGGGTGAGGACGGTGCCATAGGTAAGGGCGGTGCGGGTGTGCCGGTCACTGACGTCGTACCCGATGCTCTGGTTCGCAAGCTCCGTGGTGTTCTCGTGGGCGTCATAGGTGATCCCGGTGGAGACCAGCCCTGCCGCGACCGGGTTCAAAGCCCCGACCGGGCCGGGCATGACGGATTCCAGGAGGGAATAGACTCCCCACTTTGGCACCAGAGCGGCGCCGGTGATCCGGCTGCACCAAAGCACTCAGGGCTTGTCACCGAACTGTAACCCCCCTCGACCGCCGAGTGATCTGATTCGCCGATCCAAGAAGAGCATTAGGAAGAACAAGCCGAAGATCACGAGGCAATCAACAAGGGCAAGGGCCGGGAAAGAAAACATGAACACCAGAGGGGCGGACAGAACCACCATCCCCACTTGAATCCACCACTGGACCTTCTCTAAGGCGAGGAGCTTCGGGTCCTTTTCGTGGTCAGTTGGGTCTGCTTCAGCCATTTCGCCACCAATTTCCCATCGTCACTGGAGCAATCTCCGCCAAGCCGTTCCCGCCGAAATGCGCCACACGCGCCGGGGGAAAGGACCGACGGCCCCGGGTGTCGCGGCACTCACGACCAATACGAAAATGATCAACAAAAGCCAGCGTTGACTTCTACGAAGACCGGCACGCCTGCTGAGCGGCTTGCCGAGGTCAGGGACTGTCATTCCTATTCCAATCGTGTGTCCCGTTTGATCAGTCGACACGGGTCGGCAAGGTAGTTCCGCCAACCATATCGGTCGACGAACTCGAATCCCTTTTTGGGGAGCTTTCTAGCCCACGGAATAGACCACCCCGAGTGCCCGTAAGACCGGGGTTCTTTCCGCCGGAGCCCCACTAGGCTCGGGACCATGCACGCCCAAACCGCAACGCTCGTCATTGCATGCTGCATGGTAGTAGTAGGCGTGGCCATCCTGATCTGGGCGGAACCCATCACGAAGTTCATGAAACTCTTGAGCGACACCATGACGATGTATCCCGAGAAATTGCGAAGGCGCATCTATACCGCGCGCAACCTACGCTTCGCCGGCGTATGGTCAGTATTTTCGGGGCTCTTCTTCTTAACGGTCGCTGTGGAGAGGATGATAGGGCAGCCATCGTGAGCGCGCGTTTCACGTGAGCGATCCGATCGCTGACTCTGGCATAGGTGCTCAGCCTGCGCCGCTCAAGGTCACCATACGGGGACGGATCACG
>NZ_JPRS01000348.1 GCF_000738085.1 Cryobacterium sp. MLB-32
CACCACCACCACCACCACCACCACCACCACCACCACCACAGACGGGCATGCCGAGCACTGCTGGTCAATCAGGGCTCTAGCGACGAGGCGAAAGAGCGCACTCTGTGCTCTTCGAGGTGGCAACGGTTAAACGTGAACCGCCACGACAGTTTGAAATCCGCGAATTTGACTGGACGCGTCGACTCCGCAGGGAGGCTCAGTACTCCGATGTTGATCGCCCGTCGGCGAATGTTGGCGACGTGGACCAGGCCATTCCCGCGGCGCCGGCCATTGGCGGTCAGCCAACTCGATTCGTCGAGGTGATTCCACCCTTTTGATCTCGACGGGATGGTGCCACTTTGGGTACCGGAAACCGTTCTGAAGGGAGTTAGCCGGCCGATTGGGCCGAAGCGCCGCGACGCAGCGGAATGTACCGGCGGCATTCGAATCTGCCCGTCTGGCGCCAACCGATCCGTGCGGCTACGACCGTGGTTCGTGAGCACGCAGAAGCTCGCGAAGCATGGCTTCGAGTTTTTCCCGCTGGTCGAGGCTGAGTGACGAGAGCAGCTGCTCTTCGTTGGCGACGTGCTCGATGAGAGTCTGATCCACGACCGCCTGACCGCGGTCGGTGAGCACGACCCGGATGGTTCGGCGACTGAGCGGGTCAGGCTCACGGGAGACGAGTGCCTTCGCGACCAACCGGTCGAGCCTGTTGGTGATCGCACCCGAGGTGACCATGGCGTTTGCGGCCAGTTCACCCGCCGTGAGTCCCTGCGTCCCGGTGCCGCTGCCGTTGCGGCGCAGGGTCGCCAGAAGGTCGAATTCTCCGGGTTGAAGATCGTGCCGAAGGAAGACGTCCTGGAGGGATCTCTCAAAGAGCCTGGTGAGCTTCGAGAGGCGGCCAACTATCGCCATCGGGGACACATTCAGATCTGGGTGCACGTGCGCCCATTGGGCTACGATCCGGTCAACGCTGTCTTCCACTGCACCCTCGTGTCTCTCGGTCCCGACTGTGCCTGAGGCTAGCAACCACTTTTCACTGTTGAACAGTTTAACATTCAGAAGATCTGGTGAAATTCTTTCACGCCACGCTCCTGACCGTATGTGAACCGA
>NZ_JPRS01000349.1 GCF_000738085.1 Cryobacterium sp. MLB-32
TGGCAAAACGCGAGGGCGAAGACCGCACGAGGTGATCGACACCGTCACGAATACGGCCGTACCAGGTGGACTGGTGGTGACCGAACCGCTTGGCGGAGGTGTGTAACTGCACGTGGAACCCCCAAAGACCTGCGACCCGCGCCACTTTGACATGGTACTCCCTCTACGGAGTGACTAACCTGAGGGAATGGCAGACATTTTCGACGTTGTGGCGGATTCGACCCGGCGGGACATCCTTCGGATCCTCCTCGACCGTCATAATCAGGGCGGCGAGGCTCGTGGTGAGCTCAGTGTGTCCGACATCGTCGGCAACCTCGGGCTCAGCCAACCGACCGTCTCGAAGCACCTCAAGGTGCTGCGCGAGAGCGGTCTCGTGAGCGTGCGCGAAGAAGGGCAGCACCGGTACTACCACCTCGACTACGCACCGCTTGAGGCCATCGAAGACTGGTTGATTCCCTTCCTGAGCGTCGACTTCGACGCCGCGGAAGAGGCCGACGCCGCCGAGGAAGCCGGTCTCAAGGAGGAGCAGCGCGCCTTCGCATCCGCCATCGGCAAGGCTTTCGCAGACACGTCGTACCAGATGACCCATGTCGTGAAGGATGCCACGGCGAAAAAGTGGCGTAAGAACGTCTAGACGACTGCCTGATGTCGATCTAGAGTGACCAACATGCACCCCTCGCGTGCATGTTGCCCACGCTGAAGGCGGGAATCGTGAAACCGGATTTGGCTGATGTTCAATTTCTGACGGTCGCCGAAGTTGCCGGCATGATGCGCGTCTCGAAGATGACCGTTTACCGCATGGTGCACTCCGGAGACCTGCCAGCAATCCGCTTCGGACGCTCATTTCGAGTGCCGGAATCGGCCGTCGCACTGGCTATTCAGAGCCCGATTGCCGACTCTGCGTAGATCCCAGCGAATTTCTCCAGTAGAATGGGGTTTTCGTGTCTGTCGCGAGTCCCGCGGCGAATCAACTCTTTGTGAGGTCCTGTGGGTTCTGTAATCAAGAAGCGACGCAAGCGCATGGCAAAGAAGAAGCACCGCAAGCTGCTTCGTAAGACCCGCCACCAGCGTCGCAATAAGAAGTAAG
>NZ_JPRS01000350.1 GCF_000738085.1 Cryobacterium sp. MLB-32
GGAGTCCCAACCATTCATTCTTCGCACCACCACCGAGGTAGGCGGCATTGAGCCCGATCAGCCACAGGACAGACGCCACGAGCAGCGCGAGGCGCCACACTGGCAAGAAGAGAAACTTCAGTCTTTGGGTCGCGTTGCTCACTGTGTGCTCCCGATCTGCCTAGCGGCACGCGTATGTATCGAAATACGGAATTGGTGCCGTGACGGGGGTGGTGGTGATTGTCAGTTGTAAGCACCTCTTGGGACGTGAGTTCTGCGCGACACCGGCGGTGTACACGGCAGGGGCGCTCAAGCCGAAGCAAACCGCAGCAAACGCCGCCGCACCAACTGAACCGCCGGCGGCAGCACCCGCCAACCCGCACACAGCGGTCAGCCCAGTGGCACCCCACCCACCCGACGCAATCGTCGCGGTCTCGGCCCGGTTCCATCGGATGCGCGACTGGAAGGGGTTAATTGTTGTGAAGGTCGGGTCCGCCACGACTGGATACGAAATGTCCGGGGCACTTAAGTCAAGAACCTGTACAACAGCATCATCGGCGAGGATGTAGCGTGTCGGGACGTTGTCGCCCTGCGAATCGACAGCCCAGGGCTGCTGGATGACTGCAACCTCGACGGAAGCGGACACCAAAGTGCCTGTTTCCGGGTCGACCGCCTCGATGGACTGAAACAGAGATATGGTCCCGTCGGTGTTTACTTCGGGATCTATCCCGTCCTCAAGCGGGTATGAAAATTCGTTGCCCGCACTCGAGTCGTCAAGAATCGTAGAAACCCGCACGCCATTTATCAGCGGCTGCACGGATACGTCGGCAGATTCCCCGATCCCGTGATAGACAGTCGAGCCGTCGTTGCCTAGCTCCCCATCGACAGTTAATGCCTCTAGAGGGAGGGCGAAATTGAGTTGCGTCCCATCTGAAACATCGACGATAATCGCCTGGGTTGAATCGCTTGGAACCGAGACGTCAACCTCGGGCGCGGCAGAATCAACCTCGTGAACTGGCACGCTTGCGATCGCTGATTCGACTAGGTCTGCCACTGCTCCAGTCGGATCTTCAGAGGCGTTGGCGACGCCACTCGAGGCGATTGTGGAAACGATGACCATGCCGATGAACCAGACACCTATCGTTGGTTTCTTGTAGTTCATTTCATCTCCGTTGATGTGATGGCGAAACTACGTTTTT
>NZ_JPRS01000351.1 GCF_000738085.1 Cryobacterium sp. MLB-32
GCAGGCCGCCCCCGACGCTATTACACGCTCACCGATCTCGGCCGCGAAAACCTGCGGGCCTTTTCAGAAGTATGGAGCCCGTTTCGAAGCACGGTTGACACCATTTTGGAGACGAAGTCATGACCTTGAACACCAACCGGCCATCGAAACAAGAAACTCGATATCTGGCGCAACTCGCCACAGAACTCACTGACGCTCCCAAGAAGGATCGTGCCGACGTTCTTGAGGGAATACAAACGCACATCCACGACGCTCTCGAACGTGCAGACTCGGACCTGACGACGATCCTTCACCAGCTCGGCACACCCTCCGTCGTGGCGGCGCAAGCCCGCCATGACCTGGGCGAGGAGCTGGGACCTACTGGGTCTTCGCAATTCTCCAAACGACGTCAGCGACTACAGATCGGATCCTTCACCCTCGCGCTGCTCGTGGTGCTTATAGGAATCTTCCTGTCACCTCCGGACCTGACGGTGAGCATCTTGCCATCCTCCCTAATTCCACTGGCGCTCACGCTCATCCCACTCCTCACACGCAGGGCACGCCGGCGGCGAATATCTGTTGTCTGCACCATCGCTCTGGCAGCATTCCTTCTCGCCGCACTCATCCTGAGCATGGCTTTGAGCGGT
>NZ_JPRS01000352.1 GCF_000738085.1 Cryobacterium sp. MLB-32
AATCGGGTTTGTCTTGTGTCATCTTGGCCACCTTTTAAGCTTCACGGTTTGTTGCCCCGCAACGAAGGTCGAGACCTTCCTGGAACTGACGGTTCGATACGCGCATGACCCGGCGCTACGACCCCAGAGCGGCGAACCGCTCGATGTCGGCCTCGGTGCCGGACACAATAATGAGGTCGTGGTTGGACACTACCGTGTCGGCGGTGGCGTACGTAAATGGTTTTCCGGGGCTCTTCACGCCGACCACGGTGACGTTGTACTTGCGCCGCACGCCGGAGTCGATGAGGTTGAGACCACGGATGGGCTTGGGCGGGTACATCTTCACGAGTGCGAAATCGTCGTCGAATTCGATGAAGTCGAGCATGCGGCCGGAGACCAAATGCGCGGCTCGTTCGCCGGCTTCCGCCTCCGGGTAGATCACGTGGTTGGCGCCGATGCGTTCCAGGATCTTGCCGTGTGACTTGGAGATCGCCTTCGCCCAGATCTGCGGAATCTTGAGGTCCACGAGGTTGGCGGTGATCAGCACGCTGGCCTCAACGGATGACCCGACCGCGCACACGGCGATGGAGAAGTCCTGCGCGCCGATCTGTTTCAGCGCCTCGAGAGATCGCGAGTCGGCCTGAACGGCGTGGGTGACGCGCTCGGCCCACTTCTGCACGAGGGCCTCGCTGATGTCTACGACGAGTACCTCGCGGCCCAGCCGATCGAGTTGGCCGGCCGTGGCAGCGCCGAAACGACCGAGCCCGATGACGAGTACGGGGGCGTCGTGTTTGATGCGATCAGCCAACGATGGGCCTCTCTTCCGGGCGTTTGAACAACTGCCTGCTCTGGCTCGCCGCCAGCGCGGCAGCGAGAGTCACTGTACCAACCCGGCCCATGAACATGGTGGCAGCCTGCACGTAGACCCCCTCCGGCGGCAGATCTGCCGTGAGCCCGGTGGACAGGCCGCAGGTGGCGAAGGCACTGATCACGTCGAACAGCACATGGTCCAGCGGGGCCTGCGTGATGTGCAGGATCAGCACACTCGACACCGCGACAGTCGTGGCGCCCCAGAGCACAACGCTCACCGAGAGGCGCAGCATATCGCTCGGGATACGGCGTCCGAAGGCCTCCATCTGTGCCTTGCCGCGTGCCTCTGCGAAGGCGGCGAGAAAGAGAATGGCGAAGGTGGTCACCTTGATTCCGCCGGCGGTCGAGGCGGAACCGCCGCCGATGAACATGAGCATGCTGCTCACGAGCAGGCTCGATCCATGAAGATCGCTGACGTCGATCGTGGCGAAGCCGCCCGAACGGGTCATCACCGACATGAAGAGCGATTGAAAGATGGTGCTGCCGGCGTCCAGCGACCCGAAGGTTTTGGGATTGTCGAATTCGAGAATGATGTAGATGATCATGCCGGCGAACATGAGCGCGATCGTGGTGACGAGGGTGAGCTTCACGTGCAGGGACCACAGCCGTGGCTTGCGCCAGCTTCGGGCCAGGGAATAGATCACGGGAAAACCGAGGCTGCCGAGGAATACGCCCAGCATGAGCGCGCCCAGAAACCAGAAGTCGTTCTCGAACGGCACGAGTCCCAGGGCATTCGGGCTGAACCCCGTGTTGGTGAAGGCCATCGCCGCGTAATAGACGCTGTGCCACAGGGCCTCGCCGGTGGCGACGCCTTCGATGAGCATCCGCGGAAAAATCAGGGCGGCAACAGCAACCTCGATCACGAGGGCGCTGATGGCCACGGTGAGCAGCAGGCTGCCGACCTCGCCGAGCCTGATCGCCTGACCCTCGTTGACCGGCCCGGCGTGGATGCGAGACGGATTCGAATCGCTCGCCGCCATGAGCTTGGCCCGCAGTCCGAGCCGACGGGAGATGACCATCCCCATGATGGAGGCGAGGGTGAGCACACCGATGCCGCCCACGTTGACGCCCAGAAAAACCAGCACGTTGCCGAACCCCGACCAGTGGGTGGCCATGTCCACGGTGGACAACCCGGTGACACAGATCACCGATACCGCGGTGAACAGCGCGTCGTACAGGGGAGTGATGGTGCGGTCAGCTGATGCGACGGGAAGCGAGAACAGAGCCGTGAACAGCAGGATCAGGGCGGTGAACACCAGGATGGCAAAACGCGAGGGCGAAGACCGCACGAGGTGATCGACACCGTCACGAATACGGCCGTACCAGGTGGACTGGTGGTGACCGAACCGCTTGGCGGAGGTGTGTAACTGCACGTGGAACCCCCAAAGACCTGCGACCCGCGCCACTTTGACATGGTACTCCCTCTACGGAGTGACTAACCTGAGGGAATGGCAGACATTTTCGACGTTGT
>NZ_JPRS01000353.1 GCF_000738085.1 Cryobacterium sp. MLB-32
CAAGCAGCGGTCCACGCTCCTGAGCACTGAGACCCGGTGCCCACGCGTCTAAGAGAGAGCGCGGAAGAAGCACAATTGCCGCCACTCCCAACAGAACGAAGGCAACCGCCCCGATTGTAATCACAAGTCCGCTCGGATAGCGAGAATTCCTCGTGTAAGCCAACACGCCCTTACCTTTCCGCTGTTGACGCCCTGTAAGGACAGTAGCGTTCTTGCCCCATTACCTTGTGCTTGGGAGGAACGTCTTCGCGAGGCACAGCGACGCATCGCGAAGCTTTCGACCTACCTCCCGCCGGCCGAATGGGGAAGTCCATGGATCGGGCGGCTAGAAGGCCTTCATTGAGCCAGTCAATGAATCCGCATCCCGGCCGCCATCTTCTCCCACCAACTGTGCTGCCGCAGGCCTCCAAGGCCCGTTCCCGCTTCCTTAGGGATGGGGCACGGAGCTTGCCACGGAAAGTGTGCCGACGGTGTCTGATGGCTGGAGACGAACAACCCTGCGCCGACTCTAGGATGCTCAGACCGCTACGGCTTGGCAGTCCGTCCCCTCGCGTCCGCGAATATGCGGACGCCGTCAGTCAGTCCCGCCCGGAGCCTGCGGAGCGAGTTCGGCTCTTGCCGCATTCTTGAGCACTTCGGCGGCGTCCCGATAGGCGCGGGTGGCATCGTGAAGGACGCGCGACGCGTCTGCCATGGAAGCCTCCCGGGCAATAATGTCCCGTGCCCTCTCCGCGACCACTTGGAGATGGGGGTCCTCGCCCAGTGCTCGGGAGGTGTGTTCAAGGTTCGTCTCGATGACAGCGGATGCCGCCTCGATGGAGTCAGTGAGCGCGCTAAGGTGGTCGAACTTGGCGCGAACATCGACGCTGGCGAAGGCCGACGTCAAACCGTAAATGCTGAATCGCTCTTTCGCGGTCGGACCAGCGTCGATGATCTCTTGCTCCCACTTAAGCGGTCCGGCAGTCAAGATGGCGGTCCGAATCGCCAACTCGTCTTGCTCGGTCACTTTCAGCATGCTGACTTGCCGTACCTTCGCTACAGCGTTGTACTTCCTGATCGTGACGATAATGAGGACCATAACAGCGCGCTCAGCCCACGCGACATAGGCGAGCATCGGGGCGTATGCCGCCCGAAGCTGCTCGTACTCGCGCTCCTCCCGAGAAAGGTTGGCTTGGGCAGCGACGCTCTCCTCGTGATTCTTGCGAGCGCTTCTCGTTTCGCTCAGACTCGAGAACCACGCGATTAAGAGCGAGGCGGCAGCCACCACCACGGAGAGGAACGCGACCGCTGCACCGATTAGCGCCGCTTGGATAGTGGCGTCTGTGAAGTCCATGCGGTGAGCGTAATCCTGTCAGCCACCCTTCGATACGGGGTTGGTCTGCATTCGGTGTCCTGCTGAGCGGCGAGCCCAGGCTCGCATTTCTGCTCGACGGAGCCGCGAATCCGTGGACACATTTTGGACACACTTGCACTGAAAAGACCGAGACTATACAGAGTTTTTGTGA
>NZ_JPRS01000354.1 GCF_000738085.1 Cryobacterium sp. MLB-32
GSCTTGATAGCGTCATCGGCGGATTCGCCGGTCACTGGTTGTTCGCAGGGGCCGCCCAGTTGGTGGCAGGTCATTGTTTTCATCGACTCGAATCCTGACTGTGAAGGCGTAGCTCCGTCTGAGGTCCGCTACCTGTATGACGGTGGAGCGTGAGCAAGTGTGACCGCTGACGGGTTGGATTGGAGAACAATGCCTGTCAGTTCCGCCGCTCTCCTTCTTTACGGCGGATGAGGTGTTCCACGATGGCCGGGTCGGCGCGGAAATCGATCCGAGAGACAACCCCGTCGACGACCGTGAAATCAAAAGCGACTTGCGGCGAGCCAAGGTGAAACCAAGCTGCCCCAGGGCGGCCATCGACGAACACCGGCAACGCGGCTTTGGCAGCGCCGTTGAACATCGTCGCAACTGCGTTTCGTCCCTCTATGCGGGTGGGAGTTCCCGCTGAGATTGCCGCTTCGTCACCGGCGACCACCACACCAGGTGCCAGTAGAGCAAGAAGTTGCTCAAAATCGCCTTCCCGTGCGGCGGCAAGGAACGCGTCCACGACTTCCCAGTCAGCTCGGCGGCGCAGGGTGCCCTGCGGGCGGACCTTGCTGCGCGCCCTCGACGCGAGCTTGCGTGCAGCGGCGGGAGTGCTGCCGAGGATCATGGCGATGGTGGGGAAATCAATGCTGAAGCTGTCGTGGAGTACGAACGCGACCCGCTCGTTCGGCGTGAGGCGGTCTAAGACCACCTGGAGCGCAATCCCGACCGTGTCGGCCAGGGCAAGTGCATCGGCGGGATCTTCAGTCGGCGAAGGGAAAGCCGTGTCGTCGACGAGGATCGGTTTCGGGGCGCGCAGCCTGTCCAGACAAAGCCGCGTGGTCACCGTGGTCAGCCAGCCGGGAAGATTATCGATGACAGCCTCGGTGGAGTGAAGGCGCAGCCAGGCTTGCTGGACCATGTCTTCGGCCTCTGCATTGTCCCGCAGGATCCGCCCAGCAATACGCAACAACCGGGGGCGCTCCCGCTCGAAAGCTGCAGTCTCGTCCACCCGCGTCACGCTTCCTTCCAGGGCCTCATACTATGGGTGACGTGCGGGCTGCGCCCGGTGTGACAGAGAGGTAGCGGAGATTCCGATGACGTCGATAGATGAAATCATTGCCGCATTGGGCGACTGGCGAGGCGACATGCTGGCCCGCATTCGCGGCTTGATCCTTGAGGCCGAACCGAACGTGGTCGAA
>NZ_JPRS01000355.1 GCF_000738085.1 Cryobacterium sp. MLB-32
TTCCAGCTTGATCGACCCGACCTCGCGCTCGAGCAGGCGCAGTGCGCCGCCGGATTCGACGGCGGCTAGTTGACGGTCGTCCCCGATCAGGCGCACGTGAGCGCCGTGCCGCTGCGCGATGCCCGTGACTTTCGCCAGGTTCATCGTCCCGGCCATGCCCGCCTCATCAACGACAACGATATCCCCGGGGCGTAGGACCAGGTCGTCGGGGTGGCCGCTGCCTGGCGCCACATCCCCGTGGGTTTCGTACGCCCGGATGAAGGAGTGAATGGTTGCAGCGGGGACATTGACCGTATCGCGGAACACGGCCGCGGCCGTCGCCGACGGCGCCAGACCAATCAGGCGCCCGCCGGCTTGTTCGGTGGCCCTGGCCGCCAACGCGAGGGCCGTCGTCTTCCCCGCCCCGGCAGGGCCCGTGCCGACGATGAGCAGGGTTCCCGATGTCGTGAACTCACGCGCGAGCGCGCGCTGGCCGGCGTCCAGCGGGCCTGGGTGCGCCGCCGCCGTCCGGTCAAATTCGGCCACCGACACCGGCGACAGCGACCTGGTACGCCCGGCGGCGAGGAGGGTGTCTTCGGCGGCGAGGAGGCCGGCGGAGGTGAACAGCATTCGGCCCTTGTGGTCGTAGATACTCGCTCCGTCGCTGCGGGTCAGCGGTTGAAACGACCCGTGCGGCGCCGGCGGCGTCACGGCGATGGAGTCCGTATCTAGGGCGCGGCGCGTGATCAGCTCGACGGTTCCCTCCGCGACCTGCCCGTGACGGCTTTCCTTCTGAACCCACCGCCGCGCCTCAGCTTCGATCATGTGCGGACCCCACACGGCGTGATGTTCTGACACTGTTGCCACCACGTCCCGCGCCGCCCGGTCGACATCGACCAGGTGCGGCCCGCGCCCACGTGACTCATCCGCGACCGCGCGGGCGCGGGCCAACAGCGCAGCCACGGTGTGCGCGCCGACGCGCGCCGTGGCTTCCCCCGTCCAGTGCGCGCGGAGCGCTGCGAGGGATCGGGCGTGCGGTTTGGCGGGGCGTGTTTCGAGTGTGGCCTGGTCGGCAAGTTTGATGCGGGCAGCCGCGTCGGGGCTGCGCCCGTGACTGTCACGGTAGTCCTTCTCCAGCTCACGAACGGCCTTCTTAATGTCGGCCGAGCGGGTCGAGAACTGAGAGGTCAGACGGTCGTCGATTCCGGCGATCTCCACCACGGGGCGCTTACCCGGGGTTACCTCCCGCAGCTCTGTCGCCAGGCCCAGAGCGTCCGTGACGTTCTCCATCACGCGCTGATTGTAGAACTCCGACGCGGCCACGCCCTGGCGGTGCAGGAGCTTGGAATCGAT
>NZ_JPRS01000356.1 GCF_000738085.1 Cryobacterium sp. MLB-32
CAGGCTGTCAGGGTGTTCTTCCGTGGTATTTCCCAACTAAATCCGAACAAACGGCACTACTATGTTGTGTACGTGAAAGCCCGGACCCTGCTTTCAATAAGCCATTTTCAGGGTGGAGATGCAAGTTTCGCCTTATCGCGACGCATCGGCTAGGAATTTTCATGACACACATCACGCCATTGCACAGGGAATCCCTTGCCGACATGTGCTTCGCTTTGGTCGATCACCGTCCGGACGGGGCTGAAACCTATGATCGGCGACGCGCGGCCATATTTCTCGCGCACGCCATCGAGGAACAGATGGGCGACGACGACGCGGTCAGCCTCGAGCAGGCGAAGCGTGTCTACGCAGAAGCCCTGCGGCAAGGCACCCTCTAGTTCCTTCTTGAATCGTGATCGTCAGCCCATCATGCACGAGACGAGACCTTCCCATTGCATAGGTACACGGCTACCATCACGCCATGTCGAACTCATCGATCGGACCACCGCGAGCCTCAGACCTGCCGCCGCCCGTCGAAGAATCACAAGTCGAGAAAGACCTACGCAAGAGGCTCAGGCGTGAGGCGCGGCCTCCCTTTCTATACTGGTTCCTGAAGACGGGAATCCGGGTCGTTGCACCCCTTGGTGTGATAATCCTGCTCGGTTTCGCTGTCACGGGGTTTCCGCGAGGTTATGAGCTGCTGAGTGGCTTGCAGTCGCCCGCCGGTGTAAACGAGACCCCACTCGTGAGCGCGGCCGCCTGGACACTCTCCATCATCGGCTGGATAGCAGTTCCGGCGCTAATCGGCGCAATAGTCGGTTACAGCGTGGGCGCACAGATCGGCCGACACCGGTCACGGTCCCGTAGCGATCTCTTTCATCAGATCTACTAGGAGGGTCACTAGTGGCTATTCGGCGACTCGCTAACCTGCTGTCGGTGGACGACACATGGAAGGACTTCGTTGTGCATTTCGTGCACACGTCACATGCTGATGATTGGGGACTATCTGAAATCCACTGGTTGGAATTCGTTGGGGAGTGCCTGCACCTCGAGGGCTTGGGAGGACTTGCCAGCGAACCGGCCGAACGCTTCGCGGAGCACGAGGCCCAAGTCAGGTACAACTATCGTGTC
>NZ_JPRS01000357.1 GCF_000738085.1 Cryobacterium sp. MLB-32
AATTCTTCGGGCCGACCGCACCGAACGGAAGGTGTATGCCCGCATTGAAGCGGAAGAACGCGAGCGCCTCGGTCTCGACAAGCCCACGACCTAATACCCCATGTTCGATTTCGGTGGGGTGACCATCACCGTACTGGTGGCCTTTGTCATCGACTTCGCGGTGAGAATCGTCGCGATCATCGTGGTGCCACGCAACCGGCGGCCCATGTCGGGTATGGCCTGGCTGCTCACGATCTTCTTCATCCCGTACGTGGGTGTTCTGCTCTTCCTGCTCATCGGGTATCGAATGCTGCCGCGCGGGCGATTGGCCAAGCAGGAAGAGATCAATAAGTTCATCCGCGAGAGCACCGAGGGTATGGAACGCGTCGACCGCGACCAGCCGTGGCCGTCCTGGCTCGAATCGGTCGTCGAGCTCAACCGCAATCTCGGCGCGATGCCTCTGGTCGGCGATAACCGCGCGAGCCTCCTCGGTGAGTATCAGGTGGCGATCGACACGATGATTGAGGACATCAATGCGGCCCGCAAGTACGTGCACGTCGAGTTCTACATTCTGTCGCTCGACCACTCCACGGGGCCGTTCTTCGACGCGCTCGAGAATGCTGTGGCCCGTGGCGTCATCGTGCGGGTTCTCATGGACCACATTCAGTCCATGCGCAAGCCGGGCTTTCGCCAGACCAAACAACGACTCACGGATGCCGGGGTGAAGTGGGAGCTGATGCTGCCGGTGCAGCCGCTGCGTGGCAAGTGGCAGCGGCCAGACCTGCGCAATCATCGCAAGCTGTTGATCGTGGACGGCCGCGTGGGCTTCATGGGATCGCAGAACATCATCGACCGTTCCTACAACATGCGGGGCAACATCCGTCGCGGGCTGCAATGGAAAGACCTGATGACTCGCGTCGAGGGTCCGATCGTGTTCGGGCTGAACGCGATCTTCATCACCGATTGGTACAGCGAGACCGACGAGCTGCTCACTCGTGACGTCGAACCCGTCATGCCCAGCCTGGGCTCAGAGGGACTTGACTGTCAGGTTGTGCCCAGCGGCCCGGGGTTCAAGGGTGAGAACAATCTGCGGCTGTTCCTCGCGCTCCTGTATTACGCTCAGGATCGCATCATCATCACCAGCCCGTATTTTGTGCCGGACGAGGCGATGGCCTATGCGATCACGACGGCGACGCAGCGCGGGATACACGTGGAGTTGTTCGTCTCCGAGATCGGAGATCAGGCCGTCGTCTATCACGCGCAACGTTCGTACTACGAGGAACTACTCACCGCCGGTGTGCACATCTACATGTACAAAGCACCGTACATCCTGCACGCCAAGCATTTCACGATCGACGAAGACGTGGCCGTGATC
>NZ_JPRS01000358.1 GCF_000738085.1 Cryobacterium sp. MLB-32
AGCAAGTTGGGCTGCAGCAGGTACTTGTAGCTGTCGGCACCGGACTGTTCGCGCGAGGTTTGGCTCGTGATGAGCACGGGACCAGGCTTGTTCGGGTTTTCGGTCTTGGTGAAGGAGATCCGAACGAATTCAGAATGCACCGCACCCAAACCATCGAGGAGGAACTGGGGCTTGAGCGACACCACTGTGTCACCGCCGGAGAGGATCGCGTCGATGGATTCCGAGGCCTGGGCCTGTTCGGAACCGACTGCTTCAAGCGTAAGCCCGTCCGCAGTGAACGTGAAGCGCAGGGCGGCCTCGCGCTCCAGAACGAGCTGCACCCTCCCGGTGGCCTCGATCAAATCGGCGGTATTCATCACCGCGTAATTGTCGACCGCGGTGGGAAACAGGCGGCGGACAGGCGGGAAATTACCCTTGATCAGCAGAGACGTAACGGTCTTCTTGTTCGCCGTGAACGCGATCAGTTCTCGGTCATCGCTGTTGGTGATCGAGACCGAAATGGTGCCGCTGTGGCCGAAGGTCTTGCCGACTTCCTGCAGTGTTCGAGCCGGCACGAGCGCCGTGATCGTGCCCTGGCCGGTGTTACTCCCCGGATCCCAATCGATGTCTCGAACCGCCACGCGGTACCGGTCAGTGGCAACGAGACTCAGGCTATTCTCAGTGACCTCGAGCTGCACTCCGGTGATCACGGGTGTCACGTCATCGCGGGAGGCGGCAACAGCGACCTGAGCGACCGCCGCCGCAAACTCTTCGGCGGGAACGAGCCCGGATTCGGCACTGACCTGCGGAATGCTGGGATATTCCTCTACCGGCATGGACAGCAGGGTGAAGCTTGCTGAACCGCAGCTGACCTTGATTCGAGAGTTTTCGGTACTGAAGCGCACGGGTGCGTTCGGCAGGCGACTGGCGATCTCCGCCAAGAGCCGCCCGGAAACCAGCACTTTGCCGGTCTCCTCGACGTCCGCAGCGATCTCGGTTTGGGCGGATACCTCGTAGTCGAATGACGACAGGATCAAGCCCGTCTCGGTGGCTTCAATCAGCACACCGCTCAGGATCGGCAACGTCGTGCGCTGCGGGAGAAGTTTGACAGCAAAAGAAACAGCTTCGCTGAAAACGTCACGATTGGCCTGAAATCTCACGAAATGGCTCCTGTTCGATGAAAGGCCGAGGAATGGCGGGGTGGGCCTCAACCCTAGCTCGCTTCTGCAACGGATCGTTGAATCCAGCCTCCCGTCGTCAAGGTTGTCGG
>NZ_JPRS01000359.1 GCF_000738085.1 Cryobacterium sp. MLB-32
TCATTCGTGACAGCGTCCTTTTTTGTGTGATCGCTCGTTCCCACCTGCTTACGTCAGAAAAGCAGTTCGAATGGCTGGAAGCCGTCCAGTCTCCTTCGAAAGGGAGCGCATGCGAACACTGGTCCTCAACGCGGGGTACGAGCCCCTCGCCGTGGTGAGCTACAAACGAGCATTGATTCTGGTGATGAACCAGAAGGCGACGATCGTGCAGTCCGATCCGGGGCATCCGGTCTGTGCCGCTTCGGGCTCCTGGGATCGTCCGAGCGTTATCCTGCTCACGCGCTACGTGCGGCTGCCCCGCGGACGGATAGTGCCGGTGAGCAGGCGTGGTGTCCTCCGCCGCGATAATCACCGCTGCTGCTATTGCGGCAAGGCCGCGGCCACCATCGACCACATCCTGCCGCGATCACGCGGCGGGCGAGATACCTGGGACAACCTCGCGGCGTGCTGCCTCAAGTGCAACAACTCCAAGAGTGATCACACCCCGGCGGAAATGGGCTGGAGTCTGCGCTTCATGCCACGGATGCCGCAGGGCGCCACGTGGGTCGTGCGCGGCGTGGAGCATCCCCTCGAGCAGTGGGACGCGTACCTGGCCACGGCCGCCGCCTAGAGTGGGCGCTCGGCCGGAGATAGGGGAGATGACATGAGAATCACCCTCACGAGCGTTCTTGTCGACGACCAGGAGAAGGCGCTGCGGTTTTACACCGACGTGCTCGGATTTGTGACAAAATACGACATCCCCTTGGGTGAGGACCGATGGCTAACCGTGGTGTCCCCGGAAGACCCGCAGGGTATAGAGCTGCTCCTCGAGCCCAGCGGTCACCCGGCGGCGAAGCCGTTCAAGGACGCCCTGGTCGCCGATGGGATTCCGTTCACTCAATTCGCTGTCGACGACGTCACGGCCGAGTACGAACGACTCCATGGACTCGGCGTGCGTTTCACTCAGGAGCCGACCGTGATGGGTCCGGTGACGATCGCTGTGTTCGACGACACGTGCGGCAATTTGATCCAGATCACGCACATGGCGCAGTAGCCGCACCGCGTCGCATGACCGATCGGGCGGGTTGACCGTTCCGAGCGGCTAAACTGACGAGACCAGCCTCTGTAGCTCAACGGAAGAGCAGTTCCGTCCTAAGGAAACGGTTGGGGGTTCGAATCCCTCCAGGGGCACACCCTTGTATGGCCCGGTTTCCCCGGTAAAC
>NZ_JPRS01000360.1 GCF_000738085.1 Cryobacterium sp. MLB-32
AGGGCCAAATCGTGCATCTGTTGGAATAATACCTACTCAGATTGACATAATAACTATTATCGGTCATTAGACCCGCGATAATGAGTGCGATTATGGGCCTGAAAATTGTAGCTATTTCGGAATCACGAGAGTAACGTCTTGTATATGGCTACAACTATCGCTACGGCCCAGAAACCAGGACTTCGCGCACACGAAGACGCGATGCGGTCCACGCTGCCCGAGCTGGCCACCAAGCTTCGGGATATCGTCGGTGTGCGGTTGGTGGCGTATATCGGCAATGTGAAGTCGACTCGACCGGTTGCTCAGTGGGCTGCCGGTGAGCGAAGTCCCGGCGAGATGGACGTTGACCGCCTGCGGCTTGCGTACCAGATCGCCGTGCTCCTTCGGGAGCGCAACGAAGCGGTGACGGTGCAGTCGTGGTTCAAGGGCATGAACCCGGCGCTCGATGACGTGTCGCCGGCCCGTGTCCTCCGCGAGGGCGATCCGGCTGAAGTGGGTCCTAACGTGATGGCGGCTGCCAAGGCGTTCGCGTTCATCGGATGACACCTGAGGAATTCGAACTCACCTCGGATCCCGGCGTGGTGTGGCGGGTCGGACATCGGCCGGATCCGTGGGCCTGGACGGACTGGCTGTACGCGACGGATGACGGGCGGTTTAACGGCAGGTGGGACGACCAGCTTTCGGAGTTTCGTACTCTCTACACGGGCGAAACTCTTCTTGCGTGTCTCTTGGAAGTGCTTGCCCATTTTCGACCCGACCCGGTCACCGACTCTGAGCTTGATGAGATCGAGGACCCCGACGGTGCCATCGTGCTCGCGCCGGACGCGCCGGCCGGCACTGTTGGCTACAAGTGGATCGAGACACACATTGGCGGGCGGGCGCAGCAGGCCGGTTGCTACTGTTTCGTGACGCATTCACGGAGCATCGCCACGGTGCAGGCGAGCTTACCCTTCGCGAAGTATGACCTGTGCCCTCAGCTGCTCGACGCAGCTATTCTCAAGGACGGCGGTCAGCGCAATCTGACACGGTCGATCGCCCACTGGCTCTACGACCTCCGAGGCGTCGACCAGGGTGATCTGGTGAATGGGGTCGAGTTCCGCTCCCGTTATGGCGATGAGTTTCGTATGTGGGCGGTGTTTGAGCGTCTCGCAGATGAAGGCCTTGGTACCAGCGGTCACATCCAGCAAGAGGAGATAATCAGTCTTCACCCCGAGGATTCGGAGATGCAGCTAGCATTCGATCTCCACGGGCTGCGCTGGCACGACTGATCCGCCGGTTCATTTTTCAATTAGCTTGAGGCTGG
>NZ_JPRS01000361.1 GCF_000738085.1 Cryobacterium sp. MLB-32
GCTTGGGAACGTCACCCCACCACGCCGGGTTGCGGGTCAGCGTAACGACCTGACCGGTGGTGTCGATGTCGGAAATCATGAACGGGCCGCTCGAGGGCATCGGCGATGTCACGTATCCGGTGTTGAACGCTTCTGGCGTCGACGCCACAACGGCGGGCAGGATGCCCGGAACGTCAGCGAAGATGGATGCCCAGTCTGCGTTCACCGCGCTGAACGTCACGGTGAAGTCGAAGTCGCCCTCGATCGGCTCGATGGCAGAAATCTCTTCCCAGATCGCGGTCGACGCCGGCTGGTAGGCCTCGTTAGTCCCGTTCATCGCGCCCCAGGTGGCTGCGTAGTCTCTGTAGGTGATCGGGGTGCCGTCTTCCCAGACCGCGTCGGGGTTGAGCTTGATCTCGACGACCTGAGGATCTTCGCTGATCAATTCAACGCTCGTGGCGTAGTTCGTGTTGAGTTCAGGTGTTCCCTCCTCGCTGATGTCGTAAACGCTGCCCGTCGTGAGAGCAATCGTGTTGTTGGTGTCGACCTCATTGCCGTCCACCTGCGCGGGGTTCCAGTTC
>NZ_JPRS01000362.1 GCF_000738085.1 Cryobacterium sp. MLB-32
TTTCATCGGTCGATCCAATGTGCTTACCGGTACAGTGGTAGCCACGCAAGGTGACAACATTCGCGTGCGAGTAGCCGATGGCACGGTGTTCACTGCGCCCCGGGTAGCCAACACTGCATCCGATTTGGTGTCGGTGGACGATGACGTCGCAGTTTCGCTTCGTCCTGAGGCCATCACCCTCACCATTGCTCCTCCAGTCCGCCAACCGGACCAGCTTGAAGGACGTGTGCTCACCGCTGAATTCACGGGTGCAGTGAATATCTACGAAATTGACTGGCTTGGACAGACCCTCGTGGTCTCCGTGCCGGACTCCTTCGACCGTGCCGTTCCCGGCGATCTGGTGACGATGGTTCCCACACACGGGCTTGTCTGGATGGTTCAGGCATGAGGCTGGCCCGTCGTCGGTCTGGGCTCACCTCCTCCGACCGTTTCGTCTATCTCATCTCGATCCCACTCATCCTCATCCTGCTCGTCTATATCGTCATCCCCATGCTCGCCACGGCGTTCACCAGCATGGAGAATGGCGGCAGTGCGTACGAGAGCTTCCTCTCCGGCAGCGCCAGCAAAGCCCTTGGCCTGTCCGTTGGCATCGCGTTCGCATCAGTCATCTCAACGGCCCTGATCGGCACTGG
The DNA here is from genome assembly GCF_000738085.1 of Cryobacterium sp. MLB-32. Lineage (GTDB taxonomy): Bacteria > Actinomycetota > Actinomycetes > Actinomycetales > Microbacteriaceae > Cryobacterium. Next base: position 633 of record NZ_JPRS01000362.1, read on the forward strand.
ACTGGCCGTCATGCTGACCCGGTTCGAGTTCCCGGGACGCAAGGTACTTCGAATATTTGCCCTGCTCCCCCTGGCACTCCCCCCGCTCATCGGTGCCGTTTCCTTCTACTTCCTCTACGCGGAAAGCGGCATCCTGCCGCGCTTCTTGTCCGAATATTTCGGAGCGGATGCCCAAGCTGTATCAGCCAACGGTGTGTGGGGGGTCATTCTCGTCCATAGCCTGACGATGTACCCCTATTTTTATCTCTCTGTTGCGTCCGCACTCAGCGGTTCCGACGCTTCGATGGAAGAAGCCGCGCTAAACCTCGGCGCAAACCGGCTCACTATGTGGCGCACCGTCATCCTGCCGATGCTGACACCGGCGCTCGTGTCAGGGGCACTCCTGACCTTTATGGTTTCCATGGCGTCTTTCACAGCGCCGCAGTTCTACAACGTGCCGACCCTGACCATGCAGATCGTTGCATCCCGAACCAGTGGTGCATATTCCACTGCCGCGGCGCAGTCCGTCGTGCTTTCAGTGGTCTCGATCCTGTTCCTGCTGGCCATGCGGTGGTACCAAAATCGCCGGGTATATCGGGGATCCTCGAAGGGCACCCCCCAGGCCGTGACCGTGCTCCATGGGACGTTCGCCAAAGTGAGCGCAGCCATTGGTGCTTTTGTGGTGATCGTGATCTTGATGGCCCCTGCGGCGACCATTGTGCTCCTTGCCTTCACCGTGGACGGTACCTGGACGACTCAGATTCTTCCGCCGGAATACACCCTGCAGAATTTCGTGAACATCTTTTCTGACCCGGCGTCCCTTCGTCCGATCATGGTCAGCACCCAGACTGCCTTCCTCGGAATGATCGGCTGCGTCATTATCGGTGTGTTGGCGGCGTTCGTGGTGACCCGGTGGAAGGGACCAGGCAAGGGCCTGCTCGACGTGATGGTCATGATTCCTTGGGCCCTTCCGGGTACGGTCATCGGAGTCAACCTCGTCACCGCATTTGCCGCTCCTACCCCTTTCAACTTCGGACAGGTGCTGATCGGATCCCTTTGGATTCTGCCCATTGCGTACTTCGTGCGCTTTCTCCCACTCGTATTCCGGTCGGCCAACGCATCATTGGCGCAGATTGACCCGTCTATGGAGGAAGCTGCTCGAAACCTCGGTGCCGGCACGTGGCGCGCTATTCGGACTATCACCGTGCCGCTGATGTCTCGAGGGATCCTCGCCGGAGCGCTGATGGCATTCATTCAGGGGTTCGGTGAATACGTCGCTTCCGTGGTGATCTATCCGGCCCGTTATGCTCCGGTGTCCGTAGAGATCTACAACCGAATCTACTCCAACGAGTTCGGA
>NZ_JPRS01000363.1 GCF_000738085.1 Cryobacterium sp. MLB-32
AGTTCGCGAGACCGCGGTCGCAGTGTCAGTGAGGGTTGGCGAGTTCAACCGGTCGTTGCAACACTCCATTTTTGAGAGGTGCTGTCGATGCGGTCAAAGTTCGAGCTGATGGAGATGCAGGCACGGTTCTGGGTATTGATGGCCCAAGGGTCACGGCTGACGGCGGCGTGTGATGCTGTGGGAGTGAATCGACAAACTGGACGGCGTTGGCGTCAAGCAGCAGGGGGTCGGATCCCTCGTCCCGAGGCTGAGAAGTCCGGGCGGTACTTGTGCTTGGAAGAGCGGTTGCGGATCGCGGATTTGCACGTGAACGGCGCCGGCGTGCGGGCGATCGCTGCCGAGGTGGGCCGGTCGCCGGCGACGATCAGCCGGGAGTTAGCTCGCGGTGGGTCCAAGGCTGGCCCCCGAGCACGAACACGGTATGCCCCGTACGCGGCGCACAAACAAGCTGAGGTTCGTGGGCGCCGCCCCAAGGGCAGCAAATTTGATCACCCGGAACTGGCATCCTTGGTGCAGACGAAGCTGTGCGTGAAGTGGAGTCCGGAACAAATCAGTGACCATTTGGCGAGAGTGTTCCCGGACCGGCAGGAGATGCGGGTGAGCCCCGAAGCGATTTACCAAGCACTGTACGTGCAGAGCCGCGGTCATTTGCGCGCTGACCTGCATCAACACTTACGCACCGGCCGGGCCATCCGTCGGCCGAGACGGCCGGCCGCGAAGAACTCGGGCAAGATCCCGGACATGATCATGATCAGCGAGCGACCCGCAGAGGTCTCTGACCGGGCCGTACCGGGCCATTGGGAAGGAGACCTGATCTTGGGGTCAAACTGCCGATCAGCCATCGCCACCCTGGTGGAGCGCCAGACCCGCTTCACGATGTTGGTCCATCTTCCCGGCGATCACAGTGCCATCACCGTTCGCGATGGCCTATTGGCAACGATCAAGACTCTGCCCGAGCGTCTGGCTAAGACCTTGACCTGGGATCAGGGAACGGAGCTGGCTCAGCACCGGCAGATCACGCTGGCCACCAACATGGCCATCTACTTCTGTGATCCGCATTCTCCGTGGCAACGCGGCAGTAACGAGAACACCAACGGTCTGCTGCGCCAGTATTTCCCCAAAGGCACCGACCTCTCGGTCCATTCACCCGAGCGGCTCCTGGAAGTAGCCACCGAACTC
>NZ_JPRS01000364.1 GCF_000738085.1 Cryobacterium sp. MLB-32
GACGGGACAGATGTCTGGCTTCCCGGCCATCGGAAAGGCTCACGTTCCGTGACCCCGACTCACGCGTACACGAGTCGATGGGAATCATTGCTGATCCTCTAGGTATTTTTATAGCACGAAATGACTGATTTTGACCCCCCTTTTGAGGGGTGAAACGAGCGGGTCCAGGATCCTAAATTCCCTGCCAGCGCGGCTTGTTGGCATAGGCGTAGCGATAGTACGCGAGGTTGTCCAGGCGTGACGCAGCGGCCTCGTCGACGACGACCGTGACATGTGGGTGCAGGGCAATGATCGACCCTGGTCTCTGTGCCGTAAGCGGGCCCTCCACCGCGGCCGCGACAGCCTCGGCCTTCTCTTCCCCGCAGGCGAGGAGCACGAGGTGCCTGGCCCTCAGGATGGTCCCCAGCCCCTGGGTGATGCAGTGTACGGGCACATCGCTCGGCGAATCGAAGAACCGCGCATTGTCACGGCGCGTTTCAGGCGTCAGGGTCTTCACCCGAGTCATCGAGGCGAAAGACGAGCCGGGTTCGTTGAAGCCCAGGTGCCCCGTGCGACCGATACCGAGAATCTGCAGATCCACTCCGCCGGCGGCGAGAATGGCACGCTCATAGTCTTCACCGGCGGTCTGCAGGGCGCCCGGGTCGCCGTTGGGCACGAGCACGTTGTCTGGCGCCAGCCCGAGGAGCTCCACGACGTCACGGGTAATGACGGAACGGTAGCTTTCGGGGTGCCCCTCAGGGAGCCCGACATATTCGTCCAGGGAGAAGCCTCTCACCCGCGACACATCCAACGGATCTTCCCGCAACGAAACGGCCAGACTCGCGTAGACCGGCAGCGGAGTCGATCCCGTGGCCAGTCCGAGCACGGCATCGGGCCGTGACGCAATCAGGTCTCGGATTGCGCGAGCGACGAGGTCACCTCCCTCGGACGCACCGCCGACGACGACTACTTCAGCCATGACAAACTCTCGCCATTTTGATTCTTCATGATGCAAAACTACCAGAAATAGTCATTAACGCTCACTCACACTGCAAGCACGCCTCAGATAGTGAAGACGCCGAGGACCGCCAACTTCCAGCACCAGAGTCTCCGCGGAAGAGTGCAGGTGAGTGCCAGAGCCATCAGCCCGGCACGGAGAGATCTCATCCTCGATATACACAAGGATTGATCGGGCGGCAGGAACTCTGTCCCCACACAGAAGTTCACGCCCCGCACCATCGGTTCACATACGGTCAGGAGCGTGGCGTGAAA
>NZ_JPRS01000365.1 GCF_000738085.1 Cryobacterium sp. MLB-32
GTTGGAGCCCGGCGAACAGGAGACTAGTGGCGGGCTGTCGGTGCGCACACTCCTGTCGTATGTAATTCGGACCGAGACCCCCAAAGACCCATTAAAAATGATCGCGCAACAGAGTGCGACCAGCAGTCGCGAGCACGTCGCGTTTCTACTCGGGTTGGACTGGGAAGTGATCCGCGATCTAGCCGCTGTGAAGAAGGGACTCGATCAGCTGAAGGCCATCACAGCGGCGTCTAAGGAGGGACTGGTCGCTACGCTGCGCCCCGAGGACGATCTCGTACTCGAGCGTGCTGCTTTTAAGAACGAGGCTGACGAGTGGCGGCAACGCATTGCAGGGTTCCGCATCCTCGAGGACCCGAACTCGCTTGTCGCTCGTGCCAACCAGCTGACGGCGCAGATCAGCCCTCTACGGGACGCGGCGGTCGTCGATCGACGCATGCGCGAACTTTACGTCTCATCTCTTTCCGAGACGCCAGATGCCGGCGCCAGCGCTCTACCCGTCGAAGAGCTTTTCAGCGCGGCCGGTGTGATCCTGGCCGACGGTTTTAGGCGCCAAGCCAGCGAGGTCCGCGACTTCCATGCCGCCTTGCTCGCGAACCGGCGTCTATTCCTGCGCAGCGAAATTGACGCACTCGACGAGCGCATCAGAGCACGTTCATCGGAACTGTCGCGCCTCGATGAGCAGCGCGACGGCGCTCTTCGGACGCTCGATGCGGGAGGCGCACTCGCTGAGTTAAATGAGATGCGCGAGGAGCTGAGCGACATCGAAGTTCGCATGGCCGCATTGGACCTTCAGATTGAACAGGCGCGCGAGCTGGTCACCCGCCGCGAAGAACTCAAGCTCGAGCAATCCACCAAGCGAAACGAGGCGAACCGCTACCTAACGACCTCGCGTGAGAAGCTGGACCGAATCAGCGACCGGTTCAGCCAGAAGATGCGACAGCTGTACGGCAAGGACGCCGCCCTCACGGTTTCTGTCGATGACGCCGGCTACAAGTTCGCGATCCGCGCATCCGGTTCCGGTAGCAGTGGCGTCGACAGAATGACGTTGTTCTGTTTCGATCTCACGATGCTCGAAGAAGGAATTGCGACCAAGCATCACCCCGACTTTCTTGTGCATGATTCCGTTGTTTTTGACGGAGTCGATCCTCGACAGCGAGCCGGCGCATTGCAGTTCGCGCAGGCGATGGTGGAGTCCACAGGGGGGCAGTACATCTGCACAATGAACAGTAACGACGTACCAGATGAAGTCCTTGATCAGGACTGGTTCAAAGTCGGTGTTATCCGCACCGTCCTTGACACGGAACCCGGTGGACTG
>NZ_JPRS01000366.1 GCF_000738085.1 Cryobacterium sp. MLB-32
TGGTCACGTAGTAGACGGGCGGGTAGGCCCCGCTGAAATTGCCGCGATCCGACGTGACGAAGTTGTCGTTCCGGTCGAACATCGTGCCCTGGCACGACGCGCTCATGTCAGATTTGAATGCGTAGCACGGGGACGCGAGGAGGGAATTCGGTAGTGACCGTTGCTGTTCGTTACCGACCAGGCGACACATGCTCGTGTCCTCACCTGTGGCGCACCACGTGCTCGCGAGGTGAAAGTCATCATCGGGGCTGGAACCGACCGGCGAGGCTAAAGCCCAAGCGGAAAGCGCAAGAATGGCGAGCAGAGGGACAATGACCGATAGTGCTCCCAGTCTCGTCCAGACTCGTTTGAACTCTGCCGACAGTCCCTGTAACTTACTCGTCCCATTCACATAGGAATCTTACCCGCCATGCGCACCCGCGGCGTGAAGCGTCCGCGCACGGGAACCGTGAGCAGACGAATAGTATGGAGATCATGAAATCGCCCCTCGAGCAGACAGTCATTGTCATGCCCGCCTTCAACGAAGAGGAATGCGTTGCAGACGTCGTGACGGAAGTCCTCACGGCCCTTCCGGGCGTGCGCTGTCTCGTCGTCAACGACGGATCCGATGACGCCACAGCGGAGCGGGCAGCTGCTGCCGGTGCCACCGTCGTCACCCTGCCCTTCAACCTCGGCGTCGGAGCGGCCATGCGGGTCGGATTCCGGTACGCGCTCGACTCTGGCTTCCAGAACGTTGTGCAGATCGACTCTGACGGACAGCACAACCCCTCTGAGGTTCCCATGCTCCTTGCGGAACTCGAATCGGCTGATCTCGTCTTGGGTGCACGGTTTGCGGGAACAGGAACGTATGACGTGCGCGGTCCGCGGCGATGGGCGATGACGTTTTTGGCGACCATCCTCAGTCGCATCGTGAAGAGCCCGCTCACAGACACGACCTCGGGTTTTCGTGCCAGCGGACCCAAAGCTGTTGCGATCTTTGCCAAGCAATATCCCGCCGAGTACCTCGGGGACACCATCGAGACGCTGGTCATCGCCGCCCGCGCAGGCTGCTCGGTCAAGCAGGTTCCCGTTGCGATGCGTCCGCGCGCTGGCGGTACGCCTTCTCACAACCCCTTCAAAGCGGGTGCGTATCTGGGCCGAGCCTTTCTGGCTCTCCTCTTTGCCGTTATGCGCCCGGCAGTATCGTCACGATCTGAGGTACCTACAGCATGATTTCCGTCAGCCAAATTCTGGGTATCTGTGGAGCCGTTCTCACGTTGCTGGTCGTGATCGAGCTGTTGCGTCGACGTCATCTTCGGGAACGTCATGCGATCTGGTGGTTTGGTGCGGGACTTCTGGCGCTCGTCGCCGGCATCTTTCCACGCACATTGGAGTGGGCCGCTCAGCTTGTCGGAATTGCGGTACCGACGAATCTCATTTTCTTCGTCAGCATCACCGTGCTGTTTCTCGTCTGCCTCCAGCACAGCTCGGAACTCACAGAATTGGAAAGCAAGACCCGTGATCTAGCCGAGCAGTCGGCTTTGCTTGAACTTCGGGTTCGAGAGCTGGAGGGTGCCCACCGCCGGGCCGACGTCTCGGACGGTGGCTCG
>NZ_JPRS01000367.1 GCF_000738085.1 Cryobacterium sp. MLB-32
CGTTTCAGTAAACACTGAAATACGTATTTGCTGTTTTGCGTAAATACGTATTTGCGTATTTACGTGCGGGGAGCTGAAAAGATCACCCCTCACCAGGTACCCCCGCGCTTGCGACTTCAAATGAGCAAAACCGAAGGTGCGTATTTCAGTAAATACGTAAATACGTATTTACGTAGCGAAAGGTGAAGGGTTACCCGCACTTGCGATTTTTCCGTAAATACTGAACGCCGTATTTCAGTAAATACGTAATTGAGTATTTACGTCGGGGGAGTGTGAGGGGGTCACCCCTCACCGGCCGGCCTGGTGGGCCAGCCGGTGGTTGTGGCTAGATGTTGTCGAGCATGCTGACGATTGTGGGGAAGGGGGACAGGCTTTCGACGAGGGTGTCGACGGTGCCGTCGTCGGGCCTCTGCGCGAGTGCCTTCTGGATCCTCGCGAGTTGGGGATCGGTGAGGCCGATGGTTTCGCCGTCGGGGGTGACGCTGACGGCGATGGCGGTGCCGAAGATGACGGTGGGGCGGCCGAGCAGGTGGGCGAGGACGGTTGCGGGTAGGTTCAGGGGTGAACCGTTGATGAGTCCTTCGTCGTCGACGAACAGGTCGATGTTGTCGGCTAGACCAACGACGTCGAACATGGAGCAGCCGATGGCCGCGGCGATGTCTGCCCCGGTGCTGCCCGCGGTCAGGTTCAGGGTCGTGATCGTCTCGGTCGGGTTGATGATGAGACTGCGGATGATGGTCATGGTCTTCTTCTCTCTCCTCGAACAACTTGTTTTTTTGCCTTCCGGCGAGAGAAATCGATAGTGACCGTGAGCGGCGTAGTGCAGGGTCGTGGAATACCGGAGCGCAGTGAGGATATGCCGCGAAAGCCCGAAACGAAGCCGCGGAGGGAGCTACGATGACCGGCCGGAATGGTCAAAAAGCACCAACAAAACAGCGCCGCACAGCGGCTCCGCCCTGGCATGGGTGACGGCGGCCGCGCCGCCGTTCCATGGTTTTTGTTCTGGGTGGGGGAGTGTGAGGGGCGCGTGGCCCCTCACGGCCGGCCCGGGTGGCCGGCCGCAGTGCCTGGGTTATTCGGGTCGTTGGTGCTGCTGGATCTCCGCGTACGGGGCGGTGTCGGTCCAGGTGTAGCCGGTGGTGACACTGACGGTCTTCGGGTTGGCGCGGACGACGTCGCGCCATTGGCCGCGAATCTTCACCCGGTCACCCTTCCTCACGGTGGTGCGGTCGTAGCCGGTGGCCGTGCCGCCCTCGATCTGGGCGGCGCGCACGGCCTCCCAGTGGGCGATCTGGTCGCGCTTCTCGGCCAGGTGCGGTGCGAGGTGCTCCGCTCGGGCCTGCTGCTGGGCGTCGGTGGCGTCGACGTATCCGCGCACATCGTCAGAGCACGGGGCGATGATGCGTCGTTCCAGCTTTCGAAGCTCGGCCCCCAGCGTTTCGATGCGGTTGAAGACGGTGACGGGGGAGTAGCGGGCGTCAGTCGTGTGCGTGGCAGCGTCCGCGCGGGCCTGGGCCTGCTGGGCGTCGGCCGTCGCGTCCAGGGCGGTCCGGGTGGCGCGGTCGGCCTTGGCTATGGCGTTGCGGTGCCGGGTTTCGGAGTGGTGACCGATTTTGATCGGTTCGCCGCCGTCGGGCAGCCGCCGCAGGGCGGCGTGTTCGCGGTCCCACGCGGCCGTTTCGACGGCGCTCTTCCGGTCCGCTTTGTCCTCAAGCGCGTCGACCCGGTCGGCTTGGCGCTGCATCTTCCCGGCCTCAACCTCAACGGTGGGGCGGTGACTGCTGTCGATGCTGGTGCTGACGGTGAACCCTGCCGCCTGCAGGGCACTGGTGGTGCGCTCGATGGTGCCGAGTTTGGGGAGCCGGTCGCGGGACTGGGGGATAAACCACGCGCTGATGCTGCGCCCCCAACGCCAGCCGTTGGCTTTGAGGACCGGCGCGGTCCCGTCGCCTTTGCTGGTGCCGTCGATCAGGGTGCCCTCCGCGTGCGTGTGGGTGATGGTGAGTGTGTTCATGATGTGTTCTCTCTCCTCGGACAACTTGTTTTTTTGCCTTCCGGCAAGAGAAATCGAAAGCGACCGGGAGCGGCGCAGTGCGCGGCTGGTCGGGGGAAATAAGGGAGCCTGCGACCGCCCCAGACCAGCCGGGAACGCAGCCGCGCAAGGGAGCTACGATGACCGGCCGGAATGGTCAAAAAGCACCAACAGACAGCGCCGCACAGCGGCTCCGTCCTGGCAGTGGTGACGGCGGGCGCGCCGCCGTTCCATGTCGTTGCGTGTGCTTGTTGGTGGTGTTCTGGTGGGGAGCGCGAGGGGAGGCCCCTCGCCGGCCAGCCCGAAGGCTGGCCGGCCCCACGCGGCTAGAGTTCGGCGGCGTCGGTCACGTCGGTGATGATGCGCGCTGCGAAATCTTTGATCAGGCGGTGGCATCCGGCACTGGCGGGGGAGGTGACCGGCCCGGGGACCGCGCCGAGCGGGCGACCCAGCGCGGCCGCGCGGCCGGCGACGTTCAACGAACCCGAACGCCACCCCGCCTCAACCACGAGCGTCGCTGCACTGCCGGCGGCGATCAGGCGGTTCCGCATCAGGAAACGCCATTTGGTCGGCGCCGCCCCACAGGCCATTTCTGACGCGACGACACCCTCGGTGGCGATCCGGGTCAGCAGTGCGTCATGTCCGGTCGGGTAGAACCGGTCAACACCTCCCGCGAGGTACGCGACGGTCTGCCCGTCGCTGGCGAGGGCGGCGAGGTGCGCCATCCCATCGATTCCATACGCGGCCCCCGACACGATCGTGCGCCCGCGCCCGACAAGCCCGGCAACGATGTCCATACACACGTGCTCCCCATACCCGGTCGCGGCCCGAGCGCCGACGACGGCGATGCTCGGCTGGGCGACCAACAGTGCCGTGTTACCTCGGGCCCAGAGAGCGTGCGGAGCGCTCAAGCCGAGGTCGGCGAATCCGGCGGGCCAGTGCGGGTGCTCCGGCGTAATCAGCACAGCACCAACGTTCGCGGCAGCCGTGAAAGCCGCCACGATGCCGCTGTCAACGACGCGGGGCAGCACCCGCTCGCGCAGGTTCGTCAGGTCCAAACCTGCGGCACTGTCCTCGTCCTGACACACAAGCGTGAGGGCGTCGGCGGCTCCGACCGCGTGGATAAGTTCTCCGGGTTGGGTGTCTCCGGGTTCTCCAACGATGGTCCAGACGGCGCGGGCGATCGCGTCGGGACTGAGGTTCTGACTGGCCAGTGCGGCAGGCGTACGGGTGAGATAGCGGATGATGGTGGATGTCGCGTTCATGGTGTTCTTCTCTCTCCTCGGACAACTTGTTTTTTTGCCTTCCGGCGAGAGAAATCGAAAGCGACCGTGA
>NZ_JPRS01000368.1 GCF_000738085.1 Cryobacterium sp. MLB-32
AAGCCACATGCACGTCATCGACATGCGGGCCTGGTCCGAGGTGAACTTGTGTTGAGCCACCGTAGTAGCTGGGCACCCCGACGTTCCAGAGAAGGTTGTGCAGGTTCGTGTTGTCACTGTATCCGAGGAACGGTTTGGGGTTTGAGGCAAGGATGTCGGTGTCGATATGTGGGATGACGGTGATCTGATCATCCCCTCCGATCGTTGCAAGAACCGCCCGAATACTCGGATCAGCGAACGCCGCCTCAATATCGGCAGCTCGCGCCTCGGCGCTCGCACCGAGCTGCCGTGTCGTTGGATACTCAACCGGCACAAGCCCAGTGACTTCTGCGAGGCGTCGCATCGCCTGCTCGTGAACGTCCTCCGACACCGCCGGAGCCGCGAACGCCGGGGATAGGATCGCGACTCGATCGCCGACAGTGGCTTTGGGGACGTTCGTGAATGTGCGCATCCAGTCATTGAATCAGAGGATCGGATCGCCACGCACGTTCATACCGCCCGTAAAAAAGAACGACCTGCGGGCGTGGATAGGCTGATCCGATGATATTCCAGACCGAACATCTATCGGTGCGACAGTTTCGCCACGACGACCTCAACGACTTCTCAGACCTCTGCGCGGACCCGAACGTGATGCGATTTGTCGGGGACGGGACCGTCCTCAGCCGCCCCGAAGTATCGCAGTGGGTCGAAATCTGCGAGCGAAAGTACGTCGATCGCGGTTACGGCACCTCGGCCGTCTTCGACGCGCGATCTGGCGAGTTCGTAGGCTACTGTGGCGTGATTCGAGCGCCGGATCGAGACTTCGATGAACTCACATATGTCTTTCATCAGAAGGCTTGGGGCAACGGTTATGCGACGGAAATCGGGATCGGCATGCTCGACCACGTGTTTCGCATCTCGTCGCTGGACTCGATCTTGGCGACGATCGAGCAGGAGAACGCGGTCTCCAAACGCGTTGCAGCAAAGTTGGGGATGATTGAACTGCCATTCGATTCCGATGGCGTGAGTTATTGGAGAATTACACGCGAGCAGAACTGCGCTCGATAGCCCTATTTCGTCCCTGACGGGGAGCCCTGTTCACGGTGTCGCTAGACCAACCCTGAGCGGGCCGGTTCAGGTCGACGTCAGGGGTTGACCGTGCGGCTGCGCAATTGAGCTAACTAAACCATCACCAGGGCAGTCAGGACAAACAACCCCAACAACGCCATCAGGCCCTCGATGGCCAGTCCAGTGGTGAACCAACCGGGTGACACGATCAGCTCCGTGCCGTCTGCGCTTACATAGCGGCACTCAAGTCCGACAGGCCAGACGGAATAGGTTCCTGTAGCACCGAGCTCGAGCACGGCCTCAGCCGGTACCTGCTGGGAAATAGCACACTGATATCCAGCAGCCCGTGCTTCATAGGCGGCAGCGGCAACGGGAACGCCACACAGCAAGGTAACGAGAATGAGGATCACTGTTAGACCAGTCTGAAAACTTCGGCTCATATCTGATCGAACCACAGACCGGACGCACACGGTGCAACATAGACCGAGGAAGCAGAGTGGCCAATTCGCGTTCGCGAGGAGGAACCCGCTGTGGGACATCCGGCCACCGCCACGTTAGTCGGAAGTGCGGTGCAGGACGAACATGCCGCCGAATGCCGGTTGATCCGAACGCTCCTGATCGCTATCAACAAACTCGCTGAGAAC
>NZ_JPRS01000369.1 GCF_000738085.1 Cryobacterium sp. MLB-32
AGGTCGATCTTCTCGTCCGGGGGCGTTGCATCCAGAAGCTCGGTCACAGTCGCTACCGTGCCGACAACGTGAATATTGCCGATGGTCGAAAACAGTTCAGCGAAACCGCGTGCGACGATTTCATGATCATCAATAAGCGCCACTCTGTAGCGGTACATGCTCACAACCCTAATAGGGGGACAGACCGGTACGTGTATCCACAAGCCCTGTCGCAGTCCGACGTGGCGAAATCGTGACCCTTGGCCCATAAACGTATCGCACAGGGGGAAAAACTGCATAAAAGCACGGTGGTGCCACTCAATATGGGGGCCGATGGAAGTAACGGCTACCGCATTACTGGGGGTGTACCTACAGTTGAGCCTGGGGAACATAACGGGGGTACCGGGGGTGTTGAGGCATTCGCGACTTCCGAACAGGAGCTTGCGGGTGCCTCACCTATGGTTTCCATCCGCCATCGCACCGACACGAGGCGCTCAGGATCGGCTTCGCGTGTTGAGAACGCCGCCACTTTCTTCGAGATAGCACGAACCGCACAGCGATTCGTACGTCACCTCCGCTTCGTCGATCGCGACCTGATCGCCGTCGAAGACATAGACGCCGTCGACCTTGCGCCCGTTGAACACCGCCTTACGCCCACACCGGCAAATCGTCTTGAGCTCTTCGAGGCTGTGAGACACCTCAAGCAATCGCCGACTGCCGGGAAAGGCGACGGTCTGGAAGTCCGTTCGAATGCCATACGCGAGCACGGGGACATTCTCCAGGATGGCGATGCGCAGCAGGTCATCCACCTGCGTCTCGGTGAGAAACTGTGCCTCATCGAGCAGCAGAGCGCTCACGTCGAGCCCGGTTTGGGCGAGCACCTGCGCGCGGTGCAGTTGGAAAGTGGCGAGGGCATCCGTATCCGGCGTCAGCAGATAGTCGACTGCGCGGGTGACGCCGAGCCTGGAGAGGATACCGCGGTCACCCTTCGTGTCAACGGACGGCTTGGCGAGCAGCACCTGGTGCCCCCGCTCCTCGTAGTTGTAGGCGGCCTGGAGCATAGAGGTGCTCTTGCCGCTGTTCATCGCTCCGTAGCGGAAGTAGAGCTTCGCCATCAGTACTCGTTTCTGGTTGCGGCCGCAGCCAGGGTGGGTCGTTCGCGGGCGCTCCCGGTCTCGA
>NZ_JPRS01000370.1 GCF_000738085.1 Cryobacterium sp. MLB-32
CCCATCATCGGCGTCGGAACACGAGAGGCGTATCTTGCCATCCGATCCGACGACCAGCTCGAGAACCGATTCGAACCCGTCGTCCTTCCCCTGTGGACTGTCAATGCCGACACCGTGTCGTTGTTAGCCAGCTTCGCGAGAGCGTTGCCACTGCAGCACCCGTCGACCATCGCGACCGACGACATGGCCCAATATTTGCTGGCTCGCTGCGAGGGAACCATCGGGGAACTCGCCCACCTCCTGACCGCTGCGGCGATCGCCGCTGTGGAAAGCGGTGAGGAAAGCATCAACCAACGCACCCTGGTCATGGCCGACTACCTCGGGCCCACCGACCGAAAGCGCGTATTCGAACGGGAACTACTGTGACCGGGACATCGTGACCGGGACATCGTGATCGGGCCGCGCCGGTGGCCCCTCCATCCGGCCCCGATCGACGGTGAAACGTTCTACTCCTGGCTGCGCCGTATCGCCGCTTGCTACGGCACCGACCTCACCCTCCTGGGCGAGGACCTCGGCTTCACGCTCAGATGGAGTGCCCCGGAGGACATCGACGTGGCGGCAATGTCCGGCATGATCGATGTTCTGGCCGAGCGCACCGGCGTCACCCCGGACCGGTTGCGGCAGATGGGTATGGCCGGCTGGGTTCCCTGGCGGCGCGATAAGAGTGAGGAGGTGCAGCAGAGCGAGCAACGTCCGTGCCGGTTCCCGGGGTGCGTCCGCCCCGCCGTGAGCGCGGACTCTGGCACGGGCCGGCCCCCCGAGTACTGCGACAACGACGGGCACAACCGGGCCGCCGGCTGGCGCGCACGGCACCGTCTGGCCGACGAGCTGAGCGGGAACGCCCCGGATGAGAAACGCCCCGTTGACGCTGCCCGCCAGCGGGCGGGCGAGCTCTGCGACCAGGTCGCCGGGATGGCTCCGCACCTGGTCCAGCAACTCACCGCCTTCATCGATGAGCTTCGGATTGTGGCTGATCCGGATGCCGCTGAGGCCCAGATCGAAGCAGTGATGGCTGAGGCCGCCGCACACATCGCCGCCGCAACCGCCCGAACCAGCCGCGCCGAGCACGCTGGGCGCCAGGCCGAGGCGGAGCGGCTGGAGGCCGACGCCGCAGCATGTGAAGCGTCCGCGCGAGCCGAGCAGCAGCAGGCTGCCCTCGCCGCTACCCGGCACGAGCTGGGGGACCAGGCGCAGGCTCTCGACCAGGTGACGGCCGAGTTGGTCGCCGTCCGGGCTGCGGCCGAGGCCCAAAACGCACAGGCACTGGCGCAGCTGGCGACCATACGCACGCGACTGGGGGGATGCTGAGCACGACCGCGACGACGCCACAGAGCGGGCCGAGACGGCTTCTACCGCGTGGGCCGAAGCCGAAGAACGTGCTCGGGGCGCGGTCGCTCGCGCCGACGACAACGCGGCACGAGCGCAGCGCGCCGAAGCTGACCTCGCGAACGTTCGGGACGAACGGGACCACGCACGCATTCTTCACGACACCCTTCGGGAGGAAGCCATCTCGCTGCGCGGGAATCTGGCCACCGCAATCGCGGAACGCGACGCAGCACGGGCAACCGCACGGCGTGAGCGAACTCACGGTGACCAACGCGTCAGCGATCTTCGCTCCATACAAGACCAACAACTCGCTCAGCTGCGGGACGAGGCCGCCAAGCTGCGGCAGGAAGTGCGTGAACATCGCGGCCGCACCGATCGTCCCCTCCGCGACCCAACCTCCGCAAGTGGCGGCGATTGACCGGTGTCCACAAACGGTACATTTCGAGACAACAGCACCATCAACGACACGCCGCGGCGAGAACGTCCATAACCCGTCTCAAAACATAGCCAGAACTGACGAGGTTCTGAGACGATTCTGAGACGATAGACGGATGGCCACCACACACGTCACCCTCGTCGGCTACGCCCGCGTTTCCACCCACAGCCAAGACACCACCATGCAACACGACGCACTCACATCCGTCGGCTGCGGGCGGATCTTCACTGACACCATCTCCAGCCGCACACCCAGCCGGCCCGGGCTGATCGCCGCGCTCGACTACCTCCGACCAGGCGACACCCTCTGCGTCTGGAAACTGGACCGCCTCGGCCGATCCGTCAAAGAAGTCCTCACCATCGCCGACGACCTCCACGACAAACACATCGCCCTCCAGATCCTCACCGGCACACTCTCCGGAACCTACCGGCCCACCGGAGAAGGCAAATTCTTCTTCACCATGATGGCCGCCTTCGCCGAACTCGAACGGGACATGATTCGCGAACGCACCCTCGCCGGCCTCACCACCGCTCGTGCCCAGGGCCGGGTCGGTGGACGTCCGACCGTCATAACACCCGATACCCTCGCAGCGGCCAAAGCCCGACAGCAACGCGGCGAAACCCCCACCCAAATCGCCAAAGCCCTCGGCGTCTCACGAGCAACGATCTACCGCCACCTCAACCCTTAGCGCCAAACTACTGGGCCAGACCTCGAGTTTGAGCCCGTTCCGCTTTGCTTCGACAGATTCCGGACAAGTCTTGCGACGATGCCGGGCCGCTGTAGTGATGCCGCCGGCGATGCTCCTTAGGTCGATGTGCAAGTATGGTGCCTGTAGCAAGAGTCGAGTAGATCAAGGAGGCAAAGATGCGCCGTTGGACCTCGTTTGCGCTGAACGCGTTACTTCTCGTTCTGCTGGTCTTGTCCGTGTTCGCC
>NZ_JPRS01000371.1 GCF_000738085.1 Cryobacterium sp. MLB-32
TTTGACCGGGACGAAAGCCTCGGTTCGGGTTGCCTGTATTGTCATCAGTTCAGCTCCTCCAGCGCTTTGGTCTTTCTGAAGCTGATGATCGAGATGACCGCCACCAGCACGAAGATAATGATCGAGAATGCGCTGGCCAGACCGTAGTCGCGCGTTTGGCCCGAGAAGGCGACCTTGTAGACCAACGAGATCAGGATGTCCGTGGCACCCACGTTCACGCTCGCATCCACGTCGCGCGGACCTCCACCGGTGAGCATGTAGATGAGGTTGAAGTTGTTGAAGTTGAATGCGAAGGATGCAATCAGCAACGGGGCGACCGACACGAGCAGCAGCGGCAGCTTGATGAGACGGAAGACCGCCCAGGGGCTTGCGCCGTCAACCGTTGCCGCTTCCTGCAGCTCCTCGGGAATCGACTGCAGCGCACCCGTGCACACCAGGAACATGTAGGGGAAGCCCAGCCACAGGTTCACGAGCAGGATACTGAACTTGGCGAGCCACTCATTGGTCAGCCAGGGTATTTCCGCACCGCCCAGGAGCACCTGGTTGACGAACCCGAAGCCCTCGCTGAGCATGCCCGCCCAGACGAGCGCAGACAGGAAGGCCGGGAATGCGTACGGCAGGATCATGGCGATGCGATAGAACTTGCGTCCGCGCATTCGCAGGTCGTTGAAGACGATCGCCAGGAACAGTCCAAGCAGGAAGGTGCTTGCCACGGAGAGAGCCGCGAAGGTGAATGTCCACACGGTCACGCTGATCAGCGGACCACGGATGCCCTGATCCGTGAACGCGCGAGTGAAGTTGTCAAAGCCGACGTTGATGCGCCACCCGGGCAGCAGCTCCTCGCCGGCGGCGGAGGTGAAGGCCCCGGTACCGGTGTCGGAGTACACGACGCCGCCGTCGGCATCCGTCATGGTACCGGCCTGCTCGTCGTAGACGAGTGAGGAGACGTAGACGTAGGCGCTGCTGGCGTCGGGGGTGCGCAGGCTGCCGTCGTTGGGGTTGCTTGAGAGCGGCACGGCCATCGCGGTGATCTCCGCGGTGCGTGCGATGACCTCGGAGAAGTTCAGGCTTGTGTATCCGTCGGCGGCAACGGCCTGGCCGGCATCCATCGTGGCACCCGAGACGAGCGTGAGCGGAGAATCATTGTTTCCGATGCTGACCCGGCCGTCCGGGTCGGTCACGAGCAGGCTGAGCTGCCCGAGCCGGTCGACAACGGTCACCTGGTACGTCGGCGAGTCCGGCACGCGCTCCTGCGCCGAGCTCATCAGCGCGGACACGGCCTGGGCCTTGTCACTGTTGTGCCCGGTGCTGTAGTTCGTGAAGCCGATGTAGGCGGTATAGCCCACGGCGAAGATTTGGAAAACGATCAGGAAAATCAGGCCGGGAGTGAGGTACTTCGCCGGCAGCTTGCCCGGTGAGAAGTAGATCCAGTTCACGACGAGAGTGACGACCAGCACCAGGCCGAAGACCAGCCACTGCTGCTTCGCGAGCAGCATGAAGAGGGCATAGACCGCCATGGCATCAACGATTCCCAGCAGCACGATTTTGGTCAGGATTGCCCTGA
>NZ_JPRS01000372.1 GCF_000738085.1 Cryobacterium sp. MLB-32
CTGCTCGACGGAGCCGCGAATCCGTGGACACATTTTGGACACACTTGCACTGAAAAGACCGAGACTATACAGAGTTTTTTGTGACCCAACTTCATTGAAATCACGGGCAAGTCAGCGTAATCCGTGACTTGTCGCGGGGGTTTAATTCGACTGAAAATCGAGAGGTCAGCCCGCATATTCGAGGGCGCCGTCGGCGTGGGGATGGTGCAATTCCTGTAGCCGACAGAAAATAGTCCTAATCGAACTTTGGGAGGTCCTTAATGGTGAGACCCCGAACCCCGATCACCAGCCACGGAACCATAAGCGTGCGAGAGGTCGCGCCGGGGAAGTGGCGCGCGCGCACTCGCTATCGATTCGACGACGGGACCTTGCGACAGATTGAGCGCTTCGCCCCAACCAAATCGAGGGCAAACACGTCGTTGCAGATGGCCCTCACAACTGCTGCATCCTCGTCTGGCGGCAACGTGCGCCGCGAAACACATTTGTCAGATCTTGCCGACCGATTCCTCCTGACGAAAGCCGATCGCGCACCCCGCACCGTCGACACATACCGACAGACAATCGAACACCTCATCAAGCCCAGAATCGGCTCACTGTCCGTCTCTGAGGCCACGACGGAACGGTTGGGTCGCTTCATCAGCGATGTCATCACCCAGAACGGCCCCGGCGCCGCCAAGGCATGCCGAGCCGTCCTTTCCGGGATGATGGGCGTTGCTGCGCGGTCTGATGCCGTGCGGGTGAATCCTGTTCGCGAAATCGACAACATCGCGCGCTCACGCGCGGGCGCGGTCGCAATACCGCTCCCCGAACTTCCGCACTTACTTGCAGCGGTCAGCGCGGACGAGCGGCTCCGAGAGCTCGACCACGTTGACGTCATGATGTTCCTCGCCGCAACAGGCTGTCGATTGGGAGAAGTCCTGGCCGTTCAGTGGGGCGCTTTGGATCTTATGGCCGGCACGGTAGCCATCCGAGCCAATGTCATCCGCGCACGCGGGCAGGGCGTGCTCCTTCAAGACCACACGAAGACCACAGCGGGAGCGAGAACCATAGCCATCCCCCAATCGCTCGTTGACGTACTCCGCCATCGACAGGAGAGCTTC
>NZ_JPRS01000373.1 GCF_000738085.1 Cryobacterium sp. MLB-32
AGGCGACGGTGGACCACGGCCCGAGAAAGATGGAGCCGTAGTTGGTCAAGTTTTGATGAAAGAAGTCATCATCGTTGGTGAGAATCTCGAGGTGTTCGGGAGCCAGAATGTCCATCAGGTCGACAGCGGTTTCTCGATCTTCGACCAGGTACACCGATCCGTAATCGCGCCAGGCAGGGCCCGCTATGTCGCGCGTGGAGAGAGACTCCAGCTGCTTCTCGATGAACGCGATCACGGCTTCGCCGAGCTCGCGCGATGTCGTCACGAGACAGGAGGGTGACTGCGGGCCGTGCTCGGCCTGCCCCAACAGATCTGCGGCGACCAACTCGGGGTCGGCCGTTTCGTCGGCGATGACGGCCACCTCCGAAGGCCCAGCCAGCAGGTCGATGCCCACGCGTCCGAAGAGCTGACGCTTGGCCTCGGTCACATAGGCGTTGCCCGCGCCCACCAGGATGTCGACGGGTCGTTCTCCGAGGAGGCCGAAGGCCATCGCGGCCAGGGCTTGTACCCCGCCCACGGTGTACACCCTGTCGGCTCCCGAGAGATATGCCGAGTACAGCACGGCCGGGTTTCCGCCGGTGGGACTCGTGGGCGGGGAGCATGCGATCACATTGGGCACACCGGCGGCCTTGGCAACTCCCACGGTCATAAAAGCACTCGCCAGAATGGGGAACCGGCCAGCAGGCAGGTATGCGCCGACGCGAGGAACCGGAATGTACTTCTGTCCCGTGACAACACCCGGGATGAGTTCGGCCTCAAAGTCGCTGAGGTGCTCACGCTGTTCAACGGCGAAGATCCTCGTTCGTTCCGCGCCGGCCACCAGGGCCTCCCGCAGGGGCTGGTCGAGCTGGTCGCCCATCCTGGCGAGTTCGGCGTTGCTGACCTCAAGGTCTGTGCCGGTCCAGCCATCCAGTGTCTGGGAGTAGCGAATGACCGCGTCGATGCCGTTCTTTTCGATCTCGATCAGCATCTCGGAGACTGTTTCCATCACCACGGGCGAACGTTGAGCCGGAATGCCGCCGATGAGGGGCTCTTTGAGCGTCGTGAAGTGACCCCTGATGTATGACCTGTCGGTCTCGTCGATCTGCATGGGTGTGACTTTAGCTATCGGCCGATGCATAGCACCACCACATATAAAAGTGATTAAGCCATAGGGTT
>NZ_JPRS01000374.1 GCF_000738085.1 Cryobacterium sp. MLB-32
TTAGGAACGACATAACGGGAATCGTAGGTGCTGTGATTGAGCGGAGTTCCGTCAGGTTCTCGGGCATCGGGCTGGTCTATTCTGCGTCGTACGCGAGTAAAAACTTGTCGGGGAGGCGCAGCCGGCAATACCGATCGACGATCTGCAGGTTCCGAAGGACTGACTCCCGATCGGTGTTGAAGGAGAGCCGCTCGTTCAGGAAGACCGTCAGGTATTTACCCGTGTCGTACTCGATGCCACCTCGGAACGTGCCGTGCTCGCCATCGAGGCCGCACATGAAAACAAACGAGTCGTAGAGCACCCAGGATGCGTTGGGACCGGCTGGGTCGGCCTGCACCCGGCTGGCTTTTGTGCCGAAAAAATCGGTGACCAGTGCGAAAAAATCGTCGGCGTTCATGCCGGGCTCCCCTGCTCGGCTGACGCAGGAGACGCCGCCCGTTCCCGCGGGTTGTAAATATAGCCGTGCTGCAGCAAATACTCGAACTGGCGCCCCAGAAAACCGGGGTCACCGACGGGATCGGATGCGAAGCGGATCATCTGGCGGCGCTGGATGCTGCCGTCCAGAAACGGCACGATGTATGCGACGAACATTTCGTCGTCGGTCAGAACCTGCTCCGTCTTGATCTTCTGCCAGTCCCGACCCAGGTCAAAGTACTTGTGTCCTTCGCGCGGATCGCGCGCGCGGGCGCCTGGGCCATCTTCAACCACGGTCATACCTCTCGCACGGCATGCGAGGTGCCGTGCACCTCATCAAATACGTCTAGATACTTTCTCGGAAGCCGGAGCCTACAGTATTCATCGACCAGCACGAGGCTGTCCCCGATCGACTCTCGGTCGCTGTTCATCGACGCGCTGCGGCCCAGGAAACTGCCCGTGACACGGCCAGGACCCACGTGGATAACCGCGCTGAACATCGAGGTCTGCTCCTCATAGCCGCAGGAGAAC
>NZ_JPRS01000375.1 GCF_000738085.1 Cryobacterium sp. MLB-32
TGAACAGGTCTAGCCGATGAGGCGTCTCGTATCCCTAGGGATATGAGGCGAGAGCACAGGTACCGGGGCGGGGTGAATTGAATGACTGTCGAAGTGCCGCCGCAGCTAGCGAGAAGAAGGACGCTATTGTTTGACCATGGCTCAGACTTCAGCGAGGGATCGAGTTCCACCCGCGCAGGAGAAAGTGGTCATTGCTCGGAGCGGCAACAAATGTGCCTACCCAGGTTGCAATCTGGACCTAACTATCGATCCGAAGGTCGATGGCGATCGCCCAAAAGCGACGGGCAAGGTTGCCCACATCGCTGCTGCGAGTCCGGGCGGTCCTCGGTATGACCCGAATATGACTTCGGTCGAGCGAGGCTCGGCACAGAATCTCATATACCTGTGCGGACCGCATCACGACGCCGTGGACGCGCAGCTCGGTTACCACACACGAGAGTTTCTGACGGATAATAAGCGCGCTCACGAGGAAGCAGTGGCGCGCGCCGTACGAAACGCTTTAGGCGACGTGACCTACGAAGAGCTGATGGTGGTGTGCGCGGTGATCGCCAGTACGCCCGCGACGCCTCAGCAACTCGGTGTCGAGCTTGCGTTGCCGCTGCAGGAGAAGATCGATCTGAACAAGTTGGGATCGACTTCAGTGCAACGAATTACCGACGGCCTGTCGCAGACTGTGCGCGTTGAGGGGTTCATTGGTTTCCAGAACTCGGTGGCGCCATCCTTCGGACGCAGTCTGGTCGCACGCTTCAAAAGCGATTACTACGCCGCGCGCGCGGAAAATCTCGAGCCTGATGCGGTTTTCGACTATCTGGTCGATACGGCGATCGAGAACGCTGGGCCGCGAGACACTCCGCAGATTCGCGCGGCCGCACTCGCAGTGATCGCTTACCTCTTTGAGATATGCGAGATATTCGAACATGAGTGAGTTT
>NZ_JPRS01000376.1 GCF_000738085.1 Cryobacterium sp. MLB-32
AATTATGACCTCATCAGCCACTCGCTTCACTCCGCGTTGGGTTTGGGCTGCGGTACTTACGTCGCTGCCAGCGCTGACGATTCTCCTGACGTTTCTACTCGAACGAAACACCCTCCCATCGGAATTACCGAGCCACTGGTCCAGCTCCGGTGAAGTCGATGGAACCTCGACAACATGGATTCTGTTTGCGTTGATGCTGCTGATCGCGGTCGTGGTGGCAGGCCTGAGTATTGCCCCAGGCATCGATTCAGCCGATCCGTCATCGGCGCGCCCGGGCTTCCTCTTAGGAGGGCTCTTCTCCGGTGGCGCGGCTTCCTGCTGGCTGATCATCATTGGAATCACTTTATCGACGCCGCCTGGCGCCCAGCCGGAGGTGGGAGCTTGGCCTGCCCTGATTCTTCTTTTGGCGTGGGGAGTGGTTCCTGCATTGACTACATTCGGTGGAGAGAAGCCGCACCCCATCCCGTCCGACGCGGACCTTTGGAATGCTCCTGATGAGTGAACGTTCGAAGACTCAGATCTGAACCCGCGCGCGGCGTGGCACTCGTGTTCCACCACGGCCAGCGATCCTCCTCGGCGAGCTAATCACGAGGCAGGAAATAGTCCCTATGCTTACACCGCTTGAAACCGCCATGGGCTACGAGCCGCTCTGGTTTCGCGACAAGGGCATTGCTGATCGCCAAGCACGGTGAAGTTCGGGACGCGGGGCACGCAAGTCTATTGGCGCGCCAAATGGCGATCAAAAATGCCGCAATAAAGCACCGAAAGTCACAAAGTGGAAGCGCAAGCAATCGCGAACTAGAAACCGCACGGAAGCTGACCGCAGACTGCGCTGCTGAAGTGTCTCGACACCAGACCGTCTTGAAAGCCATGTGTTTCGACACACTGAGGTTACGAGACAGGAGCGAAGTGTCGGCTGTCGTCCTGTTCCCCGCAAGGGGAACCCTGAGCGGAACGCCAAGACATCGCAAACAATTCGTGATCCGTCCCCGTATGGTGACCTTGAGCGGCGCAGGCTGAGCACCTATGCCAGAGTCAGCGATCGGATCGCTCACGTGAAACGCGCGCTCACGATGGCTGCCCTATCATCCTCTCCACAGCGACCGTTAAGAAGAAGAGCCCCGAAAATACTGACCATACGCCGGCGAAGCGTAGGTTGCGCGCGGTATAGATGCGCCTTCGCAA
>NZ_JPRS01000377.1 GCF_000738085.1 Cryobacterium sp. MLB-32
ATGGTGAGGGTGATGGCCTCAGGACGAAGCGAAACTGCGACGTCATCGTCCACCGACACCAAATCGGATGCAGTGTTGGCTACCCGGGGCGCAGTGAACACCGTGCCATCGGCTACTCGCACGCGAATGTTGTCACCTTGCGTGGCTACCACTGTACCGGTAAGCACATTGGATCGACCGATGAAACGAGCGACGAACGCGGTGGCGGGACGGTGATAAATATCACGAGGGCTGCCGACCTGATGCAGGATTCCGGCTTCAAGGATGGCGACACGATCACTCATTGCCATGGCCTCAGCTTGGTCGTGCGTGACGTAGAGGCAGGTTGTTCCCGCAGCCTTCTGAGTGGCTCGGATCTCGGTGCGGGTCTCTTCGCGGAGTTTTGCGTCTAGGTTCGAGAGCGGTTCGTCCAGCAGGAGAACATTGGGGCGAATGACGAGGGCGCGGGCGAGAGCTACGCGCTGTTGTTGGCCTCCGGAGAGCATGTCAATGCGGCGCTCCCCGTATCCCTCGAGGCCCACTTGCTGCAGCGCTTCGTCGATGCGCGCTGCTTTCTCGCCGGAACTGACCTTTCGAACGTTCAGCCCATAGGAGATGTTGGCCCGCACAGTCATATGAGGGAAGAGCGCGTAGTTCTGGAAGACCATACCGGTGCCGCGCTTGTTGGGTGCCGTAGTCGTCATGTCGTCGTCGTCGAACATGATCCGGCCATCGGACGGCTGAACGAATCCGGCAACCATCCGAAGCGTGGTGGATTTTCCACAGCCAGAGGGCCCGAGAAGTGTGAAGAATTCCCCATCGCCGATGTCGAGACTCAAGTCAGCGACGGAGGCGCGG
>NZ_JPRS01000378.1 GCF_000738085.1 Cryobacterium sp. MLB-32
ACGCATGAAATCGCGGTTGATTCTGCCCTTGTCGCCCGCTTCCGACACGACCTCGTCGATCGTCAGTCCGATCGGGTAGAGGGTCTTGAGTTCGACCCACATCGCATCGAAGTCCCAGTCGTCGCCGTTTCCCTCCCCCGTGTGCACATCGAGGACCTCGTCGATCACATTCTCGAGGAACTTCTGCGTGCGCTCGTGCAGATCATCGCCCTCGAGGATGTGACGGCGGTCACCATAGATGGCCTCGCGCTGACGGTTGAGGACATCGTCGTACTTGAGTACGTTCTTACGAATTTCGGCGTTCCGGCCCTCGACCTGCGCCTGCGCGCTGCGGATGGCGCGGCTCACCACCTTGGACTCGATCGCCATGTCATCGGGCACGCCCTGGCGGCCCATCAGGCTCTCCGCGGCGCCCGCGTTGAAGAGGCGCATCAGGTCGTCGGTGAGCGAGAGGTAGAACCGGCTTTCGCCCGGGTCGCCCTGACGCCCACTGCGTCCGCGGAGCTGATTATCGATGCGGCGGGATTCGTGGCGCTCGGTACCGAGGACGTACAGTCCGCCGGCAGCGATGACCTTCTCGGCTTCCTCGTGCACGGTGGCCTTGACGGCACCGAACACGTCGTCCCACGCAGTCTCGTATTCTTCCGGCGTCTCGATCGGGCTCAGGCCCTTGGCGTTCATGTCAGCGACCGCAATGAACTCCGCGTTGCCGCCGAGCATGACGTCCGTGCCACGACCGGCCATGTTAGTGGCCACAGTCACGGAGCCGAGGCGGCCTGCCTGGGCAACGATGGCAGCCTCACGCGCGTGGTTCTTGGCGTTGAGCACTTCGTGCCGCACGCCCTTCTTCGCCAGCAGGCGTGAGAGGTATTCGCTCTTTTCGACGCTCGTGGTACCCACGAGCACCGGCTGGCCTTTTTCGTGGCGCGCCACGATATCCTCGACAACCTGGTTGAACTTGGCCTCCTCATTCTTGTAGATGAGGTCAGACTGGTCGATGCGCTGCATCGGCTTGTTGGTGGGGATCGAGACAACACCGAGCTTGTAGGTGCTCATGAATTCGGCGGCCTCGGTCTCGGCCGTACCGGTCATGCCGGAGATCTTCTTGTACAGACGGAAGTAGTTCTGCAACGTGACGGTGGCGAGAGTCTGGTTCTCCGCCTTGACAGCCACCCCTTCCTTGGCC
>NZ_JPRS01000379.1 GCF_000738085.1 Cryobacterium sp. MLB-32
TCTCCGAACGCTGATTGGTCGCCTGTGGCAACCCGCGCCAAGAGCTCCCCTTGTGAGAGAGGCTCCACCGACGAGTCGTCGAGGTTGAAATCAGTAGTCATAAGACCAAGCATGTCAGGTTCAATCCCTTTCCATGATGAGGGTTCGGTACCGAGCCCCACATGGATTGGATATTGACGCAAAGAGAAGATGTAAACAAAAAAGTAGAGGCCGGGCCGCAGAGCACCTCTCGGCGCGAGGCCGCTCGAAGCGGCGAATAATGGAACCCGGGATTACTGCGGCCCGACCAGATTCCAGTGTAATCGAAACCTCGGCAATCCCAAGCGCTCGGACCCGACGGGCAGCATCCGCTCAGGTTGAGCGTCAGACGCCAGCGGCCCTACTCGAGGGAATCGGTGCGCCACAGACGCGCGCAGGCACCGAACTCCGCCGCGGTCGTGGAAAACCGCAGCGCTCGGGTCGTGAGCTCGGATGAGCGGTGAGGCTCGGTGGCCTCGTGGTCGTCGGCAACGCTCGTGCACCCCGTGGCCGTGACACGGCAGTACGCCGCCGCGCGATCGAGCGCGACGGCAAAGTCCCCCGTGAACACGCCCCGCAGGATCTCGTCGGCGAGCGTGATGATCTCTGCGGGCCCGGTGGGCACGGCGGCGCCGGCCACCACCGGATCGATGGTGCGCACCACGTCCGTGCCGCGCTGATAGAGGTAGGCGGTGCCTTCCGGGTCTTGCCGAATAAGCAACCTGATCAGGTAGATGCGCCACAGGGCTCCGGGAAGGCTGCGGGCGGTGGCACGCGACCAGAGCTCAGCCACCGCGTCGATGCCGTTCTCGTCGGTATACGCGACCAGTCGCTCGACGGTGTCCGGGTCCGGGTTCGTGCGAACCCGGGTCAGGAGTGCCTGGGCGGTTTCGTGTGCGACCCGGCTGATCGCGGCCGGGTCCTCTCCGCCCTGAAAGGCTTCGAACTTATTACCGGAAAACAGGGTGGGCTTGTGAAAGTCCTCGGTCATGAATTCTCCTCTCCTCTGCACTCGTATTATGGCCGTATCCAGCGTCTCAAGGACAGTGTTTGGGCACGTCTCAACGCTACCCAGAAAAGTGCGCCGCAAATCCACGATAGATTGGTGTGTGCGGGCCTCTAGCTCAGTTGGTAGAGCAAAGGACTTTTAATCCTTGGGTCGTCGGTTCGAGCCCGACGGGGCCCACTTTCAGCGCGTGTGACGCGCAAGTGGTCATCGCCGTTGTGATGGAGGGGAAAACCTCCCCTCCGTCACGGGAGACCTCCCCGCCGCTTGAGGCGCGAGTCGGATAGTCGCTGTCGCCTTCCCGCTGGTCGGGGCACGAGGACCGAGCGCTTGGATCGAGGTTGTCAATCTCGAGACCGCGTAGGCCGACACGAGCACGCTGTGTCTAGCTCGTGTAGTGCGGGCCGTCGTGTCCCTTCGGTGTCGGTACCGGGGGTCGTCCGCCTCGTCGCGGAGTTCTCTTCGGGTCGACGGTGGCCGGCGGGATGAAGTAGACCACGTTGTCTGTGACGATGATCTCCCAGCCTTCGCGATGAATCCTGTGATGGCAAGCACTGCACAGCATCAAAATGTTCGATTGATTCGTCGGCCCGTCCTGCGATTTGTACCAAACGATGTGATGGCCTTCGGCATAACTCGGCGGCCGCCGGTTGTCGAGCCTGTCGAGACACAGCCCGCGGTGGCGCACCCGCCGTCTCGTTCGATCGCCGCGAGCTTCTGTGCCCGGGTGAAGAGCCGCTTCCCGAGCCCGAAATCGAGCACTTCACTCTTGCCGCCGAGGACCATCGGAATGAGACACGCCTCCGCGGCCATCTTCCTGGCCGTGAACGCCGAGATCGGCTGCTCGATCCCATCCAGC
>NZ_JPRS01000380.1 GCF_000738085.1 Cryobacterium sp. MLB-32
CAAACAATCGCCGTAAGCCGAACCCTCTTCGGGCCATCTTCGGCTGGCGCTGATGCTGATTCTTGTCTGGAAGAATTGAGAGATGACTGTGACCCTTCAGCGAATCCTCACCAGCGAGTTCCCGTCGTGGTTGGACCGCAGCTGCACCGAATACGTCAGTGATTTGGTTACCCAGGGTGGATCGCATGAGGAAGCTCAACGCATAGCGGTCGAGAGCATGGCTCGTTCGTTCCCGGATGGTGCTCCGAGCCCTGGCAATGAGGTCTTTCACGTCATCAACCAGGCGGGTGCCGCAGTGGGATACCTGTGGATCGGACAGGACGTCAGCGCCGATCCAGGGGCGTGGTGGGTCTGGGACGTTGTCATCAACGCTGACCAGCGTGGTCAGGGTTTCGGGAGATCGGCAATGCTCCTCGGCGAGGAATACGCACGCTCACACGGTGCGCAGTCTCTCGGCCTCAGCGTCTTCGGATTCAACACCGGTGCGCGGGGGCTCTACAACTCGCTTGGATACGAAACAACTTCGGTGAAGATGCTCAAGAAGCTCATCTGAGCCTGCCGAAAGAGACCAGAGAGCCGCACGACTCCAACTGCCGCCTTCCTACTGGTCAACCTCGGCGTGATGGTGATGTCCTTCGCTATTCCTGGTTGGCGTCGCGGCAGGGTAAGGGCCCGAGAGAAACGCCCGTAAGCGGAACCTCGTGCGGACGAACTTGAGAAGTCGGGGTTCCACGGCCTCGCGGAGTGGAAATTTGACAGTGCTCCTCCCTGCTGATCAGCTTGGCAGACAGGATGCCTGTCGAACCGGGGGACGACGATGAACAATCCGCTTATTCCAGCTTTCTACGACATCGCGTGGAGCGGCGTTGTAGTGGTGATGCTCGTGGCTCTCGTGGTGGCCCTGGTGCAAATTCGGCGCGCACCTTCGTTGAGTTCGACCGCTCGGGCCATTTGGGTGCTCATTGTGCTTTTCGCTCCCATCGCAGGTCCTGTGATCTGGTTCCTTGTCGGCAGACGACCTCAGCCCGAGTAGCGCCGGCCTTGTGGTGCTGACTATCGATTCTTGGAAATGTCGACGATGCCTTGCGTGGACTGCACCTTGAGAGGAACCCCCTGCGGGACGCAGAAGAAGGGATGCCTTCGTCGCTATCTAAATTGCCGCGCGGAAGCGATCCCTGCGAACCACATCGTGAACCATCTGTTGTGCGATCGGGCAGACTGGCGAGATGACGAAGATCGTGGTGCGTGAAGCCAAAGCACTCGAGACGGAGGCAATCGCGGGATTGCGCTGGCGGTGGGTGGTGGAGCGGGGCGGAGTTCCGGTCGTGAGCCGGGAGGACTTCGTGGCGTCCGTAGTGGCTTTCGCGTCCGCGCATGAGCAGACACATCACCGGGTCGTGGCGATGCGCAGCGGAGTGGTCGTCGGCATGGCCTGGCTGGCGGTGCTACCCCGCGTGCCCAGCCCGCGCGCCACCGATCGTGCTTCCGGAGACGTGCAGTGCGTGTACGTCGTCCCCGAGGAACGAAACGTCGGCATCGGCGACACGATGATGACGGCCGTTCTGGACAAAGCTCGACAGCTGGGCCTCGAACACGTCACGGTGCACTCCAGCCCCGAGGCAATCCACCTCTACGAACGCACCGGGTTCACCGCCTCACCGCGCGTCTTGTTCGCCGATTTCGCCGGTCGTTGACGGGTTGCGACGCTCTGGGAGTCGAGCGTTAGCCGGTCGCGAGGGTGCTCAGTCGGGATGCTGGTCGTTCCGTCCGTGTTGCGCCGCACCGCGTCGTTGACGAGAGCGCCCGTGCCGCCGAGGAGCGCACGAAGAACGGCTGTCAAACGATCGAAATGCAGGAGCGTGCAGAGTTTGTCCAAATGAGAATTCTTGTCCAGAGGAGCTCGCAAGCGGAACCTTTAGTGAGATGTCGGAAGGGAGCTGGTGAACACCACTTCGGGCATCTGGGAAGTCGTCTGCGCCGGATGCTTTACACGGTCCTGCGGCGATGAGACGTGTTGGACCGTCAGGGTGCGATCGATTCTCGGAGAAAACTGCAGCGGGAAATTTCAGAGGTTTCCCATTCCTCAGGTTCTTCGAAATTTACGTCTGTGGTGCGTGACTGTTGA
>NZ_JPRS01000381.1 GCF_000738085.1 Cryobacterium sp. MLB-32
CTTGTTGATTGCGGTAACCATTATGCGGACACCTCTTCCTTCTTGGTCTTGCTCGCCACGAACGCGTCGAACGCGCCCTTGGTGAAGACGATGTCGTCGCTGACGAGCACGTCATAGGCGTTGAGCTGGTCCCACGAAAGGATGTGAACCGTCGGGAGGTTGCGAATGCTTCGCAGCGTCATCTCGTCGGTACGCTCCAGGATGACCAGCACGTGCTTGCTGCTGGCGATCTGCGTGAGCAGGGCCTGGGCGGTCTTCGTGTGAGGAGTTTCGCCCGTGAACAGCGACTCAACGATGTGCAGGCGGCCGCCACGTGCGCGGTCCGACAGGGCACCCTTGAGGGCTGCGGCGATCATCTTTTTCGGGGTGCGCTGGTCATAGCTGCGAGGCGTCGGTCCGTGGACGATGCCACCACCGGTCATCTGGGGAGCGCGGATCGAGCCCTGACGAGCGCGACCGGTTCCTTTCTGCTTGAACGGCTTGCGACCAGCACCGGAAACTTCACCACGGCGCTTGACCTTGGAGGTTCCCTGGCGTGCGGCAGCGAGCTGCGCGACAACGACCTGGTGAATGAGCGGAATGTTGGCCTGAACGTCGAAGAGCTCGGCGGGAAGCTCAGCTGAGCCTGCCTTTGCGCCCGTGGCGTCGAGGATGTCGAGTGCGGTAGTCATGATAACTACGCTCCCTTCACTGCGTTGCGGACGAATACGAGTCGGCCACGAGCACCGGGAACGGCGCCCTTGACGAGCATGACGCCCTTGTCGGCGTCAACCGAGTACACCTTGAGGTTCAGCACGGTAACGCGCTCGCCACCCATACGACCGGCCATGCGCATGCCCTTGAAGACACGGCTCGGGGTCGAGGAAGCACCGATGGAACCGGGCTTGCGGTGGTTACGGTGCGAACCGTGGGAAGCGGAGACACCCTTGAAGTTGTGACGCTTCATAACACCGGCGAAACCCTTACCCTTGCTGGTGCCCATGACATCAACCTTGGTTCCGGCAGCGAAGACACCGTCAACGGTGAGCTCCTGGCCCAGGGAGTAGTCAGCGGCATCCGCAGTGCGGAGCTCGGTGATGTGGCGGCGCGGCGTGACGCCGGCCTTGTCGAAGTGGCCGGCAAGGGGCTTGTTGACCTTGCGCGGGTCGATGGCACCAGCGGCGATCTGAACGCCGTTGTAGCCGTCGACGGCCTTTGTACGGATCTGCGTGACAACGTTCGGCGCGATCTCGATGACGGTGACGGGAACAAGCTTGTTGTTCTCGTCCCACACCTGAGTCATGCCGAGCTTCTTGCCGAGGAGACCCTTGGTGGTCTTGGTATCTGAGTAAGACATCACGGGCCCTAGAGCTTGATCTCGATGTTGACGTCTGCCGGCAGGTCGAGGCGCATAAGCGAGTCAACGGCCTTCGGTGTCGGGTCAATGATGTCGATCAGACGCTTGTGGGTGCGCATTTCAAAGTGCTCCCGGCTGTCCTTGTACTTGTGAGGAGAACGGATGACACACACCACGTTCTTCTCGGTCGGAAGCGGCACGGGGCCGACGACCGTAGCGCCCGCACGGGTCACCGTGTCGACGATCTTGCGCGCCGAAATGTCGATGACCTCGTGGTCATACGACTTAAGTCGAATGCGGATCTTCTGTCCCGCCATGTCGAACTCTCTCTCTGTTGGGGCGTCGTACAGACAAGAGAGAATGAGTCTCAGGTTGCATTGGACGCCGTAGTAGCACTGCTGCTGTCGCACCACTGTTCATATGTCAATTTCGACCCACGCCGAATAATTCGGCCCGAGTCGATCAACGTCGGCTCCCAGAGCAGATCCTGGGGACCGGCATGAAAATTCCATGACGGCCGGATAGTTGATTTGTGCTGT
>NZ_JPRS01000382.1 GCF_000738085.1 Cryobacterium sp. MLB-32
AAAGCGGGGAAACCACACCACTCAATGGGACATGACCAGAGAACCATCCTCAAGAAGGTTGGCAGTAGTACTCGCGGGCATTTCAAGAGGAAATCGGTACTCCGTAGCCGCAGATGCGGATTCAATGTTGATGATCGACTGACTACCGAAATCCGTGGCAAAGGTCGAAATCGCTGCATCAGGAAGCTCCGTGTTCACCAGAGCTGTTCCATGGCCTTCGAAGAGGGCTGCGGGGAGATCCGAGGAGCTAATTGTCTGCTTGCCAACTATGTTCCCCGGGATTTGAAGTGACAGCATTCCGGCTTCCGTATCTTCGTCTACAACCCTCGCCGTGCCGGGGACCAGTCCAAGCTGACTCCCGATGTTAGCTTCAACGGCGGATGCTTCTCGAACCTGACCGTCTCCCGTCGCTTCAGCCTGGATAGTTGGTTTTTGGGGTGCAGCGTAAACAGCGGATGTCGGTACAAGCACCGATGCCAAGACAATCGATGCAGTGGTTAGGAGATTCTCAGGGACTTCATTTAGGAATCGCCTTCTTTCTCATGAGTGGAAGGTATGAAAACGCTCCTCACCTCCCGGAACATGGTGGATCGTCAGGGGGTAGACAAGAAGACTCTAACAACGATCACGAGGTATGTTTTCTGCTTTCGATTTAGCTTTGATCAGGAACTATGGCCGTGATTCACGGTGCTTCTGAATCGTGAACGAGCGAAGAACGTCGTCGCGGTCAGCGTCCTTTGCGCAACTGCGTGGGGAGCGGAGCGGTGACGGTAGACATCGGCGATGTTGGGTCGGCCGCATTTCAGTGCTCCTCAGACGCCACGATGCCCTACGCCCATCACTTCAACCAGGCTTACGGACGGTCAGCCGTCTCCGTGTCGACGACGGGAGATATTGTTTGGGGACTAACGATCTCGAGCACGCCGGTCACGACTCGGCACAGGGCTGAGACCGTTGCTCAGTGGCCACGACTCGCCGTCGGTGCGGCATCGGTGAGTTGTCGATTTGGCGCGGATGAGGTTCCCATTTGACACAGTGACTGAGTCTTGGGCAACTGCTTGGATCTGTCGCAGCGGAGGTCCCCTTTTCGGGCGACCGCGATATCGCCGTGTGATTGTCGACTCTGCGACGATCATCGTCGATAGGTCCTGCGCTCAGAGCGAATGCGGTATCGATTCATCTCGGCTGTGCGATTCACTGGCGCTATGACACGCACACTTATTCTCGGAGGAACCGCCTGGCTTGGTCGAGAGATAGCCGAGCAGTTGGCTGTTCAAGGCCAGGATGTGACGTGCCTTGCGCGCGGTGAATCTGGAGAAGTCCCACACGGCGTGACGCTTGTCCGCTCCGACCGGCGATCATCTGGGGCCTACGGCCTTGTCTCTGGTGACGCCTGGGACGAAATTATTGAGCTCAGCTATGACGCGGACCTCGTCGCCGGAGCGCTCGAGGCTTTGGCGCGCAGCACGGCGCATTGGACCCTGGTCTCCTCCGTCTCTGTGTATGCGAGCAATGCTGAACCGGGTGCCGACGAAGATGCCATCCTCGTCGGGCCATCCGACCTCGACGATTACGCGCACGCCAAAGTCGCCGCCGAACGCGCCACGGCAGAGGCGGTGGGGGATCGTCTTCTTATTGCGAGACCGGGCCTGATCGCGGGGCCGGGCGACAGGAGCGACCGGTTCAGCTATTGGGTATCCAGGCTCGCCGCTGCTCCCGCGGAACCCATTCTCGTGCCGAATGCCGAGGATCGGTACGTGCAGTTCATCGACGTTCGGGACCTTGCCGGATGGCTCATCAGCGCGGGACAGCGCGGCCTGAGCGGCATCTACAACGCCGTCGGGAGCGAACACAAACTCTCCACCGTTCTGCTGGCCGCCGCCCAGGTTGCCGGCCACACGGGTGAACTCGTTGCGGCCGAGGACGAATGGCTGACCGCGCACAGCGTCAATTACTGGGCTGGCCCCCGGTCCCTGCCGCTATGGCTTCCCCGCAGCGACTCCGCCTTCGCCCGCCGCAGTCGCAGCCGCTTCGTCGCAGCGGGTGGAAACGAGCGAACCCTGCAGGACACGCTCGAGGACGTGCTGGCGGACGAACGGGCCCGTGGACTCGACAGGGAACGTCGATCCGGCCTCACCCAGCAAGAGCAGCGCGTTCTCCTCACCGAGATCGGTGCCTAAAAGCCCGCGATGCAGCACTGTCCAATCTCGCCCCAGGCGCCACGGTTAAGAATCCCGCAAGAGTTTCGGCTTGCGGGAAGAGCGGCTGTGTTCAGCTTCGACGAACCCTACTACTGGCGGCGACGTATGAGCGGGATGATCGCCAACGCGAGCATGGGGATGTAGAAGAGGATCATTGTCTGTATCGGGATGAGCAGGAGTGTCAACGGGTACGCGAAGCCGCTCAAAGCCATGCTCAGGATGAGTGCGGCGAGAAGGAATGCTGCCAGAGCGATGGTGCAGACAACAGATATTCGCCGCCGGCGTGCCCTGCGTGTGAGGAGTGGGATG
>NZ_JPRS01000383.1 GCF_000738085.1 Cryobacterium sp. MLB-32
GAGTCGGGGGCCTTGTTTCATGGGACGAAAGCGAACCTGGCAGTGGGGGACCTGTTGTTGCCCGGACGCGGCTCGAACTTTGAAGAAGGAAGGACAGCGAACCACGTCTACGCGACGGCAACCTTGGATGCCGCAACGTGGGGGGCTGAACTGGCCGCAGGGGAAGGCCGTGGACGGATCTACATCGTGGAACCGACGGGCACCCTCGAAGACGACCCCAACGTGACGGATAAGAAGTTCCCCGGCAATCCGACCCGGTCTTACCGCACCCGAGAGCCGGTGGAGGTCGTCGGTGAACTCGTGGATTGGGTGGGACACTCGCCCGATCAGTTGCAGGCCATGCGAGACGGCCTCGCCGACCTGAAACGCCGGGGCCTCGCGGTCATTTATGACGAGTAGCGTACGGGGGCGCCTAATGGCTGACTGTGCACGCTGAAGGTTCCCAAGTGACACAGCATCGGCACTCTCGGCCGCTGGTGTTTTGGCCCCCAGATCTGTCGCGCTGGTCGTCCCTCTTCCGGGCGGCCGCAGGGAGTTCCGTAGTCAGTCTGAATGAATACCGACTACAGCGCTCGTGCTCTTGCCCCGGTCGCGACGAGGTCAGTCACCGTTCTTCTTTTTGTTTTGTACCTGCAGTCCGCCGGTGGGTCTGGTCTCGATGAGGAAGAGTTCCGCCGCTCGAACCAAGTCGGAAAGTTTGGCGTAGCCCCAGTTTCGTGAGTCGAAGTCGGGCTGTTGCTTCCGCATTAGCTGGCCCACCGTGGCAAGGTTCGCCCATCCGTCTTCGCCTGATGCTGTGGTGACACTCGTCCGTAGACCGAATATGAGCTTCGTGTCGCTTCGCAGTTTCGGGGTCGAAACGCGCGTGAGCGCTGCAGAGGTTATCTCCGCTGCTGGCTCTTCGAGTACGTCGAGGTATGTGAATTGATCGCACGCGTTGCGGAACGCTTCGGGTGTCTTCCGCTCTCCGAACCCATAGACGGTGACGCCTTCTTCGCGGATGCGGGATGCGAGACGGGTGAAGTCGCTGTCGGATGACACGATGCAGAACCCATGGAAGCGGCGTGTGTAGAG
>NZ_JPRS01000384.1 GCF_000738085.1 Cryobacterium sp. MLB-32
AGGTGATTGGATTAAATACATCAGACGGTAGGATTGCCATATGACGGAGGAACAACCGACGGCCATGGACACTAAGAATCCGTCCGCGAGCGCCCGCGAGATCAAGGCTTTGGCGCACCCTCTCCGTCTGAGGATCTTGCGGTTGTGCGGGCTCCATGAGCTCACGAACAAGCAGCTCGCGGATCGACTTGCCCAGGACCCGGGTACGGTGCTGTATCACGTCAGGCAACTACACGCAGCGGGATTCCTCGAGCGTGGTGAGGTTCGCACCGGCGAAAGTGGCGCGTTGGAGAAGCCCTACCGGTCCACGGGCCGCTCGTGGAATCTCGACACCGCGCTCAGCGACGCGGGCCCCGAAGCGCCTCTCGCTCCACTCGACGCGCTGAGAGACGAGCTGATGGAGGCAGGACCAGACTCGTTAGCGACGCTGTCTCGATTCGTTGTCCACCTTTCCAAGCAGGACGCGGAAACCTTCATCTCGCGGGTTCAGTCCGTTCTCAGCGAGTTCGTTGATAGCGATCAGGAGCGCTCGGATCAGCCGGCATTCGGCGGCATGTTCGTCCTGCACCGCACTTCCGACTAACGTGGCGGTGGCCGGATGTCCCACAGCGGGTTCCCCTGTGACACGGCATCGCCGTGATCGGCCGACTGGTGATTTGGCCTAAATCTGTCGCGCAGGAGGTCCGGCTTGTGGCCACGGCGAGTCGGGTGCGTGAGCGTGGCTGACCGGTACGCTGGTTTTCGCGGCTGCGTAGAGCGGCAGCTACCCGGCAAATGAGATTCAGATTTCCTGCATAATCAACTGGTTTCGAGGGGTTGGCCCTATGCAAGTGCGTGTGTACAAGGTGGCGGCCATTCTTGCCGCAGTCGCAGCAGTTATGACTATTACGTTTGCTGTCATAGCTGCGGTGCGAGCCGCACTGCTGGTTGACGCCATTCCAGGCGCCGATGCCGGCATAGGGAAGACGGCAGAATTGGTCCAGCTTCAGACAAGCGTGCCGTTGCTCTTCCTGCTCGGGCTAGCCGGACTCGGTATCGCAATCGCGTTCGCGATTCTAGCCAGCACCAGAAAGCGCCCAGATTCTGCGACCGCGGACGTTCGTTAGAGGTTCCACTGGGAACGGGTCGGGGGGTCGGCGTTGACACAAATAGGGTTGGGGGCATGTCGCATGCACTTCAACAGCTCTGGCCGCCGTTCGGATTGCTGATCGAATGCGGGTCACTCTCTCTGTCTCCCGTTCGAGATTCCGATTTGCCCGACCTTGTGGCACTCGCACACGAAGGGATTCACGACGCCGCTGCGATGCCATTTGATTTTCCATGGACGGCCGGGACCCCCGACGAAGTTCGATTAAGGCTCCTGCAGTTCCACTGGGGGCGACGTTCTGCCATGACGCCAGCATCGTGGCAACTTGAATCCACAGTCCGTTTCGAGGGAGAAATCG
>NZ_JPRS01000385.1 GCF_000738085.1 Cryobacterium sp. MLB-32
CTTGCCGGGTTTTGCGAAACGCATATCCCGGTGGATGCGCGAGATCGTGCGCCGTGGATCGGCATTCGCAGCAGCGAAACCTGCATTCTCCTTCTCAAACCCGGTAATTAAGGCGTGGGAAACATCGGTGAGGTTGGAGAGGACGTCGTTGTCGGCACCCCGGTTTCCCTCGAACCACTCCGTGGCGTTGTTCTCGGTCATGTCATGGAGAAAGTCGAAGGTCGTCACGTCGATCACAGTGTTTTGTCCTGTCGCGTGCTGCAAGCCCCGAGGATTCTCCGGAAAGGGTGGGGTGCGGAAGTGAGCCGCGGATCCATTAAAAGTACGATACCGTCTCTATCTGTGTGGTTCTCGATAGTTTCGGCAGCCGACCCTCTGGATCTCGCGATCATCGAGCAGGCCTCGTCCGCGTGCGTCGGTGAAGTGGTCCTTGATGAACTTAACCCGGAGAACGATAGCTGTCCCGCATGCAGGGCAGCTCGGGCCACAAAGCGCCCGCAGGGGAACCCTGAGAGAGGCATCCGCCGTTGTCGCTCTGACAAAAGACCGAAACCATCGCCGTCGCCTGCTGGTGGGCCGGCCGCTCAGCGAAGTGAGCGCAGGTAGCGCCGACGCGCGATCCGTTGGGCAATAAGCAGCAATGGGTAGAGGGCCCGCCAGGGCTGCTGTGGCGCGGGGCGCGTGAGAGAACGCACGGTGAGGTGCACCTCGTCTTCACGCCGGTGCACGATGAATGCCTCTTCGCCGCTGACGGGGTGTCCGGGCATGGTCCGGTACGCGAAGCCGACCCGGTCGAACTCCGTGACGACGGCCACGACCTCCACGGGCTCAATCACAGTCATCCTCAGCAGACGTGCGGTGACCACGACGCGGTCGCCCTGCGAGACCGGTTCAGTCGAATCGACCGCAAACCCGCTGGCTGTTTTCACTCCCCACCGGAGGACGTCGCTGATTGCGCGCTCCCACACTGTGTCACCACGCCCCACGAGCGCCGACACTTCCGAGCGACGGTATCCATGGTCGTTCGCCGGCCATTCACGAAGTTCGGGATTGGTCATGATCCGACTATGGCCTAAACCACCGCCAATCGTGAAAGCCGTGTCCATTACGGACGCACAATCCTGCCGTGCCCCCGTTCCCCATGCGACCGGGACGGAACGTCATTCGCCCGCGTAGATCACGATCTCCTGGTTCGTTTTGTCGTAGACGAACTGCAGTGCGGTCGATCCGGGGAACGCCGACGCCAGTTCGTCGGGAAGGCCCTCTTCGTCCGCCATTAACTGGGTCATCGCCGGAAACGGTCCCGCTACACAACCGCCCCTGATCATCCCCGAGAATGAATTTGAGTCGGAATTCTCGCCGTCTGCGGCCAAGAAGACGTTCAGGCACTCGCCCTCTGCGCCGCGGCTGAACAAGCCGCCGGCCACGACGATCGCACGGAGCCCGTAGAACTCCTGGTACGCCTGAACAGCAGCGTCCTCGGCTGCAACTTGCACAAACATGCCGGGGACCTGATAGCTGGGATCGATTGACAGTCGGGCGACCTGGTCGGCTCCGGTCTGGAGAGGATCGGTCTGGACCCGCTCGACAAGAATGAGGGCGGCCGCGATGATGCTCGCGACGACGGCGAGACCGAGCGCGATCAGCACGGTCCCGCGGCGGACACGGGCGAGTCGACCCCCAACGGCAAGAATGCGGCGAGCAAGACGTCTCAGAAATTCGTGATTCGAGCGTTCGTGCTCGTCATCGACGAGATGGGACTCGTCTTCGACGAGATGGGGCTCTTGTTCGCTGCTGGACACATCGATCGAATCGACGGTACGCTCCGGGGGCATGTCCGCATTGAGAAGTGGCGGCGCCAGTTGCCGTCTCGCGTCCTCGAGTTCCTGTAGCCGTACTTGTGCTGGAAAGTCGTGACGGATGTCAGCATTTGGACCGTAGGCCCGTGCTTGCAGGCCCCGCAGTTCATCGTCCTGAGCCACCCCCATACCGAATATCCTCTCACCAACCACTCCGACGCGTCGACCGGCCCCGGAATACCGACAGCACGTCTCGGAAGAGGAACCTTCTCG
>NZ_JPRS01000386.1 GCF_000738085.1 Cryobacterium sp. MLB-32
TCACTGACTATCACTGAGGAGATATTGTGACTGCCGCACACGAGCCCATTCACCCCGGCGAGATTCTTCTCGAAGAATTCCTAAATCCGCTGGGCATCAGCCAGTACCGACTTGCCCACGCGATCGCCGTGCCACCGCGACGCATCAACGAGATCGTTCACGGCAAACGAGGTATCAGCCCGGACACCGCGCTCCGGCTGGCACGAGCACTCGGCACAACGGATCGATTTTGGATGAACCTCCAGACCCGATACGATCTTGACGTGCAATCTGCTGCTCACGCGGGAGAGCTCAAGCAGATCCGGTCACTCCTGAGCGCCTAGGGAGGCCGATGCGCACGCCGTCGAGGGTCCCCTCTGACACGGCCTCAGAGTGTTGGGCACTTCCGCGGACCAGCCCTAGATCTGTCGCGCTGGCCGTCCGCTTTAAGGACGGGGTGCGCGGTAACGTCGATGGCATGATTACCACCGATCGACTTCGCCTTCGGCGTTGCCGCCGTGCTGACGTGGACGCGGTCCTGACCTATCGTGCTCGCCCTGATGTTGCACTCCACCTCCGCTCGGGTGTTTGGACACGCGAAAAAGCCGAGACGGAACTCGCGGCCTATGAAGATGCTGTCTTCGTTGCAGCCGTCGACGAACTCGTTCTGCTCGTCGAGACTAAGGATGCCGCCGACGTGGTCGGTGAGGTTGGTCTTGTCTGGCTCGCTGGTGAGCCCATGACAGCCGAGGTGGGCTACGTCTTTGATCCAGCCGCAGGGGGGCAGGGACTCGCAACCGAGGCCGTCGCTGCGCTCGTTGATGCCGCATTCGACAAGTTTGGCTTCGTTCTCGTCGTGGCGAAGACCGATGAAGAGAACCTGCCGTCACGGCTGCTTTGTGAGCGCATTGGCATGACCCTCGTGTCGACGTCCGGTGGCGACGATGACCGAGCGGTCCGAGAATGCGTCTACCAGGTGGACCGGCAAAACCTGACGCGTAGAGAATCAGTCAATGAAAATTAGAGCAGATTGGGAGAGTCCAAAGGAACTCAACGACTGTTCGATA
>NZ_JPRS01000387.1 GCF_000738085.1 Cryobacterium sp. MLB-32
TCACAGCGGCTAGATCGCGGATCACTTCCCAGTCCAACCCGAGTAGAAACGCGACGTGCTCGCGACTGCTGGTCGCACTCTGTTGCGCGATCATTTTTAATGGGTCTTTGGGGGTCTCGGTCCGAATTACATACGACAGGAGTGTGCGCACCGACAGCCCGCCACTAGTCTCCTGTTCGCCGGGCTCCAACCGGAAAAGCGAGAGCCCTAGCAGCTCTTTCCAGCTGTCGACAGTGATCTGTCCCTCGGAGAGCCAGGGACTGACCACGTCCCGTGCAGGACCGTCGGCCGCAATCGAGAGTCTGCGACCGCTCGCCAAGGAGCGCGTCGCGGTGACCGCACCCCCGAACATTTCAAGTGTCAGGGTAATCTCCCACCCGTCGTCGGCAAGGGGGCGCAAGCTGTTGGGGAGGCTGCCAGCCAGCACGTAGTTCATCAGCATGAGCACCGTTGACTTGCCTCGGGCATTTCGGCTGTCTTGGTCCGTCGAGTCGTGAGCGCGATCGGCAATAATCGCGTTGAAACCAGGCTGGAAGTCGATGGGCTTGAACTCGTCGCTATTGGCGCTAAGACGGATAAACACTAAACGATCCTCAACATGTGGTCTTCGTGGTCAAGCACGCCCGCGCCGTAGAGAAGCGTCAGCGCGGCAACGAA
Organism: Cryobacterium sp. MLB-32; assembly: GCF_000738085.1. Classification (GTDB taxonomy): domain Bacteria; phylum Actinomycetota; class Actinomycetes; order Actinomycetales; family Microbacteriaceae; genus Cryobacterium. The sequence continues at coordinate 658 of NZ_JPRS01000387.1, forward strand.
ACTGTCGTACGTCGATGCGGCCGGCGTCTGCCGGTGCTCGACATACAGTTGGCCGATGCTCGTGCTGCGTCTACCCAAGAGCGCCAAAAGCGCCGCAGCTTCGCCGACAATGGTGCGCTCTAGGGGCGTAAATTTGTCCGGAAAAAACTCACTCATGTTCGAATATCTCGCATATCTCAAAGAGGTAAGCGATCACTGCGAGTGCGGCCGCGCGAATCTGCGGAGTGTCTCGCGGCCCAGCGTTCTCGATCGCCGTATCGACCAGATAGTCGAAAACCGCATCAGGCTCGAGATTTTCCGCG
>NZ_JPRS01000388.1 GCF_000738085.1 Cryobacterium sp. MLB-32
GGTGGTTTCGTTGGTCGAGGCGCGACGAAGGAGCGATCGAGACCTCGTGGGCCTCGCGCGGTGGTTTCGTTGGTCGAGGCGCGACGAAGGAGCGATCGAGACCTCGTGGGCCTCGCGCGGTGGGAATGTCAGGACAGCAGTTCCGTGACGCAGATGAAGTTGCCCTCGGTGTCACGGAACCACGCGGACTTCATCGCATCCGTTGCGCCGACGCCGTCGACGGTCTTCATGCCGGGGATGTCGTAGTCCTCGAACACGACGCCACGGGAGCGCAGTCGGGCCATCTCACCATCCAGATCGTCGGTGATGAAACTCATCTGGGTGTTCTTAGCTGTCCCCGCGTTCTCCGTCTCGTAGATCTCGAAACCGGATCCCGGCGACGAGTACACGAGGAGCCCGTCAAGCACCTCGACCGGCTCTAAGTCGAGCGCATCGTGGTAAAACGTGCGTGCACGGCTGAGATCTGCCGCGGGTAATACCGTGTGAATTTCTTTCAGCATTGCAAACGCCTCCTCTGGCGTGTATTTCCATGGATGCGGAAATACCGACCGGTCGACCGCGAGTGCTGAACGCGAAGGTGGCCGGCGTTTCCGCAGGCGAAGCCCCGCCCGGTGGTCTCGCCGCCCCCAGCGCGCAGGCGATGACTATCGCATTTCGTACTTAATATACCTCCGGAAGTGTCGGTACGGCAGTCCGAGTTTCGGTCGCATTTCCCCGAATGGCGCACGCAAACAGGAGCAGCTGTGAATATGTCATGACATATGAACGAAAAGGCGCTATCGTGAACCTATCCGGTCCACGAACCAGAAAGTTGTACAGCGACGTATGCCAGACATGACACTCACCCCTGCACTCGATGTAC
>NZ_JPRS01000389.1 GCF_000738085.1 Cryobacterium sp. MLB-32
TGGATGCCAGGTCCGAAGGTGGTCGAGACGACACCCTTCGTGATGTAGCGGCCCTTGGAAGAGCTGGGCTTGAGGCGAACAACCTCTTCGAGGGCAGCGTCGATGTTCTCGTTGAGCTGCTCAACGGTGAAGGATGCCTTGCCCACGACGAAGTGCACGTTGGCGTGCTTGTCAACGCGGAATTCGATCTTTCCACCCTTGATGTCGGAAACGGCCTTCGCGACGTCGGGCGTCACGGTGCCGGTCTTCGGGTTCGGCATGAGGCCACGCGGGCCCAGTACCTTTCCGAGGCGTCCGACCTTACCCATGAGCTCCGGGGTCGAAACCGCGGAGTCGAAGGAGGTGTAACCGGCGGCAACCTTCTCAATGAGCTCGTCGCCACCAACCTCGTCGGCGCCGGCAGCGATAGCTGCCTCGGCGGCCGGGCCGGTTGCGAAGACGATGACGCGGGCGGTGCGTCCGGTGCCGTGAGGAAGAATCACGGTACCGCGAACCATCTGGTCTGCCTTGCGCGGGTCGACTCCGAGGCGAAGGGCGACCTCAACGGTGGAGTTGAACTTGGACGAGCCGGTCTCCTTGGCGAGAGCGACGGCTGCGGCCGGGGTGTAGAACGTGTCGGCGCCGATTTTCTCGGCCGAGGCGCGGTAGGCCTTTGACTTTGTTGCCATGTGAAATCTCCTGTGTACAAATATCGAGAGTGTGGTGCGAGCCTGGCTGGCTCTTCCACGTCATGCTGGGGGTTGCGAAAGCGGGTGAGGGTTAGCCCTCGACCGTGACGCCCATGGAGCGGGCGGTGCCGGCGATGATCTTCGAGGCAGCGTCGAGGTCGTTGGCGTTGAGGTCAGCCATCTTGACTTCGGCGATTTCGCGGATCTGTGCCTGCGTGAGCTTGGCAACCTTGATGGTGTGGGGGGTTCCGCTGCCCTTTGCAAGGTTTGCGGCCTTCTTGATGAGCTCCGCTGCGGGCGGGGTCTTCAAGATGAAGGTGAATGAACGGTCGTCGTACACGGTGATCTCAACCGGGATGACGTTTCCGCGCTGGGCTTCTGTCGCAGCGTTGTATGCCTTGCAGAACTCCATGATGTT
>NZ_JPRS01000390.1 GCF_000738085.1 Cryobacterium sp. MLB-32
ACCAAGACGGTCCGCGTTCGTTACGCCAAGAAGTCGGGTAAGGACCTCTAATGACTGACTCCGCAGTAGCAACAGAAGCTGCGGCTCCGGCTGGCAAAATCCAGCCGCGGCTCAAGCAGAAGTACCAGGACGAGATTCGCGCGAAGCTCTCGACTGAACTCGGCTTCACGAACGTGCACCGTATCCCCAACCTGACGAAGATTGTCGTCAACATGGGTGTCGGAGAAGCAGCTCGCGACGGCAAGGTGATGGATGGTGCGGTTTCTGACCTCACCAAGATCACCGGCCAGAAGCCGCAGGTCACCAAGGCTCGCAAGTCGATCGCGCAGTTCAAACTGCGTGAAGGACAGCCCATTGGCGCGCACGTCACACTTCGTGGCGACCGCATGTGGGAGTTCCTCGACCGCTTGCTCAGCCTGGCGCTTCCCCGTATCCGCGACTTCCGCGGGCTGTCGGACAAGCAGTTCGACGGCGCGGGCAACTACACGTTCGGTCTCACGGAGCAGGTTATGTTCCACGAGATCGATCAGGACCGCATCGACCGCGTTCGCGGGATGGACATCACCGTTGTGACGACCGCCCAGAACAACGACGAGGGCCGCGCGCTGCTCAAGGCGCTTGGCTTTCCGTTCAAGTCGGCCGAAGTAAAGTAGCGAGTAAAGTAGCCCAAGCGGGTTCTTTAGTTTTTCACCCCGGGGGCCGGTCATCCGACCGGCCCCCTCACCACCACAGGTCGTCATCCGTGTAACGGATGGGCGAAACCAGGCGAGAAAGGCACCACAAAATGACAATGACAGATCCGGTCGCAGACATGCTGACCAGACTGCGCAACGCTAACTCGGCGTACCACGACACAGTGTCGATGCCGCATAGCAAATTGAAAGCGCACATCGCAGATATCCTCAAGGCACAGGGCTACATTTC
>NZ_JPRS01000391.1 GCF_000738085.1 Cryobacterium sp. MLB-32
TCCAGTCGGATCTTCAGAGGCGTTGGCGACGCCACTCGAGGCGATTGTGGAAACGATGACCATGCCGATGAACCAGACACCTATCGTTGGTTTCTTGTAGTTCATTTCATCTCCGTTGATGTGATGGCGAAACTACGTTTTTCTGCAGCCAGAACTTTTTGATGAAAGTACCATCTCGAATTTCATCTTGTCTGTCCCTCTTTCGCGGACCTCGGTGATGAGATGCGTGATGCCCCCTCACTTGCAAATGGACGGTGCAGCCGCTCTGCTCTTCTACCGGGGCGGCGCCGCCCGACGGCACTGTGTTTCTGACGCGTTTGGACCAGTCCAGCCTCGCATCGTAGCTCCCGCGGCTTCGTGCCGGGCCTTCGCGACATATCCTCGTTGCGATCCGGTATGGTCGTGCCCCGTTGATCGGTCTGGTTTCCCCGCCTTGAGCGTTGCTTTACCGACGTGAGGAGCCATCGTGCGATGGTCGGTGAGTACCGATCAGCGAGATGTACAGTTCGTTCTTCTGCACGCTCTCCTCTCTCGTAGGGGGTTCCCAAGCCACACGGCATCGGCGTGCTCAGCCGCAGGTGACTCGGCCCCGATCTGTCGCGGTGGCCGTCCCCCTTGTGGGGCGACCGGAAAAGAAGCGGCTAGGGCCGCCCAGTGCGGGCACGCCCGCTCAAGCTCGGTCCCTGTTGCTCCACCGTTGGTCTCGATACTTCTCCGGTCTCGGAATCAAGCTGAGGCAATTCTGGGTAGCAGCCACCGGTCGTCCGGGGTCACGTCCTGCCGGGTCGTTCGCCTCCCGCTGGTCGGAATTTTGTTTCCCGCCTTAATGTTCTTGCTGTCAAGCAAATGAAAAGGGAGTTTTGATGAATGCATTCATGATGATCTGTACCTTCAAGCCGGGCACGGTCATGGACGAAGTTTTCGCCGTCGCTGCAGAAGAGCAGGCCAAAGTTCGATCATTGCAGGATGCGAGCCGACTTGGCGCAGTTCGCCTTTCGC
>NZ_JPRS01000392.1 GCF_000738085.1 Cryobacterium sp. MLB-32
GCTCTCATCGCTCGTGGGGAAGGACAACCTCGGCCCGAAGAAGTTGAGGGTGAAGCCATAGAATTCCCCGTACGGCAAACTCGGAGCCGGTGGGCGAGTGCTCCTCGGTCCAAAAATGAGCAGGTCTTTGTCGACCGGCACGTCAAAAGTGGCGAGGTAGTCGTCCGGAAGTCGCAAGCGACAGGACTCATCCACGGCGCGCAAGACGTCCAATACTGCTTCCCGACCACCGCCAGACGCAAAGACACCTTTCGGGCCCCGGACGACCTCGCGAGCCGCACCGACGACGATTGCCGCGCTGAAAGTAGCCTCTTCGAGGTTCAGCACAGCCCGAATGAATACCGCGCCGTACAGCACGCCGGTGACTGTCTTCGACCCAGGACTGTACGTCGGCACGTCGAGCCGCTGACCAAAGTAGGCCACAAACTCGTCATAGAGCTCATCGAACGTCAACTGACTTGCCATCTCCTCGCCTAGTCTCCCGATCGTATCGTGGGTGCTGTCGCTGTCATCGAATCCGGATCATAGCGATAGCCGCGGCCCTGCATATACTCGAATTCCTTGTGCAGCGACTTCGTGTCGCCAATCGGATCATGGGAAAAATGGAACGTCTTGCCCTGCGCGATCGCATCGTCCAGAAACGGAGCGTTGTAGGAGGCGAACATGTCGGCCATGTCCAGATCCTGAGCCTTCATGATAGGGCCCCACTGATCCCCGAGGCTGAAGTACTCGTACCCGCCCTCCTCGGCCTTGGACACGTAGTTTGTCGGTGCGCCGTCATCCCACTTACCCAGCATGACCTCTGCGGCATCCGCATTGTGCACGCTGGCCGCGAGCGTTTCCTGGTACGCGACATAGTCGATGGTCTTCGCTG
>NZ_JPRS01000393.1 GCF_000738085.1 Cryobacterium sp. MLB-32
TGGTCCACGGGTGGCGACCATGCAGGTAGCAGCGTTGTGAGCACGATCGATTGGGGCAAAGCTGGTAGCGATATTGCCGCCGGAATTGGCATCGCGATACTAATTGTCCATTCGCCAGTTCAGGCGGCGACGGGTCGAGGTAAAGCAGTGTGTCGATGTCGATCGAAGGTTGTTTCTCCACATCGCTCAATCAGAATAGGGAACCTTGTGAGAAGTAGAACCAGCGGCCCGGGTGGTGGAACCATGGACCAAGTCTTAGAAAGGGCCACCTTATTTCCGACGGTTGCACCCGACGCACCGAAGTCTCAAGTGGACGCGGAACATCTACCCATCCTGGCCGTTGAACTCGTCGAGGTCAACGACATCCGAATCCCGTTCAGCGCATCCTGAGCGTCCCGGTCGAAGCGGCCGGGGTTGGCCAAAAGGCACCTAAATACTTAGCGGTCGTTTTCGTTCCATTGCTACCCAGACCCCCGATAGTCCTGCGATGATGCAGCCGACTGTGACCGAACGTCAGCTGTCGCGTCGGCGGAAACTGAAGAGATCGAAGGCCGCGGTTACACAGCGAACCCCCTCGGCTGCTGAACCCACCTCAGACGGGTCTGTGTGGTGCGCTGACGGGCCCATCCCGATGAGGGCGGCTATGTCTCTGCCAGACAACGCCAACTCGTCTGACAGCGTCTCCCGGCACTCCAGAGCGAATCGTGCTCCCAGGCTGGCCGTGAGGTGCGCCGCCTTGTCGGGCTGAATGTCGAGCGCCAGACCAGCGGCACGAAGTTCCTGCAGGTGAGTCTGCCTCGGAACCACCACGAGAAGCAACCCGCCTGGACGGAGCACGCGGTGGAACTCGCCGGCGTTCCGTGGCGCGAAGACGTTGAGGACGACATCGGCCGCGCCGTCGCGGATAGGGAGTGGCGACCAGACGTCGGCCACGAGCCCGTCCACGGCATCTGAGGATCGAACAGTGCGGGCAACAGCAGCGGGGGAGAGGTCCATGCCTAGCGCGCGAACCGAGTCCGCCTGCGCGTCCCCGAGCACTCCTCGCACGTAGTAACCCGTTCCACATCCGACGTCGAGAATGCGCCGGGGGTTTTCTGCAGAAATGATTCGAGCTATCGCTCGCTCAAGAGGACGGTACCAACCCGCGGCCTGAAAGTCATCGCGTGCATCGAGCATGGCAGCACTGTCCCCAATGAACTTTCGAGAGCCTGGGAGCAGAGTGGCGTATCCACGCTTGTTCACATCGAAGGAGTGACCGACGGCACACGTGAGCGTAAGCCCGGCCCCTGGCGCAAGGGGGAGAAAACAGTTCGGGCACCGAAGCCACTCCGATAGCGTCTGGAGTGACATCGATGCCCGATCTATGTTGACTTCTTCTACTTCTCGGTGATCTCCGACTGGTGATCGCCGTGCGCCTGGCTGAGCTCCGCCTGGGAGACCGGGGTAATCCGGTCCTCGAAGAACCAGCGAGACATTCCGGCACGCACCTTCTCCAACGCAGTGATCTTTCCCTGCGCATTGGGGCGTGTCATCAGTGGCTTGTAGTCGTCATAACTGACCAGCTTCCAACGCTCGTACTCATCGACGGGCTGGTGCACTTCGATGTACTCGCCTCCGGGCAGCCGCACAATTCGACCTGATTCGTAACCGTGGAGCACGATCTCTCGGTCCTTCTTCATGAGCGCGAGACAGATCCGCTTGGTGATGAAGTACGCCACGATCGGGCCCAGTACCGTGATGGCCTGAAGGGAGTGGATGACTCCTTCCATGGTCACGTGGAAGTGGGTTGCGACAATGTCCGATGAGGCAGCGGCCCACAGTCCGGCGTAGAAGGTAACACCGGCAGCGCCGATGGCCGTTCGCGTCGGAGCGTTCCGCGGTCGATCGAGCACGTGGTGCTCACGCTTGTCGCCGGTGACCCACGCTTCGATGAACGGGTAAACCAATACCAGAACAATAAAGATGCCGATCACGATCAGCGGAGTCAGGATGTTGAAGGAGTAGGTGTGGTTGAGCCACACGAACTCCCACCCCGGCGGAATCAGGCGGAGAGCCCCATCGGCGAAGCCGATATACCAGTCGGGCTGGGTGCCGGCGGAAACCGGTGACGGGTCATAAGGACCGTAATTCCAGATCGGGTTGATCGTGAACAGTGAGGCGATCAGCATCACGACGCCGAAAACGATGAAGAAGAATCCACCGGCCTTGGCTGCGTAAACCGGAAGAACCGGGTAGCCCACGACGTTCTGATTCGTGTGTCCCGCGGACGGGTACTGCGTGTGCTTGTGCACCACGACGAACAGAAGGTGCATCGCAATCAACGCCACGATGATGGCCGGCAGCAACAGGATGTGCAGGGAATACAGTCTTCCGACAATATCCTCGCCCGGGAACTCCCCACCGAACAGCAGGAACGAGATCCAGGTTCCGGCAACGGGTATGCCCTTGATGATTCCGTCGATGATGCGCAGTCCGTTACCGGACAGCAGGTCATCGGGGAGGGAGTAACCCGTGAATCCTTCCGCCATGGCGAGGATGAAGAGGATGAAACCAATCACCCAGTTCAGCTCACGGGGCTTGCGGAATGCTCCGGTGAAGTAAATGCGAAGCATGTGCAGCCCGATTGCCGCCACGAACAAGAGCGCCGCCCAGTGGTGGACCTGGCGCATGAGCAGGCCACCGCGGATGTCGAAGGAAATGTTGAGAGACGAGGACATAGCCGCCGACATCTCGATGCCCTTCAACGGTGCATATGAGCCGTCGTAGATCACAGGAGCCATCGACGCCTGAAAGAAGAAGGTGAGGAAGGAGCCTGAGAGCAGAATAATGACAAAGCTATACAGGGCGACCTCACCGAGGAGGAA
>NZ_JPRS01000394.1 GCF_000738085.1 Cryobacterium sp. MLB-32
GACCCGCCGCCGTGCCGCACACGCCGCAACCGTCGCAACCGGCGGCCGTGGCCAGGGTGGTCGTTCAGCATGCCGGGGCCGTGCGGTCGGTGGCCTTCAGCCCGAATGGCGCCCGACTCATCACCGGAAGCGACGACGGGTCGGCACGAATCTGGCACGCGGGGACAGGCGAACTGCTGCTCAGCTTCGAACACGAGGCACACATCTGCTCGGTGGCGATTAACCCCGACGGCGCCCGACTCGCGACAGCCGGCAGCGACTGCACCGCCCACGTCTGGAACACCACGACGGGCGCTCACCTGTGGGGGTTTTACCACAGCAAACCCGTGAACGCCGTGGCGTGGGCGGCGGACGGCGTTCGCCTGGCCACCGCCAGCACAGACGGTACGGCCCGCATCTGGGATACGACGACGGGCACCCTACTGGTGACGATGAACCACAGCAGCCCCGTGCTGGCGGTGGCGTGGACCGCCGACGGCGCACGACTCGCCACCGGAAGCGCCGACAGAACGGCGCGCATCTGGAACGCCCGGTCTGGGGCAGAGGTTGGCTCACTGCTGCACGCACGGGCCGTCAGCGCCGTGGCCTTCTCCCGGGACGGAAGTGGGCTCCTCACCGGATGCGCCGACGCTTCGGCGCACATCTGGCTCACCGCGACCGGCGGTGAGCTTCTACGCGCAACCGTTGACGGCTGGTTGAACGAGATGACCTGCGTGGGCTTCAGTCCCGACGGCGCCCGGCTGGCCCTCGGCAGCCTGGGGGCGGTGCAGATTCGGGATGCGTTCACCTTTCAGGAGCTCCTCGCCTTCGGCGCGCACGGCGCATCCGCGGCAAAGCCCGTGGGGCTCGGCCCGCCCGCGGGCCAGCGGGCGAGCGGCGCGGCCAAGACAACGGTCTGGGACAACTCCACGGGCGTTCAGCGCCTCAGTGTGCGCCATAAAGGAGGCATGCTGTCGTTCGTGAACTCGGTGGCGTTCAGCCCGGACGGCACGCGGCTGGCTACCGGCGGCGATGACAACGTGGCCGTGGTCTGGAGCCTGACGGGAGTCTGAGTCTGACGGGGGCCCGACGGGAGTCCAACGACCACCGATCGGGGTGGACTACGGCGCGGAGGTGGGCGGTGAGGCTGGCGGCGAAGCTGGCGGTGAAGCTGGGGAGGACGACCTGTCGCTGTCTGCAGACGCATGGTGACGCACGGAGCGACGGTGCAGAACCACGGTAAAAACCACCGTGAAAACGAAGAGCAGAATAGCGAGAAGGCAGGGCCAGAACACGTGCCCGTCCTGGGTGACCTGGGCGACTTTCGCCAGCACAGGAGACGAAATATGTGCAAGCATTTTCCCAGCCTGAGGCAACGCGCTCAGCGTTGACAGCAGAAATCCGGATCAGAAGCTCAGGATTTCCCCAATTTTTTCGCCCTGC
>NZ_JPRS01000395.1 GCF_000738085.1 Cryobacterium sp. MLB-32
GAGCACGTCGTATTTACCAACCAGTGCGTCAGCGAGTTCGAGGAACGCTCTGCTGACCTGCGAGGCGCGCGACATGCGCTTTATGCGTATCATGCGTTTACTTTGCACCCGATTACGCAAACGGGAGCGCATTCGGCCCAAGTATCAGTGTTTTGGCAGTTTGTATGCATCTGTATGCGTGGCTCCGTTCGTGATCCCGACACTCAAGACGTCCGGCGCACGAAGATAATTTGGATCCCCGGGGTCCTGTCTGGCGGCACCTCGGCGGGCATGAGCCACAAACACTTGGCCAACCACGCAGCCGCAGCACGACTCGATTTGGAACCTTGGAACAGTGCCGCGGCCTAAAAATCGGGGCACCGATCTCCCTCTGCAGCCGTATCACGCGGATCGACGACCTCGCCGGACAGGTACGCGTCGACGCCGGAACCGGCCCAAGCTTCGCGTTGCAGTACGTAGACGACGCGGACTTGCTCTGAGGTAGTGGCCTCACCCACTCCTGACGCTAGGGGGCCGCACGATTCTGCTCTCTTTGGTCTCCTTCAGCCCTCACGCCTGTCGCGGAAGAGCCGGCTCTGGGGTGCCGTGGCCAAGAGCACGAGCGGGGGTGCCCGGATGCGCTGGCCGGCGGATTGAGGCACGCCACGGGCACTTCGAATGGGCCGTCGACGGGCATACAGAGGTACTGGTCAATAGCTATCGTGCGATGGTCCGCGAGGAGCCGAACTCTTCACTGGCCATCGCACGATGGTTGCTGGTGAAGGCGCGTCTTTGACGGGGACGCCGGGATTGCGTACACGGGAGCCCTGGGTTTGGGACTGCGTTGGTTGTGCTCGGTGCGGGTATGTCCAACGCATTCCTGACGACACGCGCTGGGTCTTTTCGGCGGGACGCAGTGAAGGCGGTTTCCTAAAAACTACGCTGGGGACTCTCGCGGGCGCGTGGATCGGAAATATGGGCGGCCGGACTGTGGACG
>NZ_JPRS01000396.1 GCF_000738085.1 Cryobacterium sp. MLB-32
TACTTTCACGGCAACCAGGTCTCCCTGCCGACAACGTACGTCGACCGCGGGTTCTACCGGACGATCACCGACTGAATATTCTCTTCATTGGGCACCACCTGTGGTGCGGTTGAGCCCCACTGTTCAGATGCGTGATTCGTATCCTTCAGCGCCATTACCGGCGTGGTTGAGCACCACCTGAAAACCTCCCTACCTATGTGATCCAGTAACTTCGGGAGGACTGGCCCCAACGCCTCTGCTCCGGGGCCCATGCCGACGCCAACATGGCCCGCATCGTACACAACAGGACCTGGGTTGAGACGGCCACCTACAGCATGAGGGAACAGACCGACCGGTCGACCGCGTGATTCGTGGCGGGGAGCGCCAGTGGCGCTGAGCCAAACCACCTCTGGTGCTCTTCCGCACGATTGGTGGGGCTCAACCGCACGATCGGGTGGGGCTCAGAAGCTCGAACACTCACACCGACGACGCGTTCTTGCTAACAGATCCCGTCACCGCTGAGATCGTGTTCTCATTCCCGCTGCCGTGTTAACGCAGATTACTTGAAACCGCTTGGCAGAAATGGCCCATTTTCAGTTGGCGTTAACACATGCGCAGCACCCTCACTAAAGCACAGATCGACATACCACCGCAGCGTGGCGAGGCAGAACTTCTACAGCCGTCGCCGTCAGCGTCAGCGTCGCTCGCTCTGAAGCCCGGCGGCCGGCGGCCGGGCTCCGCCACCGCACGGTCGAGCTCGACCCGATCTAGGTGGCCCCGTCGACCTCCGGCGACGAAGTCGCCCCGGGTATTCGTGGCCTATCCGGTGTTGGCCCTTTCACCGCCGCGATTATCCTGACCGCATATGCACACCCCGGATGTGTCAGGTGCGAAGCGGCCTTCGCCGACATGGCCGGTGTCAGCCAGATCCCGGCATCGTCAGGGAATACCCGCCGGCATAGGCTCAACCGCCACGACGGTAGGCAGCTGAACCGCGACGTCAACATCGTCGCCAGCAGCCGAATGATCACCGTCACGACCTCCAAGCCTGCCATCGCACCGCGCACCAACGAAGGCAAGACTCGACGAGAGATCCACCGCTGCCACTAACGACTTATCGTTCGCAGTATTCACCGCTCGTTGACGAATGTCGTCACTTGACACTGACAACAGAAGGGTCGTTTAGATGTGGGCCGGGCCCAAGCGTTGGGAAGGCATCCCTGACGGGTATCCTGTAGCCGACACGGAAAGCTTTCGATCGACCCCGCCTTTAGACGTTTGCGCGAGGAGAGCCGAGTTCAGGCCCAAGAGCATAAAGAGCAAGAGATAAGCTGGTGGACTCACATACACTGGTGACGCAATTGATTCGAAAGCA
>NZ_JPRS01000397.1 GCF_000738085.1 Cryobacterium sp. MLB-32
ACGATTCGAGCCATACTCCTACTGAGCCGCGGTGCGCCGCGTCAACGTTCAAGGATTGGAATCATGATAGATCCGTCACAGTTCGACAGGGACCGAAGACCAGTCGATGGGCGTGAAAATCAGGAGCAAACGCGCACACTGGGGCTCCTTGTCGGAAGTGTTGACAACCCGTTCCACTCGTCCATCCTCCGGGCAGTCGAGGACACCGTCGCCTCTGAGGGCTACGCGGTTTTCGCCGCGAGCCTCGACGTCGATCCGACCCGGGAAGAGGAAATCGTTGCGGGTTTCCTGGCCCGCCGGGTCGACGGGCTCATTATTGCCCCCGTAGCCGCCAGCCAGGCCTATCTGCTTTCGGATGATCTAACCGGCACGCCCGTGGTCTTCGTCGACCGTGAACCGACCGATGTTGAAGCGGACGTCGTCGCCAGTAACAATGCGGCGGGCGCCGCTCAGGCGACGCGTCATCTGCTCCTCCGCGGTCATCGACGCATCGCCTTCCTCGGCGACCGGGAGAATATCCGAACTGCGCGCGAACGTCGGCGAGGTTTCCTAGAGGAGCTCGATAATTTCGGGGCGGCCCGAGAAGACTTCATTGTTCTCATGGACTTGCACGATGAGGAATCCGCCGCTCAGGCCACCCGCGACCTGCTTGATTCGAAAAATCCGCCGACGGCTCTCTTCACGGGCCAAAACCTGATTACAATCGGATCTCTCACCGCCCTGAGGGCCAGGAACCGGGAGAGAACGGTAGCGCTGGTGGGATTTGACGACGTCTCCCGGGCCAACCTGATGGTCCCGGGGATCACCGTTATTGCGCAGGATCCCTACCGCATCGGTGAGCTGGCCGCGCAGCGTCTCCTGGCCCGCATGAGAGGCGATACGTCACCGGGCCAGATCTACGATGTGCCCACAACGCTCATCCTCCGAGGTTCAGGCGAGATCCGACCCCGTCCCTGGTCATAAGATCACCCGCGCCTTCGCCTAAGCGACCATGCAGGTCTACCCGTCCATGCGCCCGTGACGCCCACCACCCAGTAAAGCCGTTATCTCGAGCGCGCCTCCCGACCGCACGACAGCCCTGACGTCGCCGCCCGACCGCCGAAAAAGACTATTCCACGTGACCTGTGCACCTCGACACTCGCCCTGACGGAACGGGCGCATGCTGGCAGCTCGTGCGCTGTCTCATGCAAGCAATGTGGAAGCGGCTGGCGCCGCTGCGAACTCATATGTGGAGCCGCTTCGCGGCCTGTCTTTCTGGATTTGTTGACCTTTCCGGCCGGTCATCGTAGCTCGCTCCGCGCCTTCGTTCCCAGATTCACGGACGCGGTCGCAAGCTCCCTTATTTCGCCCGAGATTCTGGGCACTACGGCTCTCCCGCTC
>NZ_JPRS01000398.1 GCF_000738085.1 Cryobacterium sp. MLB-32
GGGCGTTCGCCGTGGCGTGGGCCGAAGCCGCTCCCGCCGAGCGGTCCCGCGCATGACCCGGATCCCGCGGGTGCTGAGTATCGCCGGCACCGACCCGACCGGGGGCGCCGGAATCCAGGCCGACCTGAAGAGCATCTCCGCGAACGAAGGCTATGGAATGGCCGTGGTCACCGCGCTCGTCGCTCAAAACACGCAGGGCGTGCGTTCGGTTCACCTGCCGCCGGTGTCGTTCCTGCGCGAGCAGCTCGACGCCGTGAGCGATGACGTGGTGATCGACGCGGTCAAGATCGGCATGCTCTCGAACGCGGCGGTGATCGCCGAGGTGAGCTCATGGCTGCGCCGCGCTCGGCCGCCCATCGTGGTGCTCGATCCGGTGATGGTGGCCACCAGTGGCGACCGATTGCTCGACGAGCCCGCCGAGGCGGCACTGCGAGGCCTGCTGTCGCTGGCCGACGTCGTCACGCCGAACCTGCCGGAACTCGCGGTGCTCGCCGAACTGCCGGAGGCGCGCACCTGGCCCGATGCCTTGGCTCAAGCCCACGCCGTGTCCCTGTCGCACTCGGTGGTGGTGCTGGTGAAGGGCGGCCACCTCGCGGGCGACGCCTCGCCGGACGCTCTGGTGGACGCGTCCGGATCGCTCTCCGGTGCTCGCACCGTGGTGGAGTTCCCGGTGGACCGGGTACTGACCAGGAATACCCACGGCACCGGATGTTCCCTGTCAAGCGCTCTCGCGACCCGGCAGGTTCTGTTGGGCGACTGGGAGCGGGCGCTCGCCGTATCCAAGGCCTGGTTGACAGAGAGCCTGCGCCACGCCGATGAACTTGACGTGGGGCGAGGAAACGGCCCGATCAACCACTTCGCTGGGCTGTGGGCGGCCCGCACGTCACGCGTGTGAGCCGCCCCCGCCTGCAGGCGAGAGACCTGAACTGGATTCAGGCGGCGGTGGGACGGTTCCAGCGACGGCTGAACACGGCCGCCAGAGCCTGCCAGACGACGAAGCCCTCGACCAGGATGGACAGCAGACCGAGCGGCTCGAACCAGTTGCCGATGTCATCCGTGGCGCCCGGCATACCCACCGTGCGGTTGACGACGAAGCCCAGAATAACCACTCCGGCCACGACGGCCGACGCGATGAAATCGAGGCGCGACCCCACGACGAAGAGACGTTCCATCAGGATGAGCGAAGCCACAATGACGAGGATGTACATCACTCCGATGTAGGGAACTTCTTCGAGCTTGCTTTGCAGGTCGAGTACGTGGATGGCCGCGATACTGGCGAGCGAAATCCCCACGGCCATCCGTCGATGGTTCAGGGTG
>NZ_JPRS01000399.1 GCF_000738085.1 Cryobacterium sp. MLB-32
TTGTGGGCCAGTCCATTCTTTGACAATGGCAGAGTCCTGAGATCTTCGTAAGCCGAACCCCCGACGGGACGGTCTGGGTCTAATTCTTCAGAGAGATTCGTGCCAGGACCGTCGAGTTGCGAGTCGGGCGGTCAGAAAGAGAGCAAAGCCCAGGACTCCGAGGATCGCGGCGAATGTGATTCCCCAGTCCCACACGCTGCTCTGGGTATGTACTAGGAGGAGTTCATGATCGCTTGTGAAATAGGAGCATTGGACCCCAATGGGGAAGAACGAAAATGCGCCGTCCGTAGTCCAGCCTGCTGAGGGCAGAGGCAGGCTGCCTAGCTCGATGTTCTGATAGCAAGATTCTCCGAGACCCGCATGGGAGATGATCGCGAACTGAAGCCCCGCCACGGCGATGAGGGCGAGCGACGGAATGCCGAGGATCCAGGACCGCGCAGTCACGGCGAGGAGCACGGGAAAGGCCGGTCTTTGCAGCTGCATTTCGTGTACCCCCTCCTTCACAGAGTATGTGCTGCCAGACACCGGGGTAAGCGTTTGAAGAAATCACCAGCGTGACAGAGTCAGTGCCCGTAGCCGAACCCCCTGCGGGACGACAACAAGTTTGGAGTCGCCACCATCAGTTGCGGCCGAGGCTAGAAACGTAGTGCGTTGACTTCAGCTGTAGTCGGCGCTGACTGTGTGGGTTATGCCGTCGAGCCGGAGCGTGTTGCCGTGCGGGACGATCCACTGCGGTCTGGTGTGTCCGAATGGCACTCCGACACAGATAACGGCTTCTGAGTTATATCGAGCGACTTGCTCGATGATGGTGTCGCGCTGAACTGCGCGCAGTCGAGCGCGCTCGATCGCTAACGGGACGGCTGAATTCAGTTCGCTGACGGGTGGCCGTGCGACGAGAATACCGGCGACGGCATTGAGAACTCCTCGCTCGCCCAAGGCACGCACCCAACGCTTCACCGTGTCGGCATTTGGAAGTTCCTCGCTCGTTTCGAGCAAGAGAATCGCCCCTTCCAGGTCGGCGACGTCGGGCATCCGATTGGCGAGAGCGATCTGATCTATGACTTCGATGCATCCGCCCCACGTTGGACCTTCGGCCACCGTGTTTGGGCCCGCCCACGCCCACGGTTCGGTCGGTTCACGAATACCGAATTCCTTTAGAGCGCGGCGATCCGTCCACGAGACGCCGAAGTCTTCGGACTCGCCCGGATCGGTGAGGTCGATAGTACCTCCGTCAAGAAGCGCCGCACGAAGTGAAGCCACATGCACGTCATCGACATGCGGGCCTGGTCCGAGGTGAACTTGTGTTGAGCCACCGTAGTAGCTGGGCACCCCGACGTTCCAGAGAAGGTTGTGCAGGTTCGTGTTGTCACTGTATCCGAGGAACGGTTTGGGGTTTGAGGCAAGGATGTCGGTGTCGATATGTGGGATGACGGTGATCTGATCATCCCCTCCGATC
>NZ_JPRS01000400.1 GCF_000738085.1 Cryobacterium sp. MLB-32
TCCGTGCGCAGCTGTACCTTGTTCATTCGTTCAAGCTATCGGTTGGACCAAATTGCCGCGTAAATCAGGGTCCGGAAGGGGAACCGCTTACACATCAGATGTGAACTCCTCCAGCTGCTCGAGGAACGTGTGCGTGACGCGTCGAAAGGCTGTCGGTTGTTCGATCCAGGGGTAGTGCCCGCACGCTTCGATCGTGATGGATTGTCCTGCGGGGAACATTCGAGCGACGGCTTTGACAGGTTCAAAGCCGACAAGGCAGTCTTGCGCCCCCGCAATGACGAGAACGGGTGCCGTCATCTCGAGAAGCTGTGCGGCGAGGTCTTGTGGTGGGTCGACGCTGAAGTAGGCCGTCGCGGCGGCTCGGCTCCAGTGCCCGAGCTGTGCGTGTGCCCGTCCCGCCTCATTCCAAGTCGCGTAGCCCACGGCCGCCGAGTCACGCTGCCAGACGGTGAAATCGTCCTCAGCCGACGTGGCCGGTCCGGCTTCCAGCGCCAATATTGCGCGGTCGAAATCTGTGTCACCACGGCGTTGGTCGATGAGAGTCGGGACATCCGTCGGCTCATCAACTAAGTACCCTGCGGGCGGGGTGATCAGCACCAAAGCCGCAATCTTGCGGGGGAATTGCGCGGCGTAGGCAATGGCCAAGCGGGTTCCAGCCGAGTGCGCGACCAGGGCAACCCGGTGCAGTCCCAGGTGAATGCGGAGTTGCTCCACATCGACAGCTTGACTCCACCACGACCCCCGTTGTGGATCACTCGGTGCTTGGGTCAGGCCGACACCTCGCAAGTGCGGCACGATCAGGCGGTGCTCCTCACCCAGCCCCGCCAGATCACCCAAGTAGCTGGGATGACGGGCCGCGCCACCGGCCAGGAGGATGACCGGGATTCCTTTGCCGGTGCCGGGAATGTCCTCGTAATACAGGGTTGACCCATCGGAGCTGTCATAGCGTGGCATGACTCGACGCTACAGGGCAGTAAAAGGAAATCCGGATAAACAATCCTGAAAGTCGGTGACCGGCGATCCCGAAAGGAGGCCTCAGCCCACTGCTGCGGCGACGACTTCGACCTTGAAACCTGCTTCGTTTTCGAGATAAGCGGTGTAGTGGTCGGGACCTCCCGCGTACGGATACCGATCCGCGTACAAGGCCTTCCAGCCGCGGGTCGAAGCCTGGCCCGCGATGCGGTCGATATCTGCCTGCGTTCCGCCATGAAGGGCAATGTGATTCATCCCAGAAAGCCGTCGATCATGCGCCTCGTCGGACACGGCGGGCGGACGGGTGACGACCAGATAGACCTCGCCGCATCGCCAAGAAATACCGGTGTCCCACTCCTGATCGACCGACCAGCCCAGAGCGACAAGCAGCCAGCCCCACGAAGTTCGCGCGCTGTCCAAGTCAACAACCCAAATCTCGATGTGATGCACCCCAACTGCCATGTCCCCATCGTTCCACGAACGCAACGGGCACCCCGAGACGATGTCAGCTGAGGAGGAATGACCGTAGTGCGATGATTCAAGAGTTGAATGAATCGAAGTGTCCGTCATGGGACGCCCCGGCGAGATCAACTCGTTTCACGTCTCGGCCGCGGTCGGCGTACAGCGCTTCTTTCTCACGCTGTACGCTCGAGTCATGTCGATGGTGGGTTCGAACGAAACAGTCAGTCTTGCCTGGGGGAAAATTCTCATGGGTGTGGGCGTCCTGATATTTGGCACGTCATCCGTGCTCGGTGGTGGTCCGTTGTGGCAGCTCGTCACGGCTGCTGCTGCTGTTGCCTTCGGTCTGGTCTTGGTAATCACCGGACTCCGCAGCCTCGTCGCTCGTCGACGAGAGCAACTTAAGGCGCGGGACGAAGACCTCGGAAGAGACTAGCCCGAGCTGGGCGACACGCCACTGCTCGGTGGCGAAATCAACTTCAGCGCCCACCAGCAAGCCATGACAAAGATGAAACGTGCTTGACCGAGCCTCCGGAACGCGCTGAAGAACCGCTCCGCGAGGCCAAACTGACTCACAATATCGTTGACCCTCATGTCGTCCTATATGTGGAACCGTAAACGACGCGGCAACAGAGGAGTCCGACCAAGTCGATCTGGACAAAGAAGCCCACAAACGTCGCAACGTCATCGAGCGCTTCGAGACCTTCGAGGCCTTCGAGGCCTTCGAGGCCTTCAAACAATGGCGCGGCATCGCGATCCGGTACAACAAGCTCGTCCTGAAAGGTCGGGACGACCATTACTCCTCG
>NZ_JPRS01000401.1 GCF_000738085.1 Cryobacterium sp. MLB-32
TCGAGAATGAGCACATCAGGGTCGGAGTAGATCCACTTCGACAGCACGACCTTCTGCTGGTTGCCACCGGAGAGCTTGCCCACCTTGGCCAGCACGGAGGGTGCCTTGATGTTCATGCTCGTGCGGTACTCGTTGGCGATCTTGTATTCTTCGTTGTCGTTGACAAGGCCGCTCGTGGTGAGCTTGTCCAGCGACGCCATCGAGATGTTTCGCTTGATGTCGTCGATCAGGTTGAGCCCATAGGTCTTGCGGTCTTCGGTAACGTAGGCGATGCCGTTGTCGATGGCCTCCGACACGGTGCGGGTCTTGATCTCCGTGCCGTACTTGAACACGCGGCCGGAAATGCGCGAACCGTAGCTGCGGCCGAACAGGCTCATCGCGAACTCGGTGCGTCCGGCGCCCATCAGCCCGGCTATTCCGACTATTTCGCCGGCGCGAACGTTGAGGTTCACGTTGTTCACCACGACGCGGGTCACGTCCTGCGGGTGATGGGCGGTCCAGTCCTCGACACGCAGGATCTCTTCACCGATGTTCGGCGTGTGATCAGGGTAGCGGTGCTCGAGGTCGCGGCCGACCATGTCCTTGATGATGCGATCCTCGGTCACCTCGGTCTTCGCCATCGTCTCGATCGCGCGGCCGTCACGGATGACGGTGACCGAGTCGGAGATCTTCTTGATCTCGTTCAGCTTGTGGCTGATGATGATGGAGGTGATGCCCTGGCCTTTGAGGTGCAGGATCAGATCGAGCAGATGGTCGGAGTCCTCATCGTTGAGGGCGGCCGTCGGCTCATCCAGAATGAGAAGTTTCACGCGCTTCGACAGCGCCTTAGCGATCTCGACGAGCTGCTGCTTGCCCACACCGATATCCATGA
>NZ_JPRS01000402.1 GCF_000738085.1 Cryobacterium sp. MLB-32
GGATGCGCCCCAGACCGCCGTGAGAAGGGAACTGGACGACTTCATCGCCCAAACCGTTGAGCGTCGGCAGAAACTTCAGGACCAGCTGGGAATGGCCGACGAGTTCCTGGCACTGCTACGCGCGCAGTAAAGCGACACGTCGGAATCCATGCCTCTGGTGGCAGTAAAATCAGACCTACACGAGGAAGTGGTGGTGCAATGGGTCGGGGTCGTTCGGTGCGCAAGCCCGTCGTCGAGTTGGAAGATGTAATCGTGGCCGCAGATGCCGTTCCGATTGATCGAATCGTCGATGAAGGACTCCTCATTGCGCTGTCGGCCGTTCGCATGGCCGTGAAGAACGACATCATCATCGGCGCGTTACGCGAGCACGCGGACTTTGATCCTGCCCGCTACGCCGCAGCGGCCAGACATGAGTTGAGCCTGCTCGCCCGCCAGAACGAAGAATACGCGCGGCGGGTCAGCAAACTGAAGAAAGAGCTCGGCAAGGGGCGCTGGGGCTTCGACCTCACCGAGGACCAGCGCGGTGACATCACCCAGTACACACTGCGTCACCGCGTGCACAAGCGACTCACGGCAGCCCTTGACGCCGAGGCCGCCGACGACGAGCGGGTGGCGCTTCTGGTGCAACGAGCCCAGCGCGCGGCAAGCGACGAAATTCGCGATGCGGTGTCGGCCCGCCTGATCTCCCTGGCCATCGACCCGAGCGAGCCCGGGTACGCGGAGAAGCGCGCCGACCGGCTCGATATGTTCCTGCTCGTGAACATGGCCCTGCTCAGGTCTGCCCATACCGCCAAGAGCGCTCCCGTCGACAGCGACTACTGATCTCGCTGCGTCTCGCGAGGTCTCGAGACGCTCGTGCCTCGCTCCTCGACCAGCGGGATGGCCTCGCTGGTCGAGGCGCGACGAAGGAGCGATCGAGACCTCGTGGGCCTAGCCTGGTGGTTTCGCTGGTCGAGACTTGGTGGGCGTCACGCGGTGGTTTCGTTGGTCGAGGCGCGACGAAGGAGCGGTCGAGACTTGGTGGGCGTCACGCGGTGGTTTCGTTGGTCGAGGCGCGACGAAGGAGCGATCGAGACCTCGTGGGCCTCGCGCGGTGGGATTTCGTTGGTCGAGGCGCGACCGAAGGAGCGA
>NZ_JPRS01000403.1 GCF_000738085.1 Cryobacterium sp. MLB-32
TTGGTACCGAAACATATCCTTGCCAAGGGACGGAGTGCTGGAATAAGTCGCCCCATGCGTGACCGTGTCAATGGGACTGATCTTGCCCATAGTGATGTGTGTCACGTGGAAAAAGCATTCAGTATTCCGTGGGAGGTCATTCGCCCGCAGGCTGGTGATCGGCCTCAGCCGGACAACGCTGTTCTTGGCCTGATGTGCTCCGCGGCGTACCGATTAGTGCTTGGCGGGCGGCGACGGACAGTCGCGGCCTCGATCTACGAGTCGACCCCCGATCAAGTGATTGGGGACGATGCCGTGGCGCGCACTGACGATGATGACGAGCGTCACTGCTTCAGCGTCCACGCTCACCCCGCCCGCCCACGCGGCCCAGTGCCGAAGATACCCCGTCATCTGGCCCGGCGGCTGTGCGGATCGAAGTTACGTGACGAGGTACTTCTGAAGAAACGATGCTGTACGTACCAGGGCGCGGATTGCAGATGCCGGCGTCATGGTGCGGGGAACACACGCGTTTGCGAAGGGCTGTTCTGACCCGACATAGTCGAAGCGTTCCAGGGTTGCCCCGTCGCCGATGAGCCGGACGACGAAGGCTGCAGAATGAGGAGTATCCACCCCCGCAAAATGTAGTTGAACAGGGCAGGGCATCACCCCTTGATCCACCTCACTGAGCATCGCGTCATAGACGACGATCGCGTCGACGGACCCGGTTTGGGCTAGGAGCAGTGCGAGCCAGCCACCCATCGAAAAACCAACCACCCCTATTCTTGGCGCGTCGCCTGCACGCCCAGCGCGCACGAACTCTTGAATCCTCTCCACGGCCATCGGCAGGCTGAGCCGGGCGAGAACTGCCGCATCCTCATCGTCGGTGGCAGCCCACCCGTCGTAAAGATCCGGGATGATCACGTGAAAGCCTTGTTGGGCAAGAGACCTGCCGTAGTCTTCCAGGCCGTTCAGCCGGCCGTACCAGTCGTGCAGCACGAGAACCAACGGCTGATCGGGGGTCCCGTATTCGAGGGTAGTCCCGTGGAATGCAATGGGCACGATGGCCATATTGTCACCCTAAACCTCTCTTCCCATATGCGCTCGGAAGCGTCGCGCGCGCGCTCTCAGCAGATTACGAAGGATCCACCACGCTCAGAGTTTCTGGCCATCGGCGGGGACGCGTCTGAGGCTCAGCTCAAGGACCATCTCATCCAGCATGAGATGCAGGCGCCGCGAAATCGCGCTTCAGTTTGCGCCTGCTGATCACGGCTTAAAGTCAGTGTGATCGCTCTTTCTGGCGGGCCGAGTTCAGTCATTCCGTGCGTCTTTTTTCGCGGTGTTGCCTCCTGAACCGCACGGGCAGATCGTGTATTTCGACGGCGTCCTGTCACCTATTTCTTCGTCCGCGGCCTTGACACACCCGATTTAGCCCTCCTATATTTCTTGTGTCTTTCCAGATTCTGTGACCGGATTCACTCACCATTTCTAGGGAGTGCCTTGTTTACAGCTGCCAGTCGATCATCGTCGTGGGCCACACCGTGACCGCCGCCGAAACGCAGCCACATGCTCCAGGGGACGGTGTCGGCGGTCATCTGCTTCTTGAACGAGTGGCCGCCGGCGATGCCCTCCGCCTTCGGCAACCTCTATGACGCCTTCGTGGTTGAAACCTATGCCATCTGCCTGCACAACCTGGCGAACCCGTCGGCGGCCGACAAAGCCATGGTGAGAACATGGATCTTCATATGGAGCCACGCCGCCGCGCTGAACGATCAAGCGGGTTCAACGCAATCCATCGTCTTATCCACTGCCTGGGCTGTCACCTCGCAGCACCACACACGCCCCCTCTAAGTGCTCGTTCGCTAGGCTCTCTCGTCCTCTCCGATCTGTAGCACCGCCGTGATACGAGAGGGACCACGACGCAGTTCCACCGGTGTGGATAGCCAAATATCGAACAACAGACGTGCTCGCCCGAATCGCTGGCGCAGCTGTCCAAGCTCTGGTCCAGTACCGGG
>NZ_JPRS01000404.1 GCF_000738085.1 Cryobacterium sp. MLB-32
CAAGGACAACGGATTTCCTGCGAGCCTCACCTGGTGGAGCCGGGACGATTTCATCAATTCGATCCAACACTTGCAGCAGGTCCCGCAGCCGAGCCCGCAAGTAATTGCGTCTGTCGGGAAAATCGCGGCGCTCCTATACACATGCAGATCCGTTTTGAGCGAAGGCGGCATCGCTCAACATCCTTGGCCCAATCCTGAGAACAATCCGCTGCGAGGAACGCAGCGGCGCAAGCCGTTGGCAACTCAGCCTGTGTCGCCAGAATTGTTCTATCCGCTCATACAAGCGGCGTGGGCCTATGTCTCTTTGTTCTCTGTCGACATCATCGCCGCCAGGGAGCGGAGCGCGGTCTCCAATGAGAGGCCGCGCCAGCCTGCGAGCACGGGAAGCTTGGACACATCCTTCGACCAATATATGGATCGCGACGATGAGCCAATCCTGCTCAAGAAATCTCGCCATCCGACCCAAAAGGAACAAGAAAATGTGAACTGGAGACAGCTTTCGGCTCGAATCACCGGCGGCGCAACGTTAGACCTGTTCACGAATGGAAATCTGTCAGGACGACGGCGGCGCCACGTAGTCGCCCAAGCACTCCAGTCGGGGCGCATCTCCGTTGTTGGCGGGGTGTTCGCCCCGGTGCAGGCGCTGCCAGGGCGAGACCGTCCTTGGCGCGACAGCTTTGATTCCCATTCGGCTGGAGTAGAGACCCGGATGCTGCGGGAGGCTTGCTACGTCATCATCGCCTCGATGACGATGATGCGAGATTCGGAAGTGCAGGAGCTGCAGCGCGGCAGTGTTACCACTCACTATGGAGTAGCAGCCCTAAAATCGCCGCTGATAAAAAACGAGCCTCATCGCCCTCTCAAATACTGGTGGATCACCGATCCTGTTCAGAAGGCTGTAGAGGTGCTTGAGAGTACCAGCCCACATGAGACTCACCTCTTCAGCAGTTCCCGCGCATCTACCGCACGATCCAAGGTTGCCGATCAACGCGGGTTCCACGTGACCAACGCACTTCAGCGATTCCGAAAGCGAATCAACGAGACGGTGCTCAGCACGGGGCTGAGCCCCATCCCCGCGGGTCCAATCACGCCTCATATGCTCCGACGAACGATGGCTCTCCTGACCGAATATGAGCACGGCGGACAAATCGCCGCGGGGCTGCAGCTAAAACACTCTCAAGCCACCGGGACCTCCAACGCCTTGACCGCTAGCTACAGCCGCGAGACTGAACGATGGGCGAAGGAACGAGGAGAGGTAAAAGCGCGAACCACGGCTCGACTCGCGCTCGATGAACTCGCCGTCGGCACCCCGAAAGAAATCAGCGCGCAGGGCCCTGGCGGTTCCTCTGTCCAGCGCGTGATCGGGTCGACGCGTCGGTCCGCTGCTCAAGTGGTTGACAAGACCACCAAAGCCAGACTTCTTGCGGCCGAGTTTCCAGACATGCGATTCGGCACAATCAACCTGTGCCTGGGGGACAAGGGGATCGCCGCTTGCTTGACAAAGTCGGAGCGGGAGACGAACACGGACGTTAAGCCATCGATGTGCGTGCCATCTGAATGCCCAAATTCGGTGCTGCTGCCGTCCCATATAAGCATATGGAAAGCCGAAGAGAAGTCGCTGTTGGAGTTGCGCAGTAGTCGCAGGTTGTCTGCTTTGAATCGTGCTCGCATAGACAGTGAACTGCTGTCCATTCGCAAAGCGATCCGCGACAAAGACTCGACGGAAGGCGCCAGCCGGTGATTCCGACTCGCATCAGCTCCGAGTCGCGTTTGCGATCTGCGATGCAGCGGCTCCTAAACGGCAAAGCACTCTTCACCGACGGTACCCTCTCCAAGAAGAACCTATATACAGAGGCACAGGTGAGCCGAGCGACAATGAATAGGGAG
>NZ_JPRS01000405.1 GCF_000738085.1 Cryobacterium sp. MLB-32
TTTACCTCGTTTATTACTAATGCCAGAGGTGTGACAGATCTAATGACGAAGAATGAGGAATGAGACTGGCCACAATCGAAGAGATTGTGCGGTTTCGGTACGGAGACTGCAGAGGGAGAAGAAGCTGTGAGGGACGAGCAGCGACGATGAACAGCGCAGTCGATGTACCGCAACCGAGAGCACTTGAGTCCCTGGGTCGGCGCCGACTTGGGGGTGCCCAAGCTGCCCCGCGCCCATCGGCCGTGCCCTCATACTGGAGGTCCAATGACCGAAGGGACCGTCATGGCCGACGTTCGCAAGTCCGCACAACAGTCCGCCGCACGCACTCGCGCACGCGAGAAAGCCGCCGAGTTCCGTCAGAAACACGACACACTCGAACAGCTCGCCACCGACTACTTCGTCGCTATGGACTCCGTCGACGAAATCGAGGCGTCCGCCCAGAAAGAAATGGCCGCGGTGCGCGAACGCGCGACGGCAAAAAGCACGGTCGCCCGCGCCAAAGCCCTCGCCATGATCGCCTCTATGCTCGACCTCGGGGCGCCTCGTGCAGAGGTCGCCGACCGTCTCGGCCTGGCAACCCGAGACGTCAAGAAGCCCCCTACAGCTCCAAAAAAAGGCTTGCAGCAGGACGACTCTAAAGAAGCAGAGCCTGTCTCCGAGGGTTTTGTCGGGGCGCACCGTTCGTAGCGCTATCCGACCGGACGCCGCCTTTGGCTACGATGCGATCGTGCGCTCCACGTTCTCATATCTTGAGGGTCAGAGGCTCCTGCTCGCTTGGTCGCCGGCTGGGCCAACCACTTGCGGCGATTGACTCTTTGCACAAGCCTGGCGACGCCGGATTCCGGTGCACATCACAAGCGAACCGTCGCTGCTAACCTCTTGACGACGTCAATGGAAGCACGGG
>NZ_JPRS01000406.1 GCF_000738085.1 Cryobacterium sp. MLB-32
GTGAGCAGGACATTCGCTCGTGTGGCCCCAGTTTAGGGGGTGTATCAGCACAAAATGTAGAAAACCTGAATATTCAATGCCTAGTTCTCGGGCGAATATTTATTCCCTTCGCCTGACGGGGAACTCATAGACCGCGAAGCCCTCACTCTGACGAAGAATTCGGCTCCCTCGCGGCGTCTCAGCCGGCCGGGACGGCAGCCGCGTTGGGATCAAGAAGAACGTAGACCAGTGCCGTTACGGTGCCGGTCACAGACCCGGCAGGTGTCGGCACCGTCGTGGATACGGCAGTGACCATGATGAGTCGACGGCCGTGTTGAAGGCCCGATACGAAGCCCAGCACGTTGTCGTACGGGCCGTCAACGGTAATGGAGACCGGGATGGCCACGAAATTCGTGGGCGTGAGCCGGGGGTCGACGGTGGGGACGGCATTTGCGCCGGCCACCCCGGCCGTTGCGGCGTTCGCGGCAACCTCGGCCGCACCGGCAGCCGTTGTCGGCGCGGGCGTCGATGTGGACGTCGCCCCAGCTGCGGGCGCAGCCGCTGCCGGAACCTCGACGGCCAACAGAGTGGGGTCATAGGCCTGCGCGTCGTTCTGCGTAAACCCGGACAGCACCACCTGACTCTCGGCCGCAACCGAGTTGAGCTCGGCAATCAGCGCAGGAATCTCAGCGGCAGTAGGCACGGCCTCTTGAATAGTCGCCAGGTCACCTTTGAGTTCGGTAATCTGTTCGAACTGCTGCTTCAAGGTGACGATTTGCGCCTCATACGCGGCGTTCTGCACAAGCGTGGAGTCCCGTTCCGATTCATGGGCGCTCACCTCGCTCAGTTTCGGGGAGATGCCGAGCAACCACCCGAGCACGACGATCGCACCGATCACCAACACGGCACCGATCACCCAGAGCCTGTTCTTGTCCACGATTATTGTCCTTCCGGAGTGGAGAAGCGCCCCGAGAACGCACCTTCATTGACGTGCAGAACGACGTCCACCGTATATATCCCGGTGTCCGCTCGCGCGATCGTGGCCGGCAGGGAGTCCGCGTAACCGGGCAGGGTAGACATCGTCTGGAGCCACTCCGGCATGCTCGTGACGTCGGGACTGGTGAAGAGGATCCTGATGGTGGCCACCCGCGGGCTCTGCAGAGGGGTCGTTGCCTGCTCATAGGGAACGAGCGGCGAGGCAGAGTCGACCGAGAGAGTGTCAATGGTCACAGTGCTCGGCACAAGCGCCCGAACTTCAGCGAGGTAGGCCTGCCAATCGATCTCGGTGGACGCACCGAATTGCCGCGCGGCCAGCGTGGTGTCGAGGGCCGCCTGCACCTTTTGCACCTCGGAGTACTGTGACTGGCTCACCAGCAGGTCCGTGGTGCGCACCCGGGCCGCGTCAAGTTCGGCCTGGCTCTGCACGGCGGCCCAGGCGGAGGCACCGATTCCGGCGCCGACCAGCACCAGCACGGCCAGCAGAACGCCCGTGAGGCCTCGCCGGGTGGCTTTGACCTTCTTGAGGGTGCGAACTTCGGGCGGCAGCAGATCCATCCGGGGTTCGGCCCCGAGAACGAGGTCGTCCGTGGTCTTCTTCTTCGCGGTCATGCTTTACTCCCCAGGGCGAGGCCCAGCGCAACGGTGAAGGCACCGTTTGTGGCATTCAGAGCTGCGGCATCCACCCCGCGCCCGAGCGCAACCGATGCGAACGGATCCGCTGTCAGTACGGGTAATCGCGTCAGCTCGCCGAGCGCCTGCGGGAAGCCGCCGAGTTGGGCGCCGCCTCCGGACAGCACGATGCCGGTCACCGGCACGTGCGCTCTCGTGTTCGAAAAATAGGTGACGGTATTGCGCAGGCTGTTGAGCAGTTCGGTTGTCGCCTCGGTGATGATGCCTGCCTCGACGCTGTGTTCGTGCGCCGCCGCATGAATCCCATGCTCACGTTTGACGGATTCCGCCGTGGGCGCGTCAATCGACATGCCCAGCATGAGCGCCTGGGTGAGGTCTCCTCCACCGGCGGGGATGAGCCGCACGAACTGCGGCACTCCGGCCAGGGTGATCACGACGCTCGTGGTGGCCAGGCCCACGTCGATGAGTGCGACAGCGCCATCGAAGGTCGTTCCGCGACACACCGCCCGACTGACGGCGAAGGGAATGAGGTCGACCTCCACAGCGGTCAGTCCCGCGAGCTGCACGGCGGCGATATTGCCCTGCACCGCCTCCTTGACGGCCACGATCAGCAGACCGTTGATCTCCGGGCCGCTCTCGCCTTCGCCCTCATTGATCGGGTAGAAGTCGAGCAGGGCCTCCGCAACGGGAACGGGAAGCATGTCCGCGACCAGAAACGGCAGGGTCTCACGGATGCGTTTCATTGACATCTTCGGCACGGCGAGGTCCCGCGCGAGGGCACGATGATTGCCGATCCCCAGCACCACATTCTTGCTCTTGAAACCACCCGCCGACCACAGGGTCTTCAGTGCCGCCGCCACGGTGTTGGGCTCGGCGACTTCGCCGCGATTTACGGCACCCTCGGGCAGTGGAACCTGGTGGTAGCGCAGGAGCTTGGGGTGAGCCTTGCCCGCGTCGCTCAGCTCCACGGCGCGCAGTCCGGACGTTCCAATGTCGATTCCGACGACGCTGTCCGTCATGAGTACTCTCCAATCTCCATCAGCCGTTTATTTCTCTGTTCGAGACGACGGAGCCAGGCTGCGGAGTTGTGACGCCAGGCGTTACTCCCCCGGTGTTGAGGTCCACACCCGGCAGACCGATCGGGATAAACGTGAAGGTGGGGTTGTTCTTCGCTGAGCTGTAGTTACCGGCGATGATCTGGCCCCGCCAGGTAAAG
>NZ_JPRS01000407.1 GCF_000738085.1 Cryobacterium sp. MLB-32
TCACGACCCGGGAAACTGGCTCCCACCGCAACAACCTGTGCCGCTGAATCTCTTCAGTGCACTAGATGCCGCGCTCACTGTTGTGGGGCTGAGCACCGGCGACAGCAATGATCACCTCGTCAAAAGAGTCATCGGCCTTCCCGGAGACACCGTGGTCTGTTGCACGGCAGGCGGACAGCTCACCATCAACGATGTTCCCCTCGACGAGCCATACATCCAGGTCCCTGACAGTCAGTCACCGGCAACAAAGAGCCCGTTTACGGTCACCGTGCCCGACGGAAAACTTTGGGTCATGGGCGATAACCGATACAACTCAGCCGACTCAGCGTTCCACTATCTCAACGGCTCGCCAGGAGCAGGCTTCGTCCCAATCAACCGTGTCGTCGGCCGCGCAGTCGTCGTGAGCTGGCCCGCCAACCACTGGGGATGGCTCGGCAACTACCCAGAAACGTTCACGCCGTCAGCTCGCTGAATTAGACGACAGCACCGAAGCAAAAGGGTGAATTCTTCAGCACAATTTGTCCCGCCGGGGGTTCGTCTTGCGGGCGTCGTGGGGACCGTTTTCGTCGGCCTTACGCGGAGTCATCCCATACGGTGGTGGCATGTCCCAAACCGTCTCCCTGATCCGCTCAACTGATCTGTCCGACGTGGCGCAGTACGCGTACGCGGCCACTGCTCCCGCTGAGGCGCGCCTCATCTTCTTCGCTGGTGCCTGCCCCTTGGACCTCGCTGGCAGCACCGTTGGAGTCGGAGACTACGCAGCGCAGGCCGGAAAGGCGATGGAGAACCTCGGTTTAGCGTTGAAGGCGGCAGGAGCCCAGCTGCATGACGTCCTGAGCGCGCGCGTTCTCGTGGCATCCTCCAAGCAGAGCGACTTGGTGGCGGCGTGGACGGTCATTCGTGAGGCTTTCGGGGAGCATGACGTGCCGAGCACTCTCATGGGTGTCACTGTTCTGGGCTACACGAATCAACTGGTCGAGATCGAAGCCGTCGCGGCGGTAATTGACTGAGAGGACCAGCCCGCTGGAGGTTCGTCACATTGACACGTGTCCTCCAGCCGCTTTATCTTGAAGGAGGACGGGAACCATCATGCATATTCCAGCCACGCTTGCGGTAGTTCTCGCGTCGGTCGTCGCTTTCGCCTACATCGCTGCAATCGTTTACGCGATTGTCC
>NZ_JPRS01000408.1 GCF_000738085.1 Cryobacterium sp. MLB-32
ACGGGTTGATCACCGACGCGAATGAGGCGACGGTGCGGGCGACGGGTATTCCTCGGGTGGATTTGATTGGGACGGCGTTCTCGGATGTCTTTACGGAGCCGGAGAAGGCGGAGGCCATTTATCAGTTGGTGTTTGAGAAGGGGATGGCTGTTGATTATCCGCTGACGATGCGTCACCGGGACGGGACGTTGATGGAGGTGTTGTATAACGCGTCGGTGTATCGGGATATTGGTGGGACGGTTCTGGGGGTGTTCGCGGCGGCCCGGGATGTGACCGTGGCCAGGCAGGCCGAGGAAGCTTTGACCTACCAGGCCTTCCACGACTCACTAACCGGTCTGCACAACCGCGCGTGGATTCTGGACATCCTGACAGCCGACCTTCGTGCCGCCAAACGAGTGGACCATTCGGTCGGTGCACTATTCGTGGACCTTGACCGCTTCAAGGTCGTCAACGACTCACTCGGCCACGCCGCCGGCGATGAGGTCCTGACGGCGGTGGCGAACAGGATCGTGTCGGCCTTGCGTCCCGGCGACCGAGTCGGCCGTTTCGGTGGGGACGAGTTCGTTATTGTGATTCAGGACGTCCACGACGCCCAGGACGTCTTGCACTGCGCGAAGCGGGTGTCTGATTCGATCTCCGCCGACTTACAGGTACGAGGCCACCGGATCGTGCCGACCGTGTCCATCGGTATCGCCACCTCCACGCCAACGTCCACTCCAGACAGCTTGCTGCGCGACGCCGACTCCGCACTTTTCCGCGCCAAAATCGCCGGGCGCGCCC
The DNA here is from genome assembly GCF_000738085.1 of Cryobacterium sp. MLB-32. Taxonomy (GTDB): domain Bacteria; phylum Actinomycetota; class Actinomycetes; order Actinomycetales; family Microbacteriaceae; genus Cryobacterium. The sequence continues at coordinate 781 of NZ_JPRS01000408.1, forward strand.
GCTGGCGCTTCTTCGACGACGCGATGCACGCCCAAGCCGTGGCCCGTCTCACCCTCGAAGACGAGCTGCGTGACGCGATAAGCCGGAAGCAGTTCGTCGTTTACTACCAACCCATCGTGGCCTTGGCCGATTCCCGCGTGGTCGGTCATGAAGCGCTCGTGCGTTGGGCGCACCCCCACCGCGGGCTGCTCAGCCCCGGGGAGTTTCTTGACGTCGCCGAGGACACTGGGCTGATCAGCGACATTGGTGCACAGGTCCTGGACCAAGCCTGCGCTTTATTGGCGGAGCGGCCCGACCTACCCGGTCCCATTAGTGTCAATGTGTCGACGGTCCAGCTGGCCACACCGGGGTGGCTCGCCAGCGTTCGCGACACCCTGAAGGCTCGACAGGTAGATCCGGCACGAATCGTCATTGAGGTGACGGAAACGGCAGTCCTCAACTTGATCGAATCCGCCCGGCAAGCGCTGGAAACACTGCGCGAGCTCGGGGTGGGTCTGCACTTGGACGACTTCGGCACCGGGTACTCGTCGATTTCAGTGTTGCGAGATTTGCCGGTGACCGGGGTCAAGCTCGACCTGCGATTCGTGCAGGACCTAAC
>NZ_JPRS01000409.1 GCF_000738085.1 Cryobacterium sp. MLB-32
CCCCATCATGATCAACCTCATCAAGGCCGGCGAGACGGGCGGTTTCCTCGAGAATTCGCTCAATTCGGTGGCCGAGAATTTTGAATCGGAGGGAAAGCTCCGAGACACCATCAAATCGGCCATGGCCTACCCGACGATCGTTCTCGTCATGGCCGTGGTGGCCGTCATCGGCATGCTCACGTTCATCGTGCCTGTCTTCGAGAAGATGTTCGCCGGCTTCGGTGGACAGCTGCCGCTGCCCACTCAGATTCTGGTGGTGCTCTCCAAGGTCATGGTGTGGCTGCTTCCGGTCCTGGTCGTGTTGGGCGTCGCCTTCTCGATCTGGTGGCGCAAGAACAAGAACACCGAGGCCGTGCGCAAGATCATCGACCCCATCAAGCTCAAGGTTCCCGTCTTCGGGCCGCTGATGACCAAGCTTGCCATCGCACGCTTCAGCCGCAACTTCTCGACCATGATCGGCGCCGGGGTGCCTATTCTGCAGTCCCTCAACATTGTGGGAGAGACCTCCGGCAACTGGGTGGTGGAATCCGCGCTGCGCAAGGTGCAGGAGTCCGTACGGCAGGGAATGTCGATTGCCGGTCCGCTGTCGCTGGAACCGGTGTTTCCTCCCATGGTCGTGCAGATGATCGCCGTCGGTGAAGACGCCGGGGCGCTGCAGACCATGCTCGGAAAGATCGCGGATTTCTATGACCAGGAGGTGCAGTCAACGGCGGAACAGCTCACCGCCCTGATTGAGCCGCTCATGATCGCCTTCATCGGCGTGGTCATCGGCGGCATGATCATTGCCCTCTACATGCCGATGTTTTCCATCTTTCAATACATCAAGTAAAAAATTGCCCCCGAACTGGGGGTTTATTTTGGGTTTCTCAGCCACTTTTCTGTGCTACGGACGTATGCTCTCCTTAAGCAGGCGAAGGTCTTCCTCGCAGGCGCCTCAGAGAAGGACCCATCATGATCAACACGCTCACCGGACCGCTCGCACGCAAGCG
>NZ_JPRS01000410.1 GCF_000738085.1 Cryobacterium sp. MLB-32
ATCCGGTAAACCACAGTGTGTACGGATCGGTCGATCCGTTTTCCGCAGTACCGGTTTTGCCCGCCACTTTGACCCCATCTATTCTTGCATTGCTTGCGGCACCGTCCTGGACGTTGTCCACCATCATGCTGGTCAGTTTGGCAGCTGTTTCGCTGCTCATCACCCGGCCCAGGGCTTCGGGTTTGAAAGTTTGCAGGGGACTGAGATCGGGGGCCAGGATTTCGTCGACGAGATTGGGTTTCATGGCGACTCCTCCGTTGGCGATGGCGGCCGACACCACGGCCATTTGTAGGGGGGTGACCCGGACGTCGGTCTGGCCGAAAGCCGACAGCGCGGTCTGGGCATCGTCGAGCACCGCGGGGTAGTTGCTCTTGGTGACGTCGAGCGGAATAGACGAGGGTTCATTGAAGCCGAACTTCTCCGCCGTCGCGCGGATGGCGTCATCACCGAGCTGCAGTCCCAGTTCCGCCATCGGGATATTGCAGGAGAGGCGCAGCGCGGTCGCGATCGTGACAGTGTCGCCGCCGCCACAGGTTCCGCCGCCGGAGTTGGTGACGATCGAGCTGGTACCGGGCAGCTGGAATGTGGCCGGGTTGGGGAATTCGCTGTCTGGCTCGAACTTGCCGGATTCCAGAGCGGCCGTCGCGACGACGAGCTTGAAGACGGATCCGGGAGGGTTGAGGCTGTTGATCGCGCGGTTGATCAGGGGATTTCCCGCATCGTTCAGTAGGCCCTGGTAGCTGTTGGTCACGTCAGCGTTGTTGTGTACGGTCAGCAGGTTGGGATCAAAGC
>NZ_JPRS01000411.1 GCF_000738085.1 Cryobacterium sp. MLB-32
CATGCCCACTCATGTGATCGCGCTCCTGCCTCACACGAGGCGCCTGCGGAGGAACCGCGGCCCGTTTCCGGGGGAACACGAGAAGAGCGGATGCGGTCCTAACGTCGCTGAGTCCCTATCCTTGTCCTAGACAGCTACGTCGAACCGTAGCGAAACGAGAATGGGCGGGAAACCAAGGTGGCAAACAGGGACGTGGCGGTACGCGCCTGGGAATCGCTCTTTCGTGCCCAGGTCGCCATCATGCGCGGACTCGCCGCCGATTTCCCCTCGAAGGACATTTCCTTCAATGAGTACGACGTGATGTTCAACCTGTCCCGGCAGCCCGACCGTCGCATCCGGCTGCGGGAGCTCAACGAGCACGTATTGCTCACTCAGCCGAGCGTCAGTCGCCTCGTCGACCGGCTCGTTTCCCGGGGGTACGTGTGCAAGCTCGCCGACCCCGCGGATGGTCGCGGTGCCATCGTCGAACTGACACCCGCCGGACTGGCGCTCTTCCGCCGAGTGGCCGTGCAACACATGGATACGATTACCGACCGCGTCGGCGATTCGCTCAGCACCGACGAGCTGCGTCAGCTCAGCGCCCTCTGCGACCGCCTGCGCACCCGGTCCACGACCTAGCAGTCGCACCCCGGCACGCCCCGACTGTGGCGATGAAGCGAAGGCCCTACCCCTCGCCCCACCGAGGCAGTCCCTCGCAGGAATGCCTTCCTCACTGGGAGCCCGAACAACGCCCGGCGAGAAACTCTTGGTACGCCGGTGCCACTCGCCACCGGGCGCATAAATTGAACAGTAAGGATAACTCAATTATGCCGATGCTACCTGAGCTTGTCCCTAGTTTGTCCGTTCGGACCAAATTGACCCTGGCCGCGGGCAACAAAAAAAGCGGCCCACCGAAGTGAACCGCTTCTTGTCTGTGCGCCCGGAGGGATTTGAACCCCCGACCTATT
>NZ_JPRS01000412.1 GCF_000738085.1 Cryobacterium sp. MLB-32
CGGGGTTCACGACGAGGTGACTTTGACTGAAGCCAAGTTCTTGTTGCTGAACTGCTACATCCTTTGCGGGGAGATCGTTCAGATGAGATCCACACTCGTGGAGTCGTCTCCTGCGTCCCCTTTGGCATGAACTTACGACCAGCAAGCGTGTCCCCCAGTCCGAGGACCACGATGGGCTTGTCTGGACCCCCGTCTTACAACCCTAGCGATATAAGACGTCTCACCGCCGCGGCCTGAGCTTCCGCAGAATCACCGGAATCTTGCGGCGCGCCGATTCTCATAACTACGTCGCATAACCGCATGCTTGAATTGCGGTACTCGCCATTGGTTATGAGACACCCCAGGAGCAGAAATGACGAAACTGATAGGCTACGCACGCGTATCCACGCGACAGCAGTCCACCGACCGGCAACAGATCGACATCCTCGCCGCTGGCGTCCGGCGTGACGACCTCTACGTCGACCATGGCATTTCCGGTGCTCGAGCATCACGGCCCCAGTTCGACCGTGCACTCGACGCTCTCGAGGACGGCGACACCCTCGTCATCACGACCCTGGATCGGCTGGGCCGATCGACGCAGAACATGCTCGACTTCGCCGAGGAGCTTCGCGGCCGCGGAGCCGGCCTCCGCGTACTCAACCTGGGAGGCGGCGACGTCGACACCGCGACACCGATGGGGTCCATGCTGTTCACGATCATGGCTGCCCTCGGACAAATGGAACACGAAATCAAACGAGAACGTGTGATCGACTCCATTAACAAGCGCCGCAACGCCGGCAAGGATCTCGGGGGGAGGCCGCGGCTCATCACCGACAGCCAAATCCGCAATGCCCGTCGACTCATCGACGGTGGAGAGCCAGTGACGACGGTTGCCCGTGATCTTGGAATGTCTCGAGCAACGTTCTATCGCCGAGCGCGGGAATTGGACCTCACCGAAGAGTCATCTGAATCCGCCCTCCCTTCACCGGGCATTTTCTCAGACGGGGCATACGGGACGATCGTCCTCTCGGCACCGCAGGGATTCGAGTAGACGATGATGATTCGAAGGCGTCCCGTTAGAGGGCTGCGAGGAATTCCTCGCACGCGATGCTAGCCCGGCACTTGCATCACTGCTAGGTTTTCACCACCCGAAGGAGACCAAAACATGCCCGACCTGACGTCTGTCCCCTAGCCGTGGAAGCCACTGATGCCGGAAGCTGATGTTTGGAATCTAGATGAGCGCCACAGGGCGCCCCTATTCCAT
>NZ_JPRS01000413.1 GCF_000738085.1 Cryobacterium sp. MLB-32
TGCGACCCTCGATCGGGTTCGCCTTGTTCACGGTGTCCTCGAACATGATGTACGGGTAGCCGGACTCGAACTGGATCTCCGCGAGGGTCTGGAAGAACTCACGCGCCTTCATCTTCGACTTCTTGATGCGGGGGTTGTCGACCATCTCGTGGTACTTCTCGGTGACCGAGATGTCCGCGAACGGCACGCCGTAGACCTTTTCCACGTCGTACGGCGAGAAGAGGTACATCCACTCGTCGTTCTTGGCGAGCTCGAAGGTGATGTCGGGAATGACAACACCGAGGGAGAGCGTCTTGATGCGGATCTTCTCATCGGCGTTCTCACGCTTGGTGTCGAGGAAACGCATGATGTCGGGGTGGTGCGCCTGCAGGTACACCGCGCCGGCACCCTGGCGGGCACCGAGCTGGTTGGCGTAGCTGAAGGAGTCTTCGAGGAGCTTCATCACGGGGATGATTCCGCTCGACTGGTTCTCGATCTGCTTGATCGGCGCGCCGGCCTCACGGATATTGCTGAGCAGCAGAGCCACGCCGCCGCCGCGCTTGGACAGCTGCAGGGAGGAGTTGATGCCGCGGCTGATCGACTCCATGTTGTCTTCGATGCGCAGCAGGAAGCAGGAGACGAGCTCGCCACGCTGGGCCTTGGCCGAGTTGAGGAACGTGGGGGTGGCCGGCTGGAAGCGGCCGGCGATGATCTCTTCCACGAGCTCGACGGCGAGCTTCTCGTCACCGGATGCGAGACCGAGCGCGGTCATCACAACGCGGTCTTCGAAGCGCTCAAGGTAGCGCTTGCCGTCGAAGGTCTTGAGCGTGTACGAGGTGTAGTACTTGAAGGCGCCGAGGAAGCTCTTGAAGCGGAACTTCTTCGAGTACGCGAGGTCGTTCAGGCTCGTGATGAAC
>NZ_JPRS01000414.1 GCF_000738085.1 Cryobacterium sp. MLB-32
TGTTGGTGCCACTCGTCTTCCTGATCTTGCCCATGACGATCCTGTTCGCCATATTTCCCGGCCTGGTCGTTCTCCAGGCCGGTTTCTGAAAACCCCACTCGAAAGCTGGACACCATGACACTCTTCGGTCGCCGCGCAGCGAATCGCTGGAACGACGAAACGGGCGACGTGCCACGGCTTATGTTGCATCGGTGCGTCTCATGAGACATTTTGGCGGGAGTTCGCGGGTTCGCGCAGACGCAATTGTCGACCGGAAATGAGACAAAAGCTGATTCCTGCTCGCTCGGCGATCACGCCCCTACGAACTAATGGCACGCCACGAGCGCCTCGGCTGCGACGCAACATCTCCCGGGGGAGCGGATCTCGCAGCTCGCGCGGGAAGCGCGGTAGCCGGATCGGGCTGGCTCAGTTCCGGTTCATCCCGTGCCCACGGCTGTCGAGGGCGAGCTTCCAGAAGGACTCGCGCTGCAGAATCGTTTCGGCCTTCGTCTTTGGGTCGAAGATCTCCAGGATCGAGTACTGGAAGTTTCCGATGATATGACTAGCGCCCAGGGCGTTTCGCATCTGCTCCAGCTCTTTGTTGCCGCCGGTCAGGTTTTGCAGGTGGGCGTAGCCCGCCCACCGCTGCCATAGACCGTTGGCTTCGCCCGCTGCTGAGCCAACGTACAACCTGCCGTCGCTGAGGTCGGTGATGACGTAGACGCCTTTGACGCTCGACAAAGCGTCCTTCCAGCTCGGCTCGTCGTTCGCGATGATGCGCTGGAGCTCGTGGTGCCTGAGCCTAACGTTCTGGTAACCGGGGAATGTGCCGAGCTTTGTGTCCGGTGCGAGTTCGTAAATCTCGGGATTGAGTTTGCTGTTCTGCAATGTCTCGTACCACCGCAGGTACAGGTCTCTGCCGACAGGCCTCTCCAACTTGACGATGAGCCGCTTGATGTACTCCGAGTACTGGTCAAGCAATTCCAGCTCGTAGCCCGGCCCTCCGATAATCTCCGGTAGGAGTGTGCGCACCCGAAAGAACCCGCCGAAGATGAAGTACTGGGGCCCATACGGGTAGTACTGCGCGAACGCGAGCAAGTACTCGGCGCGGTCGAGATTGTTGTTCTGGTGCC
>NZ_JPRS01000415.1 GCF_000738085.1 Cryobacterium sp. MLB-32
GGTATCAACGGAACGAATAGTGGTGCCGTCCGCTCTCGTCTGCTTTCTGGGCTGAAGTCAGAGGATGAAGGAGGAGACGATCATCGCTCCGGCGAGGCCGGTGACGGCAAGGAGCACGAGCAGCGCCCGATTAACACGACGGCGGCTAACCGTTCCCTTTCGGAATGTCGATGGTGACATTCGTTCTAGGTTGGGAAGAAGGGCCTGAAACGGTGGATCTTGCGGTGCTGAGCGGATAGGTTCCTTGGCTGAGTGTCCATCATCATCGATTTTCGCCATGCCTTCATGGTATCGGCTACGAACCAGACGACGCCGAATACAAGATGTTGGTCGGGCGCTAGCCCCTCGTCCCAAGTGCTGCTGCGATCCAATGCGTATTGTCGGCTCCGCGACGGCCCGTGCCCGCCGAATCATCCGGTGCAACGCGTCCCGGGAGTCGAACGGTCAACGGGACGGTGCCGCAGCGGAGCCTCTCTGCGACTCGTGGGATCACAAAAGAGTATCGATGGGGGTGCTCGGGCTTGAGTAATGATTGGCTATAGGGATGATTCACCGCCGGAGATCCGTTGTCGCCACAATGTGGCTAGGCACACTCGCCTGCTTGGGCATCTCCGTCTTCCTAGCGCCGATTGTCAGCGGAGGCTGGTGTGCAGACGCACCCGCTGGCGGCACGTCGATCTGCGGCTCGTATCAAAGGTCACTCGTGGGGATCGACACGAACCTATGGATATGGCTCGGCGCGATTGCGATAGTTGCGGTGGTCACGCTGGTGACGGCACGCAGGGCAAATCGCTCGCGTTCCGGTGGTTCCTCTGCAAGTTAGAACGGCATCAAACAATCGCCGTAAGCCG
>NZ_JPRS01000416.1 GCF_000738085.1 Cryobacterium sp. MLB-32
AGCCGATGCGATGGCCCTGCCGCACCTCGTGCACGATGAGCAGAACGGTTTCCTGTTCAAGCCGGGAAACGCCCAGGACTTGGCGGACAAGATCACCCGAATTCTTGAGCTGTCTCCCGATTCACTCGAGGCCCTCAAGAGTGAGTCGCTCAACTTGATCGCGGCTCACGACATCCGCCGCACGCTCAACACATTCGAATGCCTGTATCGTGGGGAGCCGGTGACCGATACGGTCACCAACGGTGCCTCCTCTCACTCGTCAGAATAAACGCTGCCGGTATTGGATGGTTTCCGGGGCGGTAGCTCAGCTGGTTAGAGCACCGGGCTCATAACCCGTCGGTCCTCAGTTCAAGTCTGAGTCGCCCCACCAGTAAATATCGTTTGATCAGGGTTTTTCTCTTCCAAAAATCACCGAGATTTGATGATTTTCGGGTATGTTTTGGAGTCAATTCTTTGGTGAATCCAGAGAAGTGCCGCCTGACCAGCACTTCTTCGTGTCTTCTGTAGGTACAGATTTGATGTTTTTGGTTCGCTTATGGGTTCAAGTCTCAGTTCGTTGAAAATACTGGACTTGATCAGCTTTTTTCCTCCAATGTGGGGGAGCGTGGTGTTCTGCCGATGACGTTTATCCACCGTTTATTCATAAAAGTGGTCCATTTCGGCCTTTTCTTGCGTGACTGC
>NZ_JPRS01000417.1 GCF_000738085.1 Cryobacterium sp. MLB-32
TGACCGACCCCGCGCGCGCGTCCCGAAACGCCCGCTCGATGGGCAAATGTTTCGAGAACGCCGCACCGCCACACACCCGCATGGCCGATTCGGTGATGATCAGCGCGGCATCGTTTGCCGAGGCCTTCACCCCGAGCACGAACAGGCCCGTGTCTGCGGTCGGGGTCGCCACTTTCGCGGCCGCCTGCGCGAGATAGGACGTCTGCGCCGCCAACGCGATGCTCATCTTCGCAATCTGCGCCCGGATAGTCGGCAATGCGGAAAGCGCCTGATCTAAGTGCTCCAGCCGGGCACCGGTCACGTGGGCGACAGCGGCATCCACTGCTGCGGTGGAGAGCCCGAGCGACACGGCCGAATTGCCGAGGTTGAACCAGGGCAGCACCGTGGCCATCATTGTGCCGAACCCGCTGCCCGGGTCGCCGATGCGATAGCTCGCGGGAATGGTCACATCTATTGCCATCGGGCTCGATGCATTTCCCCGAAGTCCCAGTCCGCTCCAGGGCCCGGCGATATCCAAGCCCTCGGTGCCGGCCGGGATCGCATACAGGTCTACGGTCTCCGGGTCGACCGCACTCTTGGATGACATGACGTAGACATCGGCGTAGCCAGCCGAGGTCACCCAACTTTTATAGGCAGAGAAGCGAACGTCGTCCCCGTCCGCCACCGACTCCGACACAGGAGCCCAAAAGTGCGACCGCGACCCTTTCTCACTGAACGCGAGCGTGCCGAGCACCTCACCGGAAGCCATCCGCGACAGAAGGTCCGGCATCGCTGCGGGCGGGGCGGATGCCACCGTCACGGCAGCCGCGACGTGCATCAGGTAAATCATCGCCGTGGATCCGCACGCCGCCGCGATGGAGCCCAACACTTCCGTGAACTCAACAGGCCCGGCCCCCATGCCGCCAGCTTCCTCACTGATCACCAGACCGAGCAACCCGCTCGACCGGAGAGCCGCAACTGAATCAACGGGGTACGTTCCCTCAGTATCGACCTGTTGGGCGTGAGCGGCAGCTACCGAGGTTACCTGCGCTACAGCTTCTTCGAGGGTCGAGTCCTTCGTGATCATGCGGTCTCCTAGCATCGTTGCTGAAACTATTCGGCACTGCTGTCGCGGGCCGACTGAGTAATTATCACCTTGCGGAGGTTAGGGGGGCAAGGAATTTCTTTAGGGTGTCTAATGCCGGTGTGGCGGCTCATC
>NZ_JPRS01000418.1 GCF_000738085.1 Cryobacterium sp. MLB-32
GAAAAGGTTGACCTTGATCGGTCCGAGGGTGGTGTTTAGGGTTGCGACAGCAGTGTGCTTAGACATGCTGACAATTCTTGCACAGGCCCCCACTAGGATTCTGTTACCCAGATTGCTCCCAGTCGATTCAGTGGCAAGATGGACGTAATCGCCACACGACAACAATGGAGGGTCCAGATGAGCCTGTCACGCAAGCGCCGCAAGGAACTCATTCGGCTGCGCAAGAGCGCAGACGAACTATGGAGCCAGCAGGCAGAAGTTCTGGAGCGCGCCAACGCCGTCGCCCGTGAGGCCGGCCATCAGGCCGGTGTCCTCACCAGGGAAGAGGTCGTCCCGCGCGTCCGCGAAAGCTACGACCAGTACGTTCGCCCTCGCGTTGACGCGACACACCAGCTCGCGGGCGACGTTCGCCGCACCGTGGTCAACGACTTCCTGCCTGGCATCGGTAACGCAATCGGTACCGTCATGTCCGTGGGAGATGTTGCCCGCGACGCTCGCGTGCGCGCCGCGCTGAGCCGCATCCACCTGCAGAAGCCGGTCGTCGTGCAGAAGAAGAGCACGGGCGCAGCCACCTACGTCGCCGCCGGTCTGGCCATCGCTGCTGCCATCGGAGTCGCCTACGCCGTCTGGCAGACGTTCCGCGCCGACGATGAGCTGTGGGTAGCCGAAGACGAGATCGAGTCAAACACCTCTCACGAGGACTGAGCGCCGCTCTCACACGTTCAAGGCCCGCATCCGCTACTCGGATGCGGGCCTTGCCTCGTTAAGAGCAGAGACGGCCGCGTAGGGCTTCTCGGCCCGGGACACAAAAATGCCCGGCCGATAACGGCCGGGCATTTCGTGTTCGTGTGGAGCCACGGGGAATCGAACCCCGGACCTCCTGCTTGCAAAGCAGGCGCTCTACCAATTGAGCTATGGCCCCGAGTCGCCCTGAGGCGATCTCGTGTTGTTGCGTGGGGATACCGGGATTTGAACCTGGGACCTCTTCATTATCAGTGAAGCGCTCTAACCAACTGAGCTATATCCCCCTGTGAGCAGATT
>NZ_JPRS01000419.1 GCF_000738085.1 Cryobacterium sp. MLB-32
CCGCTGATTTTGAAGAATCACCGTGCGGTGGTCTTTGACAAGAAGGACGAAGGTGGTGAAGGCGAATACGCAGCGTTGACCCGGCGGATGGGCGCTGAACCGCTCCGGTTTGATCCGGATGGCACGGGGACCAGGTTCAACCTCATCGATCCGTTGATCGCCCGTGGCACGGGCCTGCAAGGTCAGATGCTCCTCATTAATGCGGTGGCGCGGATCGCCCGCGATGACACGGCCGCGACGGAGTGGGAGGAAAAAGCGACCCGCTACGCCCTCCAACAAATGTTTCGCTCGTTCCACGACACGGCCCGCGTGTCGACGACGACCGATCTGATGCCTTACCTCGGTACCGTCCCCTTGGATCAGGATCTGTCGGCGGGGGCGCGGGAGCGGTTCCACCAAGCGGGTCTGTCGATCCGGTTCGGCTTGGAGAACCTCCTCGAAACGTACGCCGGTGTCTTTGACGGGGAGACCAGCCGGAACGTGGACTTGTCGCACAAGCTGACCACGTTCGACATCTCTCAGCTGCCCGACTCCGGCCCGGCCATCCCGACAGTGATGGCGATCGGGAACATGTGGCTGATGGGGCGCCTGCGACAGGAACGCGGGTACATCACCAACGTCATCTACGAAGAGGGCTGGCACATGATCGGCGGCCCGTCCGCGCAGCTCGTAAAATCCAACCAGAAACTCTCCCGCTCCCTCGGTATCTCCAACGTCTTCGTCATGCACAAAGGCACCGACATCCCCGTCGACAGTCCCGGGTACACCGTTGTCCAAGAAGCACAGACCGTTTATGCGTTTCGTCAGGACCGTCCCGAAGACGCCCGG
>NZ_JPRS01000420.1 GCF_000738085.1 Cryobacterium sp. MLB-32
TCCGCCGCGGCTTTCGCCGTCGCGACATCCTGGGCGGCCTGCGCGACCTCTGCGGCCTGAGTGGCGGCGGCGAGAACCTGGGCGTCCTGGGCGGCCTGCGCCGCGGCCGTGACCTGGAATCCCGAAACCATGCCCACGAGGGCGAGAACGGAGACGACTCCCGTGGCGATGCGGGCGCGGCGGGCCGGGTGGGCCGCCTTAGTCATCGTCGCCGCTCTCACTCTGCTCGCTGTCGGAGACGTCGGTGTGGTGACTCTCGTCGTCGCCGCTGATAGTGCGGTTCTCGGTGCTGCGCTCGGTGCTACTCACGTCGCTGGTTTCGTCGCTGGTTTCGTCGCTGCGGCCGTCTCCGCTGACGCCGTCCGTGGAGGAACGAATGTCGGTGCCGCTCGTCGTCTCCGCTCTGGTCGGGGCCGGCAGCGGGGCAACGGCTGCAGGTGTCGGCATCGCGGGCACGACCGGCACTGTGGGAGAAGGAGAAAGAACCAGTGGCGCGTCCGTGGAAACCGGAACCAGAACCTCGCTGGCCGCGCCGCCGGCCCCGGCCCCGATGGACGAGAGAGTGTCGGCGTTCACGACCATCGCCGCTGAGGCGAGGCCCAGCACACCGACGATGGACACGATCGTGATCGTTTGTGATTTCATATTCCGAGACTACGGAGGCCTGGATCTAGAGCGACCCCAGGAACATCCAAGACTTGTCCAAGAAAATCAGCCGCCGGATCCGCCCGATGAACCCTGCACGGGGGCAGGTACCGGAGCGGGAGCGACCGGAGCTGGAGGTGGTGGCGGCGGCGCGACGGGAGCGGGGGCAGCCGGAGCGGGGGCAGCGGGCTCTCACGGGAGCGGGAGCGGC
>NZ_JPRS01000421.1 GCF_000738085.1 Cryobacterium sp. MLB-32
GATCCTTTCGCACCACCGCTTGAACTTCCCGATCGTGATAGTCCAAAAAAAATGGAACCCAGGAAAATGCACCGCGTAGTGGGATGTGATCGGGTCGGGGCGGTCGCCGATCAGTGCAGACGTGATCTCCTGGCTGGTGCGGATTGAGGCTCAGATGGCTTCGAACAGGACAGGCGAGAGACGTGTTGAGGTTCTCCCGGACGCCGCGGTGGGCTTTGACGGAACGGGTGTCATCAGGAGTGTCACTCACCCTGCGTGGGTGCTGCCCGGCTATGAGCACGTCGAGTTGGTGGGTCAGCCAGTTCAGGTGTTGCCCCCGGACTATCTCCCAAATGCATCCCCGGAAGGTTCGATGACAGATCCTGAGATAGAGCACGGCGGCGTGGAGTTGAACCTGAGCGTGAGGCACTGGTACGGAAATGTGTTCCCGGGCAGCGTCAGTTTCTCCCTCTGTGAGCGGGGAGATGCCCTGATGGTGATCACGGCGGATACGCTCCGGCGCCGACGAAATCTCCTTCTCCTGGGCGCCATCGACGAGGTCACGAAGGACGCCGTGATCGCCATGCCGACGGCGCAGTCGGTGGCGCAGCCACGATTGGGCGCGCTGTGACCGGCGCGCGGCAGGCGTTCGTGGCGGCCCGGGCGATGATTGAGTCGAGTCTGGATTCGTTGGTGGCGATCAGTCCAGAGGGGCTGATCACGGATGCCAATGAGGCGACGGTCCAGGCGACGGGTATTCCGCGGGTGGAGTTGATCGGGACGGCGTTCTCGGATTGCTTCACGGAGCCGGAGAAGGCGGAGGCGGTTTACCAGCTGGTTTTTGAGAAGGGCATGGCCGTTGATTACCCGTTGACGATGCGTCATCGGGACGGCACGTTGATGGAGGTGTTGTACAACGCGTCGGTGTACCGGGATGTTGACGGCAACGTTTTGGGTGTGTTCGCCGCGGCGCGCGA
>NZ_JPRS01000422.1 GCF_000738085.1 Cryobacterium sp. MLB-32
TCTACCAGGACGCCTACGAGATCGGCTACGAGAAGGTCATCGACGTGTACGCCGCGGCGACGCAGCACGTCGACCAGGGACTCTCCCTCACCCTGTTCTTCAAGGACACCGCCACGACCCGCGACATCAACCGCGCCCAGATCTACGCGTGGAAAAAGGGCATCAAGACCATTTACTACATCCGTCTGCGTCAGATGGCCCTCGAGGGCACTGAGGTTGAGGGCTGCGTCTCGTGCGCGCTGTAACTTTTCTGAACACCGGAATGTCGATGAAGGACGAATCATGAGTAGCCCCAAGGTCAAGCTGGTGTCGCACGTCGATGCGATCAACTGGAACAAGATCGAAGACGAGAAAGACGTCGAGGTGTGGAACCGCCTCACGAACAACTTCTGGCTGCCCGAGAAGATCCCGCTCTCCAATGACATCCAGTCGTGGAACCAGCTCACCCCGGTGGAGCAACAGCTCACCCTGCGCGTGTTCACGGGACTGACCCTGCTCGACACGATCCAGGGCACCGTCGGCGCCGTCTCGCTGATCCCGGATGCGATCACGCCGCACGAGGAGGCCGTGTACACGAACATCGCGTTCATGGAGTCCGTGCACGCCAAGAGCTACTCCTCGATCTTCTCCACCCTGTCCAACACCAAGGACATCGACGAGGCGTTCCGCTGGTCGACGGAGAACGAGAACCTGCAGCGCAAGGCCTCGATCGTGATGGATTACTACCAGGGCGACGACCCCCTGAAGCGCAAGGTGGCCTCGGTTCTGCTGGAGTCCTTCCTGTTCTACTCGGGCTTCTACCTGCCGATGTATTTCTCCAGCCGGGCCCGCCTCACCAACACGGCCGACCTCATCCGTTTGATCATTCGTGACGAAGCGGTGCACGGTTACTACATCGGCTACAAGTTCCAGAAGGG
>NZ_JPRS01000423.1 GCF_000738085.1 Cryobacterium sp. MLB-32
GAGCACCTCGGCGACCGGTGTGCACAACCTCGCACCACACTCGTTCTTCACCGTGGCTTCGGTCAACCCGCCCATCGTGCAGTTCACGTCGGTGGGCGAGAAAGACACCCTGCGCAACATCCAGGCGACGAAGGACTTCGTGGTCAACTTCAGCCCGCTGAGCCTGTTTGAGGAGATCAATGCCACCGGTACGGACTTCGCTCCCGACGTGAGCGAATTCGATCAGGCCGGGCTCACCCGGGAGCCGACCCTCACCGTGAGCACCCCTCGGGTGGCGGAATCCCCCACGGCACTCGAGTGCCGCCTCCACGAGACCATCCGCATGGGCGATTGCACCCTCGTGTTCGGTGAGGTCACGCACGCGGTCGTGAACTCCGATGTTCTTGACGGCCCCCACCCCCGCATCGAACTGCTCAATCCGCTCTCCCGCCTGGGCCGCGACGAATGGGGCACGCTCGGTCCCCTCAAGGAGATCAAGCGCATCCGATCCGCCGACTGGCCCAGGGACTTTCGCCCCCGCGGGTGACTTAGGTGCGGTCGGAGCGGGCGAAGGTCAAAACCTCGCCGCGGGCGCCGCCCATCCACACGTCCTGGCATGCTACGGCCATCTCGTCGAGTCCCTCGACAATCGTGCCGAAGACGTTCCCGGGCACCCACCCCTGGTCGCCGTTGATCAGCAGGTTATTGCGGCCGTAGAAGACCGCGAGGTCGATGATCTTCTTCAGCTCCTGAGGTCCCTCTCCGCTGGTGTATCCGTGGGAGGGAGTCGCCAGGTCGTTGGCGTCGAATTCGAAGTAGCAGAGGTCACCGGGGATCGGCGTGATCGTGGTGTTTTCCTTGCCCGGCTCGACCGGGGCGAAAGCAGGCACCAGGTTGTAAATCTCGTTGCGGGCATAC
>NZ_JPRS01000424.1 GCF_000738085.1 Cryobacterium sp. MLB-32
CGAAGTTATCCACAGGTTTGTGCACTATTCCGGAGTATTCATCGGTTTTGCGCACATTCGGTGGATAACTATAGGAAAAGACGAATTCACAGATTGAAGGAACCATGCCGGACGGCGAACAGCCCATTGCCCAGACCTGGCAGTCGGTACTCACTACCCTCGAGTCCGATGCGTCCATCACCCCCATGCTCTACGGCTTTCTCAGCCTGGTCGAGCCCAAGGGCATTGCCGCCGGTACTTTCTACCTCGAGGTCCCCAACGAGTTCACCGCCAGCATGCTCAACCAGCGGATGAGAGTCCCCCTGCTGACGGCAATGGGACAGCTGGATGAGGCTACGGCCGTGTCGACTTTTTACGTCGTCGTCAACCCTGAACTCGAGCAGGAGTCATTACGCCCGCTCCACCAAGCATCAACACCTCCCGATGCCTCCGCGCCGGCCGCCGTTCAGTCGGTCTTCGAGGGAACGACACCTACTCCCCCGCACGAAACTCGACTGAATCCGAAATACAGTTTCGACAACTTCGTCATCGGCCAGTCCAACCGATTCGCGCACGCCGCAGCGGTGGCCGTGGCGGAGGCGCCGGCGAAGGCCTACAACCCACTCTTTGTTTACGGTTCCTCAGGACTGGGTAAGACCCACCTCCTGCACGCCATCGGCCACTATGCGATGAGCCTGTACCCCGGAATCCGTGTTCGCTACGTGAGTAGCGAGGAATTCACCAACGACTTCATCAATTCGATCGCCAATAACCGTGGTTCCGCCTTCCAAGCTCGATATCGCAACATCGACATCCTGATGATCGACGACATCCAGTTTTTGCAGGGAAAGGCGGAGACCCAGGAAGCGTTCTTCCACACGTTCAATACCCTGCACGATCACAACAAGCAGGTCGTGATCA
>NZ_JPRS01000425.1 GCF_000738085.1 Cryobacterium sp. MLB-32
TGACTCACTGATTGCCGAGGCACCATTCGGTATTCCTTCCGAGGATCCCGTGCATCAACGACCTTCCCTCAGGGGAGTGGTCCCGGGCATCAACGAGGGCGACAAGGTGATTATTTGGGGCGGAGGCATCTACAACTGGTTTGACCCCGACACGCTGATCCGCGCTGTTGCCCAGCTCACGGCTGCACATCCGAACATCAGGCTCTTCTTCATGGGCGTCAAACATCCCAATCCCGCTGTGCCAGAGATGGAGGCGGTTGCCGCCGCCCGAATCCTCGCCGATGAGCTGGGGCTCACGGGAACACACGTGTTCTTCAACGAGTCATGGGTGCCGTATGGCGATCGACAGGACTACCTTCTGGAGGCAGATCTGGGTGTCTCGACCCACTTCCAGCACGTCGAAACGACCTTCTCCTTCCGCACGCGTATTCTCGACTACCTCTGGGCGGGGCTGCCGATCGTGACGACGGAGGGCGATTCCTTTGGGAGTCTCGTCGCTCGGGAATCCCTGGGCGCCGCAGTGCCTGAACGTGATCAGGTCGCATTGGCGGAAGCGCTCGAGACCTACCTGTTTGATGAGGACGCGATCGCCAGCGCTCGCGCCAATGTGAATCGTGTTCGTGAGAGTTTCACTTGGGACAAAGCGCTCGCACCCCTCGTGGAATTCTGTCGGGACCCGAAGTCTGCCGCCGACAAGCAGCCCACCAAGAAGCTGAGAAAGGGTCGCTCCGGCAGCCGAATTC
>NZ_JPRS01000426.1 GCF_000738085.1 Cryobacterium sp. MLB-32
TCGACAACAGCAGGATCATGACTTACCGTGAGCATCAGCGCGGCCTTACGCGTTAGAACGGCCCGGCGTGATCCTTCAAGATTGCACGCCGGGCCATTTGTCTATCCGGACATCGTCAGCCTGACGCCGCCGACGAACCGATACCAAATCCTGACGCGCTAAAACCCATCGTCACCGGGGAAGACGCCCACATCGTCACCCCGAGAGACGTTCAACAGGGAGTCGGCTCGCGGACCGCCCGGAAACTTACCGGGATGGGCATCCACACTGCCGCCGACCTCCGCGATACCGACGCGGTTCGCATCCGCAGTAGGTTCAGCGTCGTCATGGAACGAACGGTCCAGGAGCTTCGCGGTATCGACTGCCTCCCGCTCGAGGAGGAACGGGCGGACAAGGAGCAGATCCAGTTCTCCCGCTCTTTTTCCACCCCGATCAGCACTGTCGTCGAGCTCGAGGAAGTGCTCTCCGTGTACACGCAGCGGGCCTCTGCCAGACTTCGGCAGCAGGGCTCCCTCGCCCGGCTCATGCGCTGCTACGCCTCGACGTCTCCGTTCCAGGACAACCACACCACCCACGCCGTTTCCCTCGCCTTCCCCAATCCGACCGACGACCCGGTGGAAATGTACCGGGCGGCGATTACCGCCCTCGGCCCCCAGCTCGACAGCACCCAGCGGTACGTCAGGGTCGGTGTAAGCCTGCACGAATTCTCCCCCACCGACTCCCATGCCACCCTCGATATCTTCGGCACCGACCCGACACCCTTCGCGGCTGGAGCGGTCCTCGATTCCATCACCGCTCGCTACGGGCCGGAGACCCTTGGACTCGGCCTCGCGGGCCTGAAGACCAACCGAGCATGGACGATGCGCCGCGAGATGGTGTCGCCGCGAGCGACCACCCACTGGGACGAATTGGCCACCGTCAAAGCCAACTAGTGCGGTCCCGATCTGACACCAGTCTCCAAGCCACTAAACAGGACCACATCGTACGACTACTGTTGGGCTTGGGTCATGTCCCATTGAGTGGTGTGGTTTCCCCGCTTTGAGCGTTGCTTCGCCAACGCGAGGAGCCATCGTGGGATGGTCAGTGAGTACCGACTAAAGCAACTCACAAAGGACACCACACGATGGCTCTAGACC
>NZ_JPRS01000427.1 GCF_000738085.1 Cryobacterium sp. MLB-32
CCCTGTGGCGACAAGGTTTATGGCCGTTTCAACGTGTTCGACCTCAATCCCCACATCAATTTTCACACCCGCGATCTGCGCACGTTCGAGCAGCTGACGACGGGTGGGGTCCTTCCATCCGCAGTGAGCGTCGTAGAGCACAAGGTTCGCCTTGGCGAACTCTTCGATTGTGACGTCAGGAGCCCGGACATCCCGCGACGTGGAGATGTAGACAACTTCGTCCTTGAACAGCGGCTTCACCTGCAGGCCTTCCTCATCGACCGGCAGAACGACCAACCCGCATTCGATTTCACCCGAGACGACGGCCTCGGCCACGAGGTACGAGTTGAGCCCGACGAGACGAACTTTCACCTTGGGGTACCGGCGGTGAAATCTCTGCACCAGGTCGGCCAAATCGTAGTATCCGGCATTGCTCAAGACTCCGAAGGTGGAGACTCCCCCGTCCAACGAGGTGACGGCTCGCAGTGCTCTGACGCCGTTCTCCAACGCGCTGACCGACTGTTCAGCATAGAAACGAAGCTCGACGGCGGCAGTGGTGGGCACGAGTTGCCGCGCTCCGCGAACAAATAACTTGACACCCAACTCCAGTTCCAACCGCGCGATGAGCGCGGAAACCGACGCCTGCGCGATGTCGAGCTCGACGGCTGCGGCCGTAAAGGAACCGAACTCACAGGTCGCCAGAAACGCCTTAACTTGAGCAAATGTCATAGCTGAACCCTATGGCTTAATCACTTTTATATGTGGTGGTGCTATGCATCGGCCGATAGCTAAAGTCACACCCATGCAGATCGACGAGACCGACAGGTCATACATCAGGGGTCACTTCACGACGCTCAAAGAGCCCCTCATCGGCGGCATTCCGGCTCAAC
>NZ_JPRS01000428.1 GCF_000738085.1 Cryobacterium sp. MLB-32
GGATTGCTGGGGTGCAGCGGGGAGAGCGGATTGGAGGAATTGTGCTGCACGAAGACGACCGGTCGCGAAAGCCTGTGCCACTCGTTCACTAACGCTGCGATGTTCTGATCACAGTCAGCGTTGTTTCGGAGTCCCCACCAGTCGGCCTGGTCAAATCCCTGCTGAGCGTCAACGACGATCAGCGCGGTGCGATCATCGATCGAGGGTAGTTGGATCACGATTCAGGGCTCCTTGTTATTTTCAGGGCGGGATCTTTAGTCACCATTCAGCATCCCATGACGTCGGCACCGCGGCGATCAGCGCCCAGCAGTTCGGCACAGAGGCTATGCCGGTAAGCCGAACCTCCAGCGCGACGGATCCGGGGCCACACCACCGCGGGACCGAGCGAGCCGATGACGTGTCACTTGGGAACCAAGTGACTCCACTCAGCTTGACTGCACGCGCGCTTCGGGAGCAGTTAGGGGCGCGCGCGGGGCGGGATCGGAGGGGCCGCCGGGCTGCTCGCCGGAGAGCGCCAGGTTGACGAAAGCTCGCACCGCGGCCGACGCTCGCCGCTTGCGGGACGCGGCGAGGTAGACGGTGAACTCGGGCACGGTGCCCACGGGAATGCGGCGCACGTTGAGGGCGGCCTGGGCTGCGAATTCGGGCAACAGGGCCACGCCCAGTCGCTGCTGGGCCGTTCGCTGCGACGAAGGAGCGGATCGCTAGATTTGACGTGATTGGGTCCGGCTGCCTTGAGGCAGCGATCGAGAGCAGGGCGAAGCATCCGATGGCCCAGCGCGGTCAGATCGTGATCAGGCCGATGTGTCCCATCAGGTAGCGGATTCTCTCGTTCGTGCACCTGCCGAGGTAGCTGCGTGCAACGGAGGTCAGACTACGTGTCTGGATTTACCGTTTCGTCAGTGTCGCCGTCGACCCAGTTGAGCTGTGAAACGTAGTCGGCGACAGCTAGCCAGCGGTACGTCGTTCCGTCAGCAGTGAAATCTTGG
>NZ_JPRS01000429.1 GCF_000738085.1 Cryobacterium sp. MLB-32
TTCTCTGACGATGCGATCCATGCCATTCACCTCGCTTCTCGCGGTTATCCGAGGGCGGTGAACAACCTCGCGGTCGCCGCGTTGATCGCGACCTATGCTGCCGATAAGGCGATCGTCGATCTGGCCGCGGCGCAATCAGCGATCACCGAGAACAGCGAGTAAACCCGCGTCACCATTGACGATTACGCCGTCAGCCTGACGATGAAAGCCCCGCCGGAATCCTCCGGCGGGGCTTTTTCAGACCCCGGCATCGTCACGGGAGTTGACGCCGCCACCGTCAAACAACGCGACGGACAACACTCCCCAGATCTGGCCAGCTGCGACCGATTCGAGGATGGCGGTGAGCTGGGCGGGGGTGTAAGCGGCCAGGTTGCAGACACCTTCGAGCGCCGGGGATGACTTGGACCCGCGGTTCGCGAGTTTGGCCAGGGTCTTGCTCGGGGCGATGCCAACACTCACCGGCAGCCCGATCAGCTTTTTGATGATGGTGCGGATCTCGCGGCCGGTGGCGGTGACCTGAGCGGGGGTGCCAGTGAGGCGAATGAAGCTCTCGTCGATCGAGTACACCTCCTGGGAGGAGGTGTATCGGCTGAGGATTTCGACGGCGCGGGCCGAGATGTCGCCGTAGAGTTCGTAGTTGCTGGAGCGGGCAATGACGCCCTTCATCGTCGCCTCGGGGGCGATGGCCTTCCAGGGGGCAGCCATATCAATATCGAGCGCCTTAGCCTCGGCGGAACGAGCGATGACGCACCCGTCATTGTTCGATAGCACCACCACGGGTTTGCCCTCGAGTGCGGGATTGAAGATCCTCTCACAAGAGACGTAAAAGTTGTTCGCGTCGACGAGCGCAAGAGACGAGGCCTTAGACACGGTGCAAGCACCTCGTAACAACTCCCCAGATGACCAGCTCGCTCATCTCCTCCAGCACGATCTCCGGGTACGCCGAATTCTCCGGGACCAAACGCACGGAGC
>NZ_JPRS01000430.1 GCF_000738085.1 Cryobacterium sp. MLB-32
CTGCCCCGATCATCGGGGTTACGTCCCTGCCGACGGCCAACACTTTGCCGACCGTAACGATGACGGAATTCGTGTGTGCACTAAACCTGCCGTGTTTTTCGACCTCCGCCGGAGACCATTCCTTGGCTAGGGTCACGCGGTTCTCCGTGACGAGAATGAACAGAAGTAGGTCGTATCCATTGGATCGGATCGCGGAAAAGATCTGTGATGGGCTCGTGCTCAAGCCGACGTTTCGCACCTTCACTTGAACCCGGCGGCCGTCACTCGTCAGGAGGTCGTACGACTTCGCGGAGTTCTTCTCCAGCTTTCCCGCGTACGCGACAGACGCCGCGTACTCGGCCAGATCACCAACCGGAGCATTCTTGGTCCGGATGAGCCCGCGGTCGAGCAGCTCTTCGAGGATCCCGGAGTACGTGTCCAGGAGTTCCCCAACGGTCAATCTGTTCAGGTCAAAGTTGGTCACTCTGAAATCCTGTCAGACGATGCCGAAGAGCATTGGAGAGAATCGGCCTCTCCGCGAACTCAGATCGAGACACCTCTATCTGTAACGAATGCCAGCTTCGCGGGTTCGGTACCTCTACAGCGCGATCGCGGCCGCCCGCTCGACTGCGGCCTTCAACGCTTCGCGCTTGCCCGCCTGGTTCATCGCCAGCGGAGACGGATGCCACGTCTCGATAACCGTTAGCCGGTCACCTACAAACGGCGCCACGTGACGCTTCCATCCGCGCTGGGCAACTCGGCCACACACCACCACTACGCACAGGTCTCCGAGGAGTGGCAAGAGAGTGAGCAACTCTGTTCCGCCCTGTCTGAGTTCAGCGGCGGTGGGTTTGCGGCTCGCGACGCCGAGATACCAGGGAACGATGTTCCAGTGAAGCGCGCCTTCGTGCAGTCCAGCTTCGTTGCGCAAAGCCCAAATATTCGCGGCAGTACCGTCGTTGTTGTCGACCGAGATGAACCCGGATCCGGGTCGAAGGTTTGTGGCATTGGTCATAGGCCCCGGAGCCTCCAAAAGAAACAGAACCCGAGCACCCACGCCAGTGTCGGCCGGATCGAAATGCGGAACGAGAAAGTTCGGGTTGGTTGCTCCGCGCCGGGCAACGAGCGCCTTCGTCCATTCTCGCAGCGGCTGCGCGCTTACGACCGTCTCCAGCATGCGCAGACGTTCGTCGACATCGGTCTTGAACTTCAGGCGTCGGGGCTCTTTACTAAACACAATCTGATCGTACCCAGGCGGGAGCTATGGACCCGGCTGGCGTTGAGACTTAGGCTTTTATCGTGGAAGAACCGATTCAGTGGTTGGTGCCGCCGGTGGTGAAGGCACTCAAGAGCAAGATGAAATTCACGGGCCTGAATGGACTCAAGAAAACCAGGGTCAAAGACTTTTGGCAGTTCGCCCTCGGGGATCTACGGATGAACAACGCCCGCGGCTATCTGGCCGAATACCTCGTGGGTACGGCGCTCGGAATCAAGCACCTGCAACGCATTGAATGGGACCCATACGATCTGCTCTTCGGCGAGATCACCATCGAGGTCAAGTCCTCGGCCTACCTACAGCTGTGGGATCAGAAGAAGATCAGCACGCTCAACTTTTCGGGCCTCCAGGGAACGAGGTACAACCCCCGAGCCCCGGGCGACGGCTCCGACCCGTTGGGGCGGCGTCTGAACGCAT
>NZ_JPRS01000431.1 GCF_000738085.1 Cryobacterium sp. MLB-32
GTGAGCAACGTGATCGCGTCCGTCAAAGCGGACGTAGGGGTGACCATCGGTTCTAGCAAGACGGGTTCAACCACAAACTCCGGATCGTGGACTGTACCGGCAACGTACAACGTTGGACGTCTCGCGATCGGTGCGGCCAAATACAGCGGATCGACCAGGCGCTACCTCGAGAACAGTAATTGCGTGCTGGTATTTCAAAACTCGACGTCTTACAACGCTCCTCAACAAGAATGGCACTTCCAGACGTCAAGGGTCTCTTAGCCTGATCATCTAGGCATCAGTTCTTCCGCTCACAATCTCGTGGATGTGGAGTAAGAACGGACAGAGGGGTTCGCCGTGAAAGCCCTCTGTCCGTTCCTATGCGGGTGCGCGCCGCAGGTGCCCGTCCATCCCGGTCGAGCCGTCGACTCTGACGCGAGCGTTTACAGAGCGGCGTGCTGAGTCCGTTCACGTTCAGACTGAAAATCATGGATCGTTTGATGCCTGACGGTGACTGCTCTCCGCCTGCTTGCTCGAAAAGCGATGAGACACAGGAGCGCTCCGCCGTGGGCCGTGGGCCCCCACCAATAGATGTTCATGACGAATCCGGACCCGAACAGCATTCCGATGCCGACAAGGGCCAACGCTGCGGCCAGGGCCAGGGTGGCCTTGACCCCGTTGTGTGGACACCTCACAAGAGAGAATGTTCACTATGGCAAGATCACGTCGGGACTTCACCCCTGAGTACAAAGACGAGGCCGTGAAGCTGGTTTTAACCACCGGTAGAGGGGTCGCAACTGTCGCCCGCGAACTCGGAATCAACGAAGCCACGTTGGGCCGCTGGGTGGTGGCA
>NZ_JPRS01000432.1 GCF_000738085.1 Cryobacterium sp. MLB-32
ACGTCATGATGTTCCTCGCCGCAACAGGCTGTCGATTGGGAGAAGTCCTGGCCGTTCAGTGGGGCGCTTTGGATCTTATGGCCGGCACGGTAGCCATCCGAGCCAATGTCATCCGCGCACGCGGGCAGGGCGTGCTCCTTCAAGACCACACGAAGACCACAGCGGGAGCGAGAACCATAGCCATCCCCCAATCGCTCGTTGACGTACTCCGCCATCGACAGGAGAGCTTCAAGATCAAGAATGATCACGACCTCGTCTTCACGACGATCCGCGGCAATATTCGCGATCCCCGAAACACCTCACGGGACTGGCGAGAGGCCCGCGACCGCCTGGGGTATCCCGGAGTTACGACGCACAGTTTCCGCAAGACCGTCGCGACAGCGCTGGACCAGTCAGGGCTGAGCGCGCGAGAGATTGCGGAGTACCTGGGCCACGCGAACCCATCACTGACGCAGGACGTCTACATGGCCAAGAACACGGGAGGCATCAGAGCCGCCGAAGCCATGAATCGGCTTATCTCCCCATAATTGAATGTGCGGGGTTTATGCGGGGTCAGCCCGCTACAACAGAGAAAAAGCCCCGGACTTCCGCAGAAATCCGGGGCTGTTGTAGCGGGAGCGGGAATTGAACCCGCGACACCACGATTATGAGCCGTGTGCTCTAACCAACTGAGCTACCCCGCCACGGCTTGTCGGCTGCTAGCGCTTCCAAGCCTGAGCCCCCTGTGGGAATCGGACCCACTACCTCTTCCTTACCAAGGAAGTGCTCTACCAATGAGCTAAGGGGGCAGAGCTTCTCAACTGCAGAAGCTGCGCCTCATTTTGGCA
>NZ_JPRS01000433.1 GCF_000738085.1 Cryobacterium sp. MLB-32
AGATTGTCTCCAAGAACATGTCGCCCGAGACCAAGGCGAGCCCTATGTTCAAGCAGCAGCGCATCATGCTCTACCTGTTGCCGCTTGTTTTCGCCTTCTCCGGTGTGGCCTTCCCGCTCGGCGTCATGTTCTACTGGCTCACGTCGAACTTCTGGACGATGATTCAGCAGTTCCTGGTTATTCGGAACATGCCGACGCCCGGCAGCGAGGCCGCCAAGGCGCGTGAAGAGCGTCTCGCACGCAAGGGCAAATTGCTCGCGTCGGATGGTGACATCATTGTTGTTGATGAGCCCAAAAAGCCCGCGCAGCGTCAGCAGCCGGTGAGCAAGAACCGTGCCAAGAAGCAGCCCGGAACCAAGCAGTAGAGAGACGAGACCTCGTGACCGACAAGCTTGATGTGATCAATGGTGATGCACTGGCCGACAAGTCGGCCGGTAGTGCCCCTGTGGCGCCCGCGGACGACGTGGTAACTACCAGTGACGCTTCGGTTGTCGAGTCTGACAGCGATTCCCCTACCCAGAGCCAGCTTGAGCAGGAGGGGGACATCGCTGCCGATTACATCGAGGAGTTTCTGGACATCTGTGACCTTGACGGTGACATCGATATTGATGCGCGCAATGGTCGCGCGTATATCTCGGTCAACGCGTCAGATGAAGATAACCTCCGGGTTCTCTCCAAACCCGAGACCGTGAATGCCCTTCAGGAGCTGACGCGCCTGGCGGTTCAGAATAAGACCGGATCGTTCTCTCGGCTGATCCTGGACGTTGGTGGTTCACGCGACGCTCGGGAGGCAGAGCTCGCCGCCCTGGTCGCCCGCGCCGTCGAGCGCATTGAGGGTGGCGCCACGGAGGCGGCCCTGCCGGCCATGTCCTCGTACGAACGCAAGCTCGTGCATGATCTCGTTGGTACGCGTGGCTATCAGTCCGTGTCGCATGGAGAGGGTCGTGACCGTCACACGGTCATCACCGCGGTGTAGTTCTACTCGTGACAGATGCACTCGAAGTCGAACCGGCCGCCGCAGCGACCCTATTCGGTGATCAGTTAGATCAGGCACGTGCTTTTACGACTAATTTGGCTGATCAGGGCGAAGAACTGGGCTTGATTGGTCCTCTTGAACTTCCGCGATTGTGGGGTCGGCACATCCTCAACTGCGCGCTCATGGCTCCGTTACTCCGCGTGGGAGTGGTCGGTGACGTCGGGTCGGGCGCAGGCCTGCCCGGTCTTGTCCTGGCCATTGCCCGCCCTGATGTGTCGTTCATCCTGATCGAGCCGATGGAGCGTCGCGTTGCGTGGTTGAACGACCAGACTAGGGCGCTGGGGCTGAAGAACGTGACCGTGCTCCGCGCCCGGGCCGAGGACGTGCGGCTTGAACATCCACTCGATCAGGTAACGGCGCGCGCGGTGAGTGCCTTTCGAACGCTCATCCCCCTGACGGCACCCCTGCTCCGCGCGGGAGGCGAGCTTCTTCTAATGAAGGGGGAGCGCGCGTCTATGGAGGTAGACGGTGCCGGCAAGGCGATTCAGAAATACCGCGTGCACGACATTGAAATAGTGACCCTCGGGGAAGGCGTTCTCGACGACGTCACGAGGGTAATCAGGGCTACAGTGAGGTAGTCCATGGTGGTCCTTCTCACGCATCACAATCGTAAAGGTTTCACGTGAAACATCCTGGTGAAGAGCAGCACATGAGCAGCACGGCATCAGAGATCGACGGTGCACCGCCGCTGGCCCGCGAGATAGCTGAGCTGACGCGTCGGCGTCAGGTCATAGCGTCCGATCGCTTGCCCAAGCCCGAGAAAACGCGCATCCTCACGATTTCCAACCAAAAGGGGGGTGTCGGCAAGACCAC
>NZ_JPRS01000434.1 GCF_000738085.1 Cryobacterium sp. MLB-32
GAAACGTTCGCTTTTCACAATCAAGACCAGCCGTTAGCAGATTTCGGGCTGTTGCGCGGGGATATCGAGTCAGCCGCGGACGCGGCCGCAACGCTCGGGATAACAATCGAGACAGTCGGCAAGAAGCTGGGCAATGAAATTGATGGTTTACAGGATCTCTCGAAGTATCAGGTTGTGATGCTGTGGCCCGTTGCTGACGCACTCCGTATAACCCGAGTCACCGGGTTTACGAACTCGCGTGACGGCTACAAGCTCGACTGGAACGCGTTCTATCGGGAGCTCCCTGCTGAAGACAGGCAGAACGTCGCGACGATGTCCGCGTACAACCGTGCTCGCCTGTATTTCGACGTACGCCTAGTCCCAATCTCGGCCGCAGACTTACATCAGGTGAGCAAGGCTCTCGGTAATTCTGAGGCAACGATCGCGAAATCTTACCTCGGGCAATTCGCGACGACACACCTGTACGGCGTCGTCGCCGAGACCTGGGACCCGTCGAAATTCTCACCCCTCCGAGAGCGGGATTCCAAAAGATCCTCGGAAGCACGAGTGTGGTACGACTCGGTTACGTCTCAATCGGTCGCATTAGGGGAACGCATCGCGCGTGTTTTTTCACTTCTCGGCTTCGAGTCGAAACATGAGGGTCAACTGCGCTCGCCACATCGCAATGTGCGCGCAGATATTGTCGTCAATCGCGAAGGTGCTCAGCAGAGCATCGTC
>NZ_JPRS01000435.1 GCF_000738085.1 Cryobacterium sp. MLB-32
GAACCCCCTGCGGGACGAATGCAGCATCTCGGAATACCTTTGTTTTCTACGGCATTATTTTGTCTTGCCCTGTGCCGTCAGCCGGCCGAGGCTCGAGAACTACTTGAGAAGTTCAGGGGCCATGCAGCGGTCACTTACAAGGGCGGTCCCGCGCCCGGTGCAGGTCGGCAAACGCTGGGTCGTTGAGGGCACCAGCTCTTGGCACAACCGAGGTGTCACACGGGTACTAGCGATCTCCACCGAACGAAGCATTGAGGTCGTTGGCGTATTGATGATGACACTGGCCACAAGCGTCATCGTCATTCGCCAGAGTCGTCGAACCTTGGGCGGGGAGCGCGGTGCTGCCAACAGGCGGGCCGCCGCGTGCTCAAGGGCTGATCCATCACTCTGGGACTGTATTTCAGTACGGGCCCCTGCGTCCGTCTGTCCGCGACTTCGTGCATTTGGCTGGCAGTGGTTAAGAGCGGACGAGGCGGGCTATGGCGTCGGAGGCTTCCTTGAGCTTGATGTCTGCCTGCTCGCCGCCGAGCTTGGCGGCGTCGACGACGCAGTGTTTGAGGTGGTCATCGAGGAGTCCGAGTGCGACACCTTCCAGCGCCTTGGTGAGGGCCGAGATCTGGGTGAGGATGTCGATGCAGTATGTTTCCTCATCGACCATGCGGTGGATGCCGCGGGCCTGGCCTTCGATGCGTTTGAGGCGGGCGAGGTACTTGCTTTTGTCACCGATGTAGCCGTGCGT
>NZ_JPRS01000436.1 GCF_000738085.1 Cryobacterium sp. MLB-32
TACGCTCTTTCGGCTGAAAAGGCCGGATTCGCGTCGGTCGAAGATACGCGGACCGGACGTGCGCCCGATGACGTACCCGAGCTGGTCGCCCAGGGCCGCCGAGAGGGCAATGGCCGGAATGACGACCCAGAGTGGTTGGCTGATCACCCCGCTGAGAGAAAGCACGCCGGTGAAGAACAGGAGAGTGTCGCCGGGGAGGAAGAACCCGACGAGCAGCCCGGTTTCCACAAACACAATCGCACACACGACAGCGAGTCCCCAGATACCGGCGCCGGCGATCACCGACTGCGGGTCGAGCAGACCGGATGTGGACAGAGCGTCGACGATCATATTTTTCATAGTTGAGGAGGCTTTCTATTTCGAAAAATCGACCGGATACCTTGACCGGCGATTCACGAGGTCGAGGTCACGGTTGCATTGGCTCGGCGGGCTCGCAGGGTGAGGACGGTCACCAGGATGAGGATGACGGCTAGGAACAGGACGCTGGTTCCGGTCGTTCCGAGGCCGAGGCCGCCGTCAGCGGTGGGCTGGGAGAGCAGATCTCCGGTGGAGGCACCGAGCGGGCGGGTGAGGATGTAGGCAATCCAGAAGGCGAGCACGGCATTGAGCTTGAAGACGAAGTACGCCACTGCGACGAGGGCGATGGCCGCGGCAAAGAGCAGCAGGGCGACGAAGAAGCCCAGGTTCAGGCCCTCAGCGACGAGGTCGCCGGCCGCTGTGCCCAGGGCGAATGTGAATAGCACTGCGAGCCAGTAGAACGACTCGCGGCGGGTGGTGAAGATGGAGTGGATGGAGAGGGTCTTTTCCGACACCGCCCACGCGGCGAATACGGTCGCCAGTGCGAGGGCGAAGACTACCGCGGTCACCCAGAGGGGGACGCCGAGGTTGTCGGTGAGATTGTCGGTGATGAGTGTACCCACAACACTGATCAATACCACTGCCAACCAATACACCGCTGGGGTGTACTTGTGCAGGGTGAACTGCACAATCAGGGCGGCGATCAGGAGCACGGCCATGATGATCGAGGTGATGGTCAGGCCCAGCCCGAGGTCGACGTTCAAGAAATCGGCTGCGGTTTCACCCACCGTGGTTGCGAGGACTTTGATCACCCAGAAGATGAGGGTGACTTCGGGGACCTTGTTCAGCATGCGCCGCGTGGGGGAAACGGCGGGGGTCACTGTTGACGTCATGGGCGGGCTCCTTTGAAAGTGTTGGCTCTAGTGAACCCGGCCGTTTCTAAGAATTCTCAC
>NZ_JPRS01000437.1 GCF_000738085.1 Cryobacterium sp. MLB-32
TTTTCGGGGGTCGAACAATTCATCGATCAGCCGGTTAAGAACTATTCCTCGGGAATGTACGTGCGCCTCGGATTCGCGATCGCAATCAACGTCGACCCCGATATCCTCGTCGTTGACGAGGTGCTGGCTGTGGGCGATGCTGAATTCCAGGACAAGTGCGCTCAGAAGTTCGTTGACTTCAAAGCCGCCGGCAAAACGGTCATCCTGGTGAGCCATGCCATGGAATCCGTGCGATCCATGTGTGATCAGGCCGCGTGGTTGAGCCACGGGGAACTCGTGATGGTTGGCGACGCCGATCCGACTATCACCGCCTATCTGGATTCCCTGCCCGGGGCAGCCAAGGCGTCCTGACGGCGCGAGTCCACCCGGGCGACTCTCCCGCGTCCGTGAGCTCGATTGGTAGACTCATCCGGTTCCCCGCAAACAATCAGTGAGGTTTGGCTTTGAAAAAGCAACGTTCAGGTGTGGTCTCGGTGGTCCTGGTTAATTTCCGTGGTGCCGAAGACACGATCGAGTGCGTTCGAGGTCTCCTCGAACTCGACTGGCCACGGGCGAGTCTCGAGATCATCGTCGTCGAGAACGGTTCGGGCGACGACAGCCTGGCCCGTCTTCAGAAGATCGCCGAGGAGGTAACGCTCGTTGAATCAGCCGACAACCTCGGATTCACCGGCGGATGCAATCTCGGTGTTTCCCGCGCTTCCGGGGAATTTATCGCGTTCCTGAACAACGACGCTAAGCCGGACCGTGGTTGGATCAGAGAAGCGATC
>NZ_JPRS01000438.1 GCF_000738085.1 Cryobacterium sp. MLB-32
CGAGTACGCGAGGTCGTTCAGGCTCGTGATGAACTCGAAGGAGTACTGGTCGATCACGGCCTGCTCGTAGTATTCCTTCTCTACGAGGTAGTCGAGGCGCTCGCGCAGGCTGTGGAAGAACACCGTGTTCTGGTTGACGTGCTGCAGGAAGAACTCGCGCGCGGCTTCCTGGTCTTTGTCGAACTGGATCTCCCCGTTCGGTCCGTACAGGTTGAGCATGGCGTTGAGCGAGTGGTAGTCCATGCTCGGCGCCTCCATCGGTGTGATTTTCACGGCCGTAGTTTCCAAAATTCTTCCAATCCGTCGTGAACGATGCGCACATCATCCGCTGTTCCAAATACTTCAAAGCGATAGAGGTTGGGCACCGCGCACTTGGCCGCGATGATGTCCCCGGCGAGGCAGTAGGCCTCGCCGAAATTCGT
The DNA here is from genome assembly GCF_000738085.1 of Cryobacterium sp. MLB-32. Classification (GTDB taxonomy): domain Bacteria; phylum Actinomycetota; class Actinomycetes; order Actinomycetales; family Microbacteriaceae; genus Cryobacterium. Next base: position 423 of record NZ_JPRS01000438.1, read on the forward strand.
GTTGCCCGCGCTGACGACTCCGCGGATCAGCGCCCGATTCTGCGGGTCGTTCAGAAACCGGATCACCTGCTTGGGCACGGCCCCGCCGAGCCCGCCTCCGCCATAGGTGGGCAGGCACAGCACGTAGGGTTTGGTAACCTTCAGCGGCTCATCCTTCGCATGGAGCGGGATACGAGTGGCCGGGCGCCCCAGCTTTTCGATGAAGCGATGGGTGTTTCCGGACGTGCTGGAAAAATACACGAGCTCGGTCATGACACATCCTTCCGCATCATCGGGCGGCTCTGGCTACTCTGGCTACTCTGGCGACTCTGGCGACGCGTAGCAGCTGGTTACGCCAGACGAGCGGCGAGCGCGTTGATCTTGTCGGGGCGGAATCCGCTCCAGTGCTCTTCGTCCGTGATCACAACAGGGGCTTGCAGGTAACCGAGAGCCTTGACCGCTTCGAGCGCGTTCTCGTCGACCGAGAGGTCGAGGACTTCGTACTCGATGCCCTTGTTGTCCAGGGCGCGGTAGGTCGCCGTGCACTGCACGCA
>NZ_JPRS01000439.1 GCF_000738085.1 Cryobacterium sp. MLB-32
GCGCGTCTCTCCCACAAGTGGGGGTTTCGCCCCGTATTTCGCTTTTCATTGACATGGGCACAGAAGTGAGAGAAGATCAGGATACATAGGTGGTCCCCTACGGTCGCCCCATCCCGCACGTTGTTCCGAACACGTGCATCGGCGAAATCAGTAGCTTCATGCCTGAGTTCCTTGCCTGAATCCAGCCTCCGGTGTATTCCCTTCTGGGCGGCCTGACTCCCTCCGGCCTCCCCCTCTCTCCGTCCGCCTCTCCCTTCCCGCTGCGGGTTCACGCTCCGCAGTCCTTTCGCATACCTTCTTGAATTTTTTCGCTCGCGATCAGGTATTTTCTGAGAACGCGCTGTGTGTGCTGATCTACCCGCCATGTGCGGTACCGATCAGCAGTCCCCGGTCGTCCCCTGCAGCTGCCCCACCCGCATATGCCGAACATATGCAACGTTCGAAATTGTGTTGCACCATGTTCGCTTCAGGACCGCGTTCCGTCTCCAGACCCGTCTCCAGATCTCACAGTGGATTCCTCCTCACCACCATCGCGATGGCGGCCTGTGTCTCCGTCGCCCTGTTCACGGCAACATCCGCCCACGCCGCGCAGGCCGTCGTTGTTCAGTCGGCCACGGCACTTGCGGCAAGCGTTGTCAGCCCCGACAGCGCAGCCAACATCACCCTCGGCGTGATTCCCGCAGGCGCCACTCACGTGACCCTTGCTTTCACCGGTACCGGCCAGGTGCAAGACACGGTGCTGCGAGCCACGCTCGGATCCAACGGCTACAAGACAGTGGTTCTGAACGCCGTGGCGAACCAGACGTCAGCCAGCACGGTTCGGCTGCAGCTTCCGACGGCGCCGGACGGCGCTCTCACGCTTTTCAGCAGCGCCGCGAGCCTCAACGTTTCCGTCAGCCTGGTCGGATTCACCGTGCCCTCGGTTATCCCGACGAACACCGTTGTTTCGGTTGGCACGGCGCTCACTGTCGCGCCCGGTGACGTGAGCTATTCGACCATCACACTCGGCGCGGTTCCCGCCGGGGCCACGCATGTGACTCTGCAGTTCACCGGAACCGGTCAGACGCAGGACACTGTGCTGCGAGCAACGCTCGGGTCGAACGGCTACAAGACCATCGTTTTGAACGCCGTGGCGAACCAGACGTCAACCGCCACGGTTCGGCTGCAGCTCCCGACCACGCCGGACGGTACGCTCGCACTGCTGAGCAGCGTCGCGAGCGTCACCGTGGCCAGCACCCTCGTCGGATTCACGGTACCGGCCCCGGCCCCGGTACCGGCCCCGGCCCCGACTCCGACCCCGGTACCGGCCCCGGCTCCGGCCCCGACCCCGACTCCGACTCCGACCTCCGACTCCGACTCCGACTCCGACTCCG
>NZ_JPRS01000440.1 GCF_000738085.1 Cryobacterium sp. MLB-32
GAGTTGGGCAGTTGCACACAGGTCCAGGTGTCCCCTTCACGGACTTTGCCAAGAACTGCAGTGAACGTGATGTCGAGTGGGCTTGACTGGGTGTTCATTGTGAGCTCCATTTCAGAGAAAGCATCAGCCGACCTATGGGCAACCAGTTTCGCGCGTTGCCCGCTCTAGAAAGTCGAGCAGCCCTGCTCACGATGCTGCTGGCTTGAGTTCCTGGGCGAACATCACGATGATTCCGCTGGGGCCGCGCAGGTAGGTGAGTTTGTAGACGTCCTCGTAGGTGGCCACGCCACGAAGCGGGAAATAGCCGTGTTTCGCTGCGATCGCCAGGGCGTCGTCGATGTCGTCGACGGAGAAGGCGACGCGGTGCATACCGATCTCGTTCGGAAGGGTGGGTTCGGTCTCGATCGCGTCTGGGTGGATGTACTCGAAGAACTCGAGGCGGCCGTGGCCGTCCGGCGTCTGGAGTACCGCGATCTTGGCGTGGTTGCCGTCGAGGCCGACGGCGGTGTCGGCCCACTCGCCGCTGACGGTATCGCGGCCGAGGACGGTGAGACCGAGGTCAGTGAAGAAGGAGATCGTCGCTTCGATGTCGCGAACGGCGATGCCGACGTTGTCGAGTTTGATGGCCATGTGTTGAAAGCTATCAAGGTGGATTGAATAGCTCCAGTGGCGCGGCCATACTACTGCCCGCAAGCCGGACGGCCACCGCGACAGATCCACAGCAGATCCACGCCACGACCCAACACCCCAAGGACGTGTCAGAGGGGAACCGCAAACGGCTGGATGTAAAGGGTGGCACGCCTTCTTCGCTCGGCAAGGA
>NZ_JPRS01000441.1 GCF_000738085.1 Cryobacterium sp. MLB-32
TGATCTTCTACGCTCCCACCTCCAACAGCAAGCGTGAGAATTTCACGTTGGCGCATGAAGTAGGACACTGGCTCGTCGATCAGGACGAAGAAATACTCGACTGGATCGCAGATCAAGATGAGGCGGGCCTTGCCCTTGAGACACTCTGCGACAGAGTCGCCCAACGTCTGCTGCTGCCGGCTGACCTGATCGACGACTTCGTGTCGCATCCCATTAGAGCTCGACAGGTCGTTCAGCTTTACGAAGGCTCAGCGGCCAGTAGACCTGTGGCTGCAATTGCCGTCGCCTCCCGCCTGGGAGCCGTCGGCGCAGTGATCATTATCGACCGGTGCAGCGGAGAGGTCACGAGCTCAAGCATTCAACCCGACACGGAACACGGGTGGCCAAAGGTGTACCCATGGCGAGGGCAGCACCTACCCGACGGCCACTTCCTCGCGAATATGGAACCGGAGCAGTCGCTAACTCGCCGCTCGTTCTGGCGCACGCCCTGGGGCGCCCGCGAGGACTATTTCATCGACGCGATTGCTGACGAGCGCCGAATCATCGCCGTGCTTTCCGGCAATGACATTTGGCATGTCGAGGCAATGCCTGTCCTGATCGACCGTTCGTACGACCAACGACTCGTCGACAAAGTCTTCTGCTGCGGCGAGATTCTGGCGGTTCGCGGGTTCCCTTGCTCCAAGTGTCATCAGCACTTCTGCCCAAAATGCGGCAACTGCAGATGCACCCGGGTCAGCGCCAGCGAGCAGCGGTGTAAGAGCTGTAATTGTCTGTCCCCGGTGCACGTGATGACCGACGGTCTCTGCGAGATG
>NZ_JPRS01000442.1 GCF_000738085.1 Cryobacterium sp. MLB-32
ACGTAGCTTGCTTGATACCGGCTGAATAGCAGGCGGAAATCAAAGGAGCACATCAGCATGAGCACACCAGCCAACGTCCTTGAGTTCTACGCACAGTCGAACTGGGGCAACAAATATCACGTCCCAGGCCCGTACTACAGCGGCCCGGGACATCACGGCTTCGACCTCAAGACTGGCGGGCAAGCGAAAGCTGTTCCAGCCTTGCGTGCGGGGACCGTCCGTCGCGTCCGGAGCTACGGTAGCGTCGGTACAAGCATCTCGATTGAAACGGCACCGGGTGATTTCTCGGGATACTCGCACCTCTATGGTGTGCGAGTCGCAGAAGGTCAGTGGGTGCAGCAGGGGGAGATCCTTGCGAACGTCGCGCTGTCATATCAGAGCCCCGGCAGCGCATGGGATGGACCGCACCTTCACTTGACTCGCGGGATCGATGCCACCTGCGTGGTCGGCCTGTCAGTCTCGGATCCGGAACCGTTGATCCGTGATGTTATCGGCGGCGGGACCGGTGGCGGAGTCCCTGGCGGCGGAGGCGGCACGGGGGGGATTTCAGTCTCTGTCGAGCAGGGCAAGATCCTCCAGCAGGTCGCGGCGCGAGGTGGGTACCAGGGCGTGCAGGATGGCATTCCTGGCGTCAACACTTGGAAAGGCGTTCAGACGGTCATCACGGACAATGGGTTCTATTCAGGCCCCGTCGACGGTCTCCCTGGGCCGAACACCTGGAAAGGCGTACAGAATCTCGCACAGCTCGGGGGCTACGGCGGACCGGTTGACGGATTTCCCGGTGACCAGACCTACAAGGGACTCCAGTCATGGTTGAGTGAGCCTGCTTCTCCGACG
>NZ_JPRS01000443.1 GCF_000738085.1 Cryobacterium sp. MLB-32
TGAGCTACACCGGTGTCGTGCTCGTGTTCGTTGTGATCATGATGGCCATTGTCTCGGCATTCGACTGGGTATTCGCGCTGGCCGTGACGTTCATGTTCGGCACGCCGTAACACTCCGCCCCCACGTTTGAGCCGTACCGGCAGTTTTCCTGCCGAAGATAGAGCACCACAGAGAAGGATTGAGATTTAGTGACTGAGACGAAGCACGACGATGTCGACTGGGCCACTGCCGCCGAGCAGTCCTCTGAGGACGACGAAGCACAAGAGGGCAACACCCTCGCAGCCGAAGAGACGTCGGTAGAAGCCGCCGAGCACGCTGCCCTGCACGTCGAAGACGAGAACGCCGACATCGAGGTCAACCTTGATGCCGCTCTCGATGCACTCGTCGAGTCTCCAGACCCCGAGGCCGACTCCATCGTCGAGGACGCTCTCGATATCGATTCCGTGGATGAAGCGGATGCCTCGGTTGAGGCCGTTGAAGACGAAGACGAGGTCGCCACCGACGAGGCCGAGGCAGAAGCCGACGCCGACGTTGATCCCTACGACGCCTTCCGCAAGGAACTGCGTTTCCTGCCGGGTAAGTGGTACGTCATTCACTCGTACGCCGGCTTCGAACGTCGCGTGAAGTCGAACATCGAGAACCGCAAGCAGTCGATGGCCATGGAAGATTTCATCTACCAGGTCGAGGTTCCGATGGAAGATGTCGTCGAGATCAAGAATGGCCAGCGAAAGATGGTCACTCGAGTGCGTATCCCCGGCTACGTCCTGGTTCGCATGGACCTTGACGAAGACAGCTGGT
>NZ_JPRS01000444.1 GCF_000738085.1 Cryobacterium sp. MLB-32
TGTTTCCAGCACCCTCGCGCTCACGTGGTTCTCGTTCATGAAGCCACTCTATTCAGATTGGCCCCTTGATAACAGGCCAGTTATGCAATTGGATTGGTAACTATGACCCGTCGACTCACGCAGCTGCTCATTGGCCTTTTTCTGTATGGAATCGGCATTGCTCTGATTGTGCGCGGCGGCATTGGCGTGGCTCCCTGGGATGTTCTCACCCAAGGCATCGACAACCACACACACCTGGGCTTCGGCCTGATCACGATTCTGATCAGTGCCGTGGTGCTCCTGCTGTGGATTCCCATCCGTCAGAAGCCCGGCGCCGGAACGCTGCTCAACGCGGTGCTCGTGGGCCCGTCCGCCGACGTGGGCCTGTGGCTCATTCCGGCCGACCTCGATCTCTGGGCGCGCGTGGTGTTCTTCGTGGCGGGACTGCTCACGGTTGCGGTGGCCACCGGGCTCTATATCGGGGCGCACTTCGGCCCCGGGCCGCGCGACGGCCTGATGACCGGGCTGCACAAGCGCACCGGCTGGAAGATCTGGATCGTGCGCACCGGCATCGAGGTGATCGTGCTCGGCATCGGCTGGGCGCTCGGCGGCAACGTGGGCATTGGCACCGTGCTCTTCGCCGTGCTGATCGGGCCGCTGTGCCAGCGCACCCTGCCGTTCTTCGCGATCAAGCGGCCCGCCGGCACGGTTCCCGCGGCCGCCGACCCGGCTCTCGCCACAACTCCCTGACCGCGGCGCCGAGGCCCGCGCCTCGGCGCACGTGCCGCAAGTCGGCGCAGATCGCGGATGCGTGCAGCCGGCTAGACGTTACGGTCGACGTCGACGAGCCTCGCGTCACGCGCGAACTCCGCCCCGACCTCGTCGCGTTCGCGATCCAGCACATCCGCTCCGGCCGGCAGCCCTAAGCCGCTCAAACCCCTCGCGACCGTCGGCCGCTTGGCCGTTCCGCAGTCCATCCCGGCGCGAAAGGGGTCCCCCTTGAAACACCGAACGAGGCCAGCCCCGGCTTCCCCGAATCCGTGTCGCTCAAAGCCCCGCGGCGGGCCGGAGGCCGGTCAGGGCACTATCGATATACTCGCGGGATGAGGATCCGTCCACTAGATCTCGTCGACGTGCTGGTCTATCTCGTGGTGCTCGGAGCGTTTATTCAGCTGTTTCCCGCGGTCATCTCGGAATCATTCCTACTGGCACTCTTGACGGCGATCCTGCTCAAGGTCGTCCTTGAATTCGTGCTCCGGGCCAAGAAGAGGATCGTTGCGCGGATCCGTTCGGCTGAAACACGGTGGGTTCGAATCGTGAACGCGATCACCCTGTTGCTCGTGCTGCCGTTGAGCAAGTTCATGGTGCTCGGACTGGTCGGCCTGGTATTTGGCGAGTCCGTCCGTCTCGGCGGCTT
>NZ_JPRS01000445.1 GCF_000738085.1 Cryobacterium sp. MLB-32
AACCCGCGTGTCCGCCCTATCCCTAACAGGGAAAGTCATCAACTGGATTCCGTTCGTCCAGCGGTATGTTCAGCACGAACGTGGCCAGTCATCACGTTGGGATTACAACGGATCCGTTTTCGATGGGTTCGCCGTCCAACAGACCGACCGAGTGGCTTCTCCGGCAGTCTCACTCCGCGTTCTTGTGACTTTGGGTGCAAACCAACACGCTGGATTTGAGCGCCTTGTCCGCCATCTGGTCACACTCCTGCCGTCGAACTGGGAAATCTTTTGGCAAACTGGACCCACGGACGTAACTGACCTCGACATCGTGACCCACGTAGCCATCTCCTCGGATGAGATGACGGCACGCATGGCTTGGGCTGACGTCGTAATCGCGCATGCCGGAACAGGCTCCGCGCTCATGGCCCTTATGTCCGGAAAAATTCCAATCGTTGTCCCTCGCGGCCTCGGTCAGGGCGAACATGTTGACGAGCATCAAAAGGACCTTGCCGCTGAGCTGACCAGACTGGGCCTGGCAACGGTACGCCGCGTAGAGACACTCACGCTTGAAGACATCCGCTCGTCAGTGGGACAACGTGCGGTCCTCGACGCAAGCCTCCCCCCGCTCAGATTCCAAAGCAAATAAGAGGGGCGTCGAGGCGCTCAGCGTCCATGATTTGCCTATTGCGGTCGCCGACAACGTGTCAGCGCCGTCAGCTTCGAAGAAGCTCAAGAATC
>NZ_JPRS01000446.1 GCF_000738085.1 Cryobacterium sp. MLB-32
CAGGCCTGCCACCACGACCGCGATCAGCAGCATCAACGCAAACAGAATCCATGTTGTCGAGGTTCCATCGACTTCACCGGAGCTGGACCAGTGGCTCGGTAATTCCGATGGGAGGGTGTTTCGTTCGAGTAGAAACGTCAGGAGAATCGTCAGCGCTGGCAGCGACGTAAGTACCGCAGCCCAAACCCAACGCGGAGTGAAGCGAGTGGCTGATGAGGTCATAATTTTGAACCATATCGTGCGGCCACGACTCCATCACCCTCAAGCCGTACGTATGTGGAATAGAGATGGGCTGTGAGAATGTCGGGTGCGCGGTGGATCGGTCACTGCGGCGCATCTCCTCTCCGGTTGGTTACCCGAACTTGCCACCGGCCGGCATCAGAACAGAAGAGGCGCGTCCACGCGCGCAACTCGTCTCCGTTTAATTCCGCACAATGCGCAACCGGCGCAGAAGTGCCGCAGAAATGCACCACTTACCGGGACGCGCCTCGCGCGCTCCGGCGTGTCACTGAGGGTTCCGCCTACGGGCCTGCGTTAGCGCCCGTAGTGGTATCGACTGTTGAACGTCTCTCGGGGTGACGATGTGGGCGTCTTCCCCGGTGACGATGGGTTTTAGCGCGTCAGGATTTGGTATCGGTTCGTCGGCGGCGTCAGGCTGACGATGTCCGGATAGACAAATGGCCCGGCGTGCAATCTTGAAGGATCACGCCGGGCCGTTCTAACGCGTAAGGCCGCGCTGATGCTCACGGTAAGTCATGATCCTGCTGTTGTCGAGTCGAACCTGCTGGTCGGGC
>NZ_JPRS01000447.1 GCF_000738085.1 Cryobacterium sp. MLB-32
TCGCTGTTCGGCTACGACCGTGCCGAGCTCGTCGGTCGGTCCATTCAGATGCTGCTACCTGAGTATGCTCCGGCGGTCCGTGGCGGCCATTCGAACGAATCCATTGCCGATCCAACTAGTCGGACTATGGTGCGGGGGCTGAATGGGAGGAAGCAAGACGGGAGCGAGATTCCGGTCGGTATCAGTTTGTCTGCCTTAGATACGGGAGATGTCTTGATGATGATCACGGCTGCGTCCCCGGTAAACGCGGGCCCGGATGCGCTTGAGAATTCCCAGCTTCTGGCCGCGATCATTGAGAATGCGAACGATGCCATCATCGCCAAGCCTCTGGACGGCATCATCACAAGCTGGAATCCGGCAGCCGAGAGAATGTACGGCTATGCCAGCGGCGAGATCGTGGGCACGTCCGTCGAACGGCTGAGCCCGCAGGACCAGACCGGTGAGATCACCTCCGTCCTGGCTCAGGTCAAGGAGGACCAGTACTGTGACGAATTTGAGACCCTCCGCGTCCGTAAAGACGGGACGGTGTTCCCGGCCTCACTCACTGTGTCTCCCATCCGCAATGCCGACGGCGTCGTCGTTGGCGCATCCACAATCGCGCGGGATGTGACGTCGGCGAGGCGTGTGTTTGAGGCGGCGCGGTCGATGATTGAGTCGAGCCTGGATTCGTTGGTGGCGATCAGTCCGGAAGGGCTGATTACGGATGCGAATGAGGCGACGGTGACGGCGACCGGTATTCCGCGGGTGGAGTTGATCGGCACGGCGTTCTCGGATTGTTTCACGGAGCCGGAGAAGGCGGAGGCGATTTATCAGTTGGTGTTTGAGAAGGGCATGGCCGTTGACTACCCGCTGACCATGCGTCACCGGGACGGGACGCTGATGGAGGTGCTGTATAACGCGTCGGTGTACCGGGACGTTGACGGCAACGTGCTGGGCGTGTTCGCCGCGGCACGCGATGTGACAGCGGCGCGGCGGGCGTTCGTGGCGGCCCGGTCGATGCTTGAAACGAGTCTGGATTCATTGGTGGCGATCAGTCCGGAAGGGCTGATCACCGATGCCAATGAGGCCACGGTGAAGGCGATCGGTATTCCCCGGATCGAGTTGATCGGCACGGCGTTCTCGGCCTACTTCACCGAACCGGAGAAGGCTGACGAGATTTACCGGAGTGTCTTTGAAAGGCGTATGGGCCTCGCCTACCCGTTGACCCTCCGCCACCGGGACGGGACGCTGACCGAAGTGCTGTACAACGCATCGGTGTACCGGGACGCTAGCGGCAACGTGCTCGCCGTGTTCGCGGCGGCACGCGACGTGACAGCCCTGAGGAGGGCGTTTGAGTCGGCCCGGTCGATGATTGAGTCGAGTCTGGATTCGTTGGTGGCGATCAGTCCGGAGGGACTGATCACGGATGCCAATGAGCCACGGTCCAGGCGACGGGCATTCCTCGGGTGGAGCT
>NZ_JPRS01000448.1 GCF_000738085.1 Cryobacterium sp. MLB-32
TTCACGGCGCCTCAGGAAGGCGAAGCATCACGGATGCTCCGCGACCCCGCGACGGTCGGCGACCCGTTTCGTTGGTACGTCGACAACGAGCGAGTGACCGGAGGCAGCATCGACCGGATGACCGGGGATGTATTCGCGGCGTGGCAGCACGACGATGAGGCCGGCAAGAACGCCCTCATGCTCGCGCAGAAAAACGTCACGGTCGCTGACCTCAACAGCCGGGCACAGGCCTACCGAATGAGCAACGGGATCGTGCGCGGTACGTCGTCGTCGCAGCTGCGCGATGGCCTCGCCGCGTATCGGGGCGACCGGGTCGTCACCCGCCTGAACGACGCGACGCTCCGCACCGGGCGCGGGACAGACCGGGTTAAAAACGGTGACGTGTGGACGGTCGACAAAGTCCAAGCGGACGGTGCGTTGAGTGTCACACACACCGGACACGGCGGCCGCATCACCCTCCCAGCTGAGTACGTGGCGACGTCTGTCGAGCTGGGTTACGCATCCACCATCCACCGGGCGCAGGGCATGACCGCCGATACCGCCCACGTCCTCGCCGACGCATCCACGTCCCGGGAGCTGGCGTATGTCGGTCTGACCCGGGGCAGGGAAGAGAACCGCCTGTATGTGGAGACGGAGGAGGCCCAGCCGATGAGTGAGGTGCTGGCGTCTATTGCCGGGCACAGCGATGGGATGTTGTCTGCGCACGAGACCATCCGTGCCGAACAGGCCCGCGTTGATGACCTGACGATCCTCATCGACCAGTACGGTGACGTTGCCGAACGGGCGAACGAGATCCGGTTCGGCCAGCTCGTGTACGAGGTCCTCGACGATGCTGACGCACGCGATCTCACCAGCTGTGACAGCTGGGGTGCAGTCACGGCGGCCCTTGGCCGCGCCGAGTCCCACGGTCTGGATCCGGCAACGGTGCTGCGCGCGTCGTGGAACGAACGCGACCTCGACGACGCCGACGATATCGGCGCGGTCACGTCCTACCGGTTGGAACGCCGCATCGAAACGGCCCCCACCCACCAGGGCGAGAAGGCCGCCCCGGTCGTGCCGGCCTGGATCGCCGACCGCAGTGCCCTGGACGCTCCGGGAACTGACCCCGCGTGGCGGGAGCACCTCACCGAACGGTATGAGTACCTGGCGGTGCGCCTCAACGAACGTGGGACCAGTGTCGCGGCAGAGCAGCCTGCCTGGTCAACGCAGTTGGGCGACGTCCCCGCAGACAGTGCTCGCCGTGACGTGTGGGTGCGGCTCGCCGCTGAAGTTGACGTGTTCCGCGACCGGTACAAGATCGACCCGGCCGAGGCGCAGGCCATCCCGGCAGCGTACCGGGAGCGCCCCGTGGGTGCGGAGCTGGCGGCCAGGGTGACGGCGCTGCACAAGTCCCAGGCCCTCAGCGACCGCCCGATCGCGACTGGGGACGACCGGCAACGGGCAGCGGCAGAGGGGGCTGCGGCTGCGCAGACAGCGCGGGACGTGGCGACCGCACTCACCGTTGAGCGTGCTGTACCCCGGGTACCCAGAACCCGAACCTCACTGGATGTGATGCGTGAGGCGAACCGGGCCAAAGCTCAGCAACAGCAGGAAGGCCAGCGTAAGGCGGGCCTGAACGTCACGGGCCGCCCGAGCACTCGCGACGATCAGCAGGCTCCGCGGTCCGGGGAACCACGCACTCCCGACAATGACCGGGAGCGTTAGTTCACACCGCGTTCTGGGCGGATGCCTGAACGTACGCTCGCTTCCTAGCGGGAGAAGAACTGCTTCACACTGCTGAAGAACCGGGTGGCGCGGTGCCTTTCCCGCGCTGCCCAGTCGCGCAGGTGCCCGGTCCGTGCGGGCCCGGTGGGGAGATACACGATGTTCTCGACGTTGTGGTTGAGCCACATTCCTGGAATAACTGTGCCGTTGTCGTCGAGCGGATCGACAAGAAGGACGGGGAGTTCACCGTGTTTATTGAGCGTCAGGCTGAGGTGTCTTGTCGTGGTGGTATCCGCAGAATGCAATAACACGCGGAGAGCTGTGCAGGATTTCATTGGTGGTTTCAGTTCTTAAGTGGCTGAACGTTTTGGCTGATATGGGATGTGGCTTTTGTCGTGCGCGAGCGGTGTCGGCCGCGTGCCCACAGCACGGCTGCGGCGAGGTTGAACCGTTCCGGGTTTCATGCCGCCGTCTTGTTGGCGGCTGCGACATCTATCGCCGCGCGACGGTGCGGCGTGTCTTCCGGTTGCCCATGCCACTTAGCTTCTCAACGTGTTTCTCTACACGTTTGGCAAATTCAGTACACCCCGCGTCGGTTAAGGCCGTTGCAAGGGTCTTCCTGGGCCCGGTTTTCTTGCTCCAGTAGTTGACTTGGTTTGCCGTTACGCGTTCCACATGCCAGCTGGCGGAGTCGTCCACGAGAATGAAGAAGTCATCGCAATTGAAGACTTCGTAGGGTTCTTCGTCTGAACCAACGAACCCATCATCGTTGGTCAGCAGGATGTTGGCTTGGCTGGCGATTGCAGCAGCGTGAACGTGTCGGTCGTGTGGGTCGCGCC
>NZ_JPRS01000449.1 GCF_000738085.1 Cryobacterium sp. MLB-32
AAGGACGGTCGCCACGAGGCGCGCGGTCGTTGTACGACGGACGATCGTTGCTGCGGGCCGGACGGTCGTTGTTGTAGGAAGGACGGTCGGTGCGCGGTGCGCGGTCGCCGTAGGACGGACGCTCGGTGCGGGGACGGTCATTGCCGTACGACGGACGATCGTTGTTATAGGAAGGACGGTCGCCACGAGGCGCGCGGTCGTTGTTGTAGGCCGGACGGTCACCACGAGGGGCACGGTCGTTGTACGACGGACGGTCGCTGTTGCTGCGAGCAGGGCGATCGCTGTTGCGGTCGTTGTTGTAGGCGGGACGCGATCCGGTGGACGGACGGTCGGTGCGTGCACCATACGAGGGGCGGTCGCCGTAGCTGCCGCGATCGCTCGCGGGACGCTCTGCGGCGCGGGATGCGCGCTCGTCGGCGTTCCAGCGCTGCTTCTTGGGCGCGCCTTCGTCGGCCTTGAAGCCACGGTGTGAGGGGCTTTTGCTGCCCTGGTTGTTGGATCCGCCACGGTTCGGGCCGCTTTTGGAAGCGTATTTCGGATCGTAATTGTTCTTGCTCTGAGGCATAGAGATATTCCTGGGTTGTGTTCAGTACATGGCAGAACAACGACGCACTCGCGACGTAACTGAGAACCCGGGCAGTCTATGGCCGGGGCCGTTCACATACAGTGATTTTCCCCAGCGGATTACTGAGGAACCGGCCCAACTTGACTTACAAACCCATCCGCG
>NZ_JPRS01000450.1 GCF_000738085.1 Cryobacterium sp. MLB-32
CGTCGAAGGCGCTCAAGAGTTCGCTGGTTGTATTTGAGACCACAAGTCTGCCGCACATGATGCGACGTTACAGCCGGTCGACCGCTGCTGACCAGTCCACGCCCAATGCCCTCCCCCGACTTTCCAGGCAACGAATCCAGTTCGGCGCGTCAATGCGAGAGCATGGCCATGGATAAGGGGCGATCAGCGCCGGGTATTTCACTCGAGGAAACTCGGCGCGCGCGGGTGCGAACTGCCGCCTACTGTGTGGGCTTCTTTGCGGCGGGGCGGGCTTCTGCCTGGTCGGCGCGGCTTCGCTGTTCGCGTGCTTCCTGTCGCAGTTCTGCCGCCTCGACCCGGAGCTGGGCTAGCTGTTGGTCGTGCGTGGTGCGAAGGTCACTGACGCGCTGCTCGCCGTGAGTTCGTTCACGTTCAGCGTCGGTACGTGCTGCGTCACGTTCGACGTTCGCGGTTGCCAGGTGCTCGCGCAGCGAGCTGGCTTCTTCCCGCGCCGTGTCGTGGGCTGCTCGACTCTGCTCGAGCTGGTCCCGAATCTTGGCGAGGTCCGTCTCGGCGCGCTGCGCTCGGGCCGCTTCGTCGTCGGCGCGGGCGACCGCGCCTCGAGCTCGCTCTTCGGCTTCGGCGCGCGCAGCGGACGCCGCTTCGGCCCGCGCCGTGGCGTCGTCGCGTTCGTGCTCCGTCTCCTCCAACCGTGTGCGCACGGTGGCGAGCTGCGCGCGCATCTGAGCCAGCTCGGCTTGCGCCTGGACGTTCTGAGCCTCGGCCTCCGTCCGAACGGCGGTCAACTCGGCCGTCACCTGGTCGAGAGTCACCGCCCGCTCCCCCAGCTCCTCCTGGCTGGCCGCGAGAGCGATCTGCTGCTGATCGGCGAGTTCGGATGCTTCCGTAGCGGCGGCGTCAGCTTCCACCCGCTCGGCCTCGGCCCGGCGCTGGGCTTGCTCGGCACGGCTCGCTCGTGCTGTCGCGGCGGCGACGCGTTCGGCGGCTTCCGTGGTGACGGATTCGATTTGGGCTTCTGCGGCGTCGGGGTCGGCAACGGTGCGCAGCTCCTCGACGAGCGCGGTCAGTTGCTGGCCGAGATGCTCGACCATCCCGGCGACCTGTCCGCGGAGCTCTCCCGCGCGCTGGCGCGCTGCGTCGACGGGGCGCTTCTCGTCCTCGACGCTCCGGGCGGGCTCGGCGGCGAGGCGGCGGCGCGCGCGCCAGGCAGCGGCGCGGTTGTGTCCCTCGTCGTCGCAGTACTCGGGGGGCCGGCCGGTGCCGGCGTCCGCGCTGACGGCGGGGCGTTCGCATCCGGGGAACCGGCACGTGCGTGGCTCTGTCTGCTGCAGCTGATCGCTCATAACGTCACTCTAGCATGACGAAATACGTAACAGAATACAGAATACGTAACGAAATACGAAACGCTTTTGGGCGTTGTAAGGTACAGCGCTTGTGATTTTGAGAATGCTCATCTCGATGTCAGTAATCAGCGGAAATTGCTCATCTCGATGTCAGTAAATTGCTCATCTCGATGTCAGTGGACCGCGGGCCCGTCCCAGTA
>NZ_JPRS01000451.1 GCF_000738085.1 Cryobacterium sp. MLB-32
GGCAAACGGCGGCAACAATGACGAGCTCGATCCCGGTTTTATGCGCGGCGGCTGGGCAATCCCGACCGGCGATCAGGAGTCGGCCGCGTACATCGCTTCGACGTGGCAGCGCGCGGACGCGTTTCTCCTCGGCCGCAAGACCTACGGACTGTTCGCACGATATTGGGGTGGTCAGACCGACGACTCAAACCCGTACTCAGGCGCAATGAATCCTCGACCCAAGTACGTCGTGTCCAACACCCTGACTAATCCCGCCTGGAAGAACACGACAGTAATCTCGGGAGATATCGCGGCGAGTGTCAGAAAGCTGAAGGCGCAGCCAAGCGGCGAGCTGGTGGTCGTGGGCAGCGGCATGCTGGCGCGCTGGCTGATCGAAAACGAACTCGTCGACGACATCAACCTCATCGTGTGCCCGGTCATCGTGGGCGAGGGGCTACGGCTGTTCCCGCAGCACGGCAAGGACTTCGGGCTCGAACTGGTCTACACTCGGGCGTTCCCGACCGGCGTCTCCGCTCACACCTACCGGCCCACCGGCCGCCCCAACTACGCCTGACAGAGGAGCGAGTCAAGTAGTAGGTGATCAACGTCATCGACTACCGAAACGAATCGTTCTTTTCTTAGAAGATCCTGAGATGGCAGGCGGGACTCTGGAGGGATGGGCACAGGCACTCACACATGCATCCGTTTCGCACGCACCGTCATTTCCGCTGTCGGCGTCATACTCGCAGTCATGATCAGCGGGTTCGTGCTGGAATCATCTTCCGGGTGGACGTCCACGGAAATGGC
>NZ_JPRS01000452.1 GCF_000738085.1 Cryobacterium sp. MLB-32
GGGGGCGGCCGACGATGCGAATTGAGCCGGGGCATCCGTCTCGCGCCGTGGCTCTCGCGGCGCGTGCGCTGCACGGTGTCGGGCGCGCGGCATCACTCGCCGGGCGGCGGGTGAGTGGCTACGCGCAGGCCAACCGGTTCGGCGCCCGGGGGCGCAATTTCGTGTTCGACCCGGCCGGCACCTACACCCACGGGTCGATCTTCGTGGGGGACAACGTGAACCTGGGCGTGCGTCCCACGCTGATGGCGACACGCGCGGAGATCCGCATCGGCAACAACGTGGTGTTCGGGCCGGGCGTCACCGTGCGCGGCGGCAACCATCGGTTCGATGTGCTGGGCGAATTCATCGTGAACGTGGGCGACACCATGAAACGTGAGAGCGACGACCGCGGGGTGCAGATCGACGATGACGTGTGGGTCGGCGGCGGCGCCACCATTCTGCACGGCGTGGTGATCGCCCGCGGCTGCGTGGTGGGTGCCGGAGCCGTGGTGTCGCGGAGCGTTCCGGCGTACAGCGTGGTGGCCGGTAACCCGGCTCGGGTCGTGCGAGGCCGGTTCACGAGAGAGCAGGCCCGCGTGCACGAGGTGGCGCTGTATGAACCGGCGCGGCGTCTCGGCCCGCACGCCCTCGCCCACCTGCCCGAGTGACCCCTCGTTGGTCAAGTGACCCCTCGTTGGTCGAGTGACCCCTCGTTGGTCGAGTGACCCCTCGTTGGTCGAGTGACTCCTCGTTGGTCGAGGCGCGACGAAGGAGCGATCGAGGCCTCGTGGGTCGGTCTTTTTCGTTGGTCGAGGCGCGACGAAGGAGCGATCGAGGCCTCGTGGGTCGGTCTTTTTCGTTGGTCGAGGCGCGACGAAGGAGCGATC
>NZ_JPRS01000453.1 GCF_000738085.1 Cryobacterium sp. MLB-32
CACCGAGAACGGCAAGCTCGAACTCACTCAGCAGGCCACGAGCACTGATTTTCCTCGGTATGCAACGCCAGTTGTGGATCTCCCGACTGACACGCGCAGCATCTACGGCAACATCACCGGACAGTTCATGCAGGACACCACACTCACCCCGCAGTTTCCGTTGACCGGCGAGATCGTTCGGGAGATGTGGCGACAGCAGTTCGGTGTGGAGGTTGACGGAGTCATCTCGATCGACCCGGTCACGCTGAGCTACCTGCTCAACGCGACGGGGCCGATCACTCTCGCCACCGGCGACGTGCTGACGGCCGACAACGCGGTGCAACTGCTTCTCGCAGACGTGTATGCGCGCTACACGAATCCGAACGACCAAGATGCATTCTTTGCCGAGGCCGCCAGCTCGGTGTTCTCCAAAGTGTCTAGCGGTGAGGCCGACCCGGTAAAGCTGATTGAGCAGCTCGGGCGGGCGGGCGGGGAGAATCGGGTGCTCGTGTGGAGCGCCCATGACGAGGAGCAGGCCGTTCTGGCGGACACGACGATTGCGGGCGGGTTGCCCGTGAGTGATCAGTTTGAGAAGAACTTCGGGGTCTATCTGAACGACGGGACGGGCTCCAAGATGGACTCGTACCTGGATGTGAAGTATGCGTTGGGGCAGGCGACGTGCAGGCAGGATCGGCGTCCGAACTATGGCCTTGACGTGACGCTGGCCAATACGGCGCCGGCGGATGCAGCCACCTCTTTGCCTGGATATGTGACTGGTCGCGGTGCGTTCAAAGTGACGCCGGGCAACATCAAGACGATGGTGTCCGCTTATGGTGCTCCGGACATGGACAACATGGGCATGACGCGAGACGGTGCAGAGGTTGGGTATCACCCGGCCACGGACGAGGGGTATCCGGTGAGCTCGCTCGATGTGGAGCTGGCGCCGGGTGAGAGTACGGTGTTGCACTTCAAGTGGCTGGGGGCGGAGCCGTTTGATGGGGAGCTGTTCGTGCAGAGCACGCCGTTGATTAGTTTGCCGGAGACGACCGTGTTGACGGTGGGGTGCTGAGCGGGCTTTTGTGCTCCTGTTGATGTCGAGCTGAGATGGCTGCTTGGCAGTGGCGTCCTCAGGCCTCACCTACTCGCTAGCCACTTCACAGACGAC
>NZ_JPRS01000454.1 GCF_000738085.1 Cryobacterium sp. MLB-32
TTCGACGACCTTCTTTTCGTGTCGTTGGCCCCGCATCCGTCCCCACAGTGAGGGGTGAGTTTCGGAGGTAAAAGACTTGTGCACATCGCGCACGCTGATGATGATCTTTTCAGCCACGGGTTCGGGCCTTTCGTTCGAGCGAATCGACGATCCGAGAGAGGGGGAAGCTGATGATCAGGTACAGGATCGCGGCCGCCGTGTAGATTGCCGTCGTTTGGAAGGTCTGGCTGTTGAGGATGTTGGCCGTCTTGAGAATTTCCGTCACGGCGATTACCGAGGTCAGTGCCGTGTCCTTCACCATGGCGATGAAGTAGTTGCCGATGGGTGCCAGGGACACCACAAAAGACTGGGGGATGACAATTCGCCACAGAGTCTTGGTGGGGGTGTAGCCCAGCGACCACGCAGCCTCTGTTTGGCCGTGTTCGACAGACAGAATCGACGACCGGAAGACCTCCGACAGGTACGCGGCGTAGTTCAGGCCCAGGCCCAGGATGCCGGCGGGAATCGGGTCGATCTGGATGCCGATGACGGGCAGCACGAAGAAGATGTAGACCAGCTGAACGAGAAGGGGTGTGCCGCGAATGATCTCCACGAAGAAGATTGCGATGCCTCGGATCACGCGAAAATTGGACAGCCGGGCCAAGGCGACTATGAGTCCGAGAACCAGAGCGAGAGCCATTGCTCCGAGGGCGAGGACGATCACTACAGGCACGGCGCCCAGCAATTGTGGAAAGACTTTGAGGACATTGTCAACGAAATCCATGGGGACGACTCCTTAGACAAGAGGGGCGGGCGTCCGCTGTGCACGGCCCGCGTTGAAATATGAGCGAAGCGCGTCTCCA
>NZ_JPRS01000455.1 GCF_000738085.1 Cryobacterium sp. MLB-32
CCAGAGGTGTGACAGATCCAATGACGAAGAATGAGGAATGAGATTGGCCACAATCGGAAAGATTGTGCGGTTTAGGTACGGAGACTGCAA
Organism: Cryobacterium sp. MLB-32; assembly: GCF_000738085.1. Taxonomy (GTDB): domain Bacteria; phylum Actinomycetota; class Actinomycetes; order Actinomycetales; family Microbacteriaceae; genus Cryobacterium. The sequence continues at coordinate 91 of NZ_JPRS01000455.1, forward strand.
GAGCGAGAAGGAGCTGTGAGGAACGATCAGCGACGACGAACGGTGCAGTCGATGTGCCGAAACCGAGAGAGCTTCTACACTGAGTCCTGGTCACCCGAACTTGGGTCACCCAGCTGCCCTGCGCCCCTCGGGCGTGCCTCCATACTGGAGGTCCCCCAAACCGAAGGATCGCCATGGCCGACGTCCGAAAGTCCGCAAAACTCACCACCGCGCGGACACTCGCGCGTGAAAAGTCAGCGCAGTTCCGGGAACGCGAGGACCGGTTAGAGTCCCTGGCTGTCGACTACTTCACCAATGTTGACCAGGTCGACGACATCAACGCGGCAGCGGAGAAAGAAATCGCGCGTATCCGTGCGCAAGCCGACCGAAGCACCGCCGAGCGACGTGCCAGCGCTGCGGCCGTCATCGAGAAGATGCTAGACGCCGGGGCTTCCCGTGCGGAGGTCGCCGGGCGTCTCGGTATCGCGACGCGTGACGTAAAGCGGGCATCGCCGATCCCGCCAACTCCCGTGAAACCCGCCCCCGAGAACTTGGCTCCGGTAGCAGACCAGACCGAGCAGGAAAGTTTCTCAGCCGGCCAGTAACCATCAAGATCGCCGGTGCTCTTGATATGGGGCGGCCAACTCGGGCGCCCTCGACGTTTTCAGTGGCGAACCGCAGCAGGGGTCACTCCCCCTATAACGTGCACTGACGGGGAAGCGACACGTACTTTCTTCCACCGTGGCACGGAAGATGTCAACCTATGTGAGTCAGTTTCCTTAGGTGGTCATTGAGTTCGTT
>NZ_JPRS01000456.1 GCF_000738085.1 Cryobacterium sp. MLB-32
AGCAAAGAGAACCCAAACCCGGGACGTGCGCGCGACGAAGGACCCCGTCAAAGACGAAGCCATATCCAGCCGCCCAAGAGCGACCTCGGAACTCTTCAGGGGAAGCGAGCAAGCCCCGATCGTGAACAGGACGGATTTCACCGGGGTCACTGCACACCCCTACGGAAAATTTCATCCGGACGCGTTCAGCGGGCATCTCAATATCGACGATCCCACTGTCACCCCCCTGCGAGACAATCGGTTCATGGGAATGCGACGTCTTGAATTTGGTGACAGCCTCAGCGGATTGCTGATCGACGGTGTCGCGGACACGCCCTACGTCGGGGCTGCATTTCAATTGACGCACGACAAAGGCGTGACGGTCGAGGTGCCGTATCTGTCCAGTCCGAACGTTGCTCAGTTTGGTCACGTCCAAGCATGGTTCCAGGCGCAGTCCCCGCCGAACAACATGCTCCTCTTGACACCAGGGGGCGCCATTTCACTTTTCGACATTGCATGGGGTGGGCACTCCGAAAACTGGGGCGGGAGGCGTGCGTCGATCGGATCGGTGCGCCCCGGCCTTGCCGTCCTCGGTGACCGCGACGGTCCGCTGGCCGACCCGCTGGTCATGGGCGAGATGCATAGTCGGTTAGACGGGCTGAATGAATGGTCACGCTTGTCAGCAGTCAGCAGCGACAACAAGACCGATGAGGAGGGCCACATCCAGTCTGTGACGATGCTCCTTCATCAAGACGACGGCATCACGTGGCGGCAGGTGTTGTCCGTCGCGTTGTTTGACGGTGGCGGCGTCAACTCCCGTGACGATGCCGGGGTCTGAAAAAGCCCCGCCGGAGGATTCCGGCGGGGCTTTCATCGTCAGGCTGACGGCGTAATCGTCAACGGTGACGCGGGTTTACTCGCTGTTCTCGGTGATCGCTGATTGCGCCGCGGCCAGATCGACGATCGCCTTATCGGCAGCATAGGTC
>NZ_JPRS01000457.1 GCF_000738085.1 Cryobacterium sp. MLB-32
ACGCACCTTCGGTTTTGCTCATTTGAAGTCGCAAGCGCGGGGGTACCTGGTGAGGGGTGATCTTTTCAGCTCCCCGCACGTAAATACGCAAATACGTATTTACGCAAAACAGCAAATACGTATTTCAGTGTTTACTGAAACGCGTATTCACGTTATCCTTTGAGCATGAAGGTAATCACGCTCGCGAACCTTAAGGGTGGGTCAGCCAAGACCACCAGCACCGCGCATCTCGCGCACGCCTACGCCGCACAAGGCAAGAGCGTGCTCGTCATCGACGCCGACCCCCAGGGCTCGTCCCTCCGGTGGAGCGAACAGGGGGAGTGGGATATCCCCACGATCGCCCTGCCCGTCAAAAACCTGCACACCCGCCTCGCAGGCATCGTGTCGCCCACGACTGACGTCGTGTTGATAGACACGCCGCCGCTTGACGAGCACGCCGGCATCGTCTACTCGGCGCTACGGGCCGCCGACACCATCGTCATCACGATGGCCCCGACCATGCTGGAATTTGAGCGCCTCCCCGACGTCTGGGCAGCGATCGACGAGGTTGAATCCCTCCGGAACAACCTCCCCAACGTGGCCGTGCTCCTGAATCGCACGATCACCAACGCAAACTCCACGCCCATGTTTCGAGACCTGATCACTGACAGCGGTCACATTGTCCTAACCACGACCATTCCGCGACGAGAATCGATCGCCCAGGCGTTCGCAGCGCCAGTGACGGACTTGGGCAAGTACGCCGACGCCGCCCGCGAAATCGACATGTTGGGAGAAGCCAAATGACCAGCAAGACAGAACTGGCGGCCCGCGCCGCCCGACTCTCTGGGCGTCAGCCAGCAAACCGTCCAGCCGACGCAGCTGCGGAGCCAGTGGGGGAGTTGGTGGGGGAATCGCAGGCGGTCAAGCCAGTGCACAGGTCGGCGCCGCGTGCTAAGCCCGTGCGGGTGACGACCGACCTCGCCCCGCAGAGTTACCGCGGACTCCTGGCTTACAGCGCAGGGCTCGCGGAGGATCTCGGCCGGGCGAAAGTGCCACACGTCGAAGTGATTCGCGCCCTCATCGCCGAGCTCAACACCAACCCCGCGCTGCAGGAGACCATCGGCAAAGCTGTTCGCGCGCAGCTCAGTAACTAAGTAAACGCGTAAATACTGAAGTGCCGCCCGCTATCGCAGGGCGCGCCGTCACAGAGGTCGGTAAAAGAATCACCGACTCCCACATCAGATGTTTATCTGATGTAGTGTGTGGGTATGAGGAACGCGACTTTCACTGACCTTTTGCGAAAG
>NZ_JPRS01000458.1 GCF_000738085.1 Cryobacterium sp. MLB-32
TCGTGAATATACGCAGAAGAGGAACAATTCTGATAACGCTCGGCGTTTCTTTTTCACCAAGGAAGTCCAGGGAAGTTCGGGACTTCATCTCTGCATAAATGAACCTCGTTATTCCGTGCTGAATGCTCACAGTCGGAGTGCCGTCTTCGTTGATTTTTCGAGTATCCCCAGGTGAAAGCATGGTCTTAACCTATTGCCAAATGCGCTGCCAAGGGAGCCATCATTCCAGTTACGGCCTCGCCCCACCGGGGCGACGCATAAGAGAAGAACTTGATGGGCGCCGGAGGGCCCTACGTGTCAGGGTTGGGTGAGGCCCGCCGCTTTCACGCGAAAGATTCCCTTGCGCCGGCCCTGCGTGCCAAGCGTTCCTGAAGCGCCTCATCACGCACGGATTCTGCCAGGCGCTTGAGAGCGCTAAGCATCTCAGCCGGCGATTGCGAGAGATCGAGTGCGTGCACAGTGACGTCAATGTCGGTGAAGACAACCCGACGAATCAATGGCGGGATCTTGCCGGCGTAGACCAACACGGCGTGCTTGAGGTTGAGGGCAGTGCAGTAGGCGAGCATTTGATAAAGGTCCGCGTTGGGTGAACCAGCCACAGCTTTGTATTTTGCGTCAAGAACCGTAGCGGGCCGATCATCTGCGTAGTGTAAGAGGTCGACATTCATGGACACCATGCCCGCCTCGTCTAGAAAAACCTCGTATTGGGTCTCGCAGTGTTCACCCAGATGCAAAAACGATTCTCTCAAAGCGATGGTTCACGAAG
>NZ_JPRS01000459.1 GCF_000738085.1 Cryobacterium sp. MLB-32
AGCATCGTCGAACCTGCAATGAGGACGATGCCAACGACCAGGCCGCCCGGGCGAGGACCGTGCTACGGCGGCGCGCATCATCCGCCGCGACCAATCTCTCCGCGCTAGATCGCGTATTCTCGGAGCCCTGAACCGGAGTCTTCCTCATGCCGCTACTGTACGTCCAGAATCCGCGCAACGATAGCAGCCTGATACCAACCGCATCCCGCTGAGGGTCCGGTTCGCGGGCGGTGCCGGACGGTCTCTCACCACGTATGCCGTGTTGATTACTTGTGGAACGTCGAGTCGGCAGTCCGTATCGGCGCAGCTGGACTCTCTGACGGCCTCTGGGGCGCGTATGCGCCAGACTGATGACGTGAGAAATACCTCTGAACCACCGAGATTTCACCGACCGAGAACCGCTGTACTACTTGGTGCTGGTGCATCCTGGGACGCCGGTCTGCCACTAACTGAAAGCCTCGCGCAACGGCTTGTCGAGTCATTTGACGAGGATCTCGCGGCATCCGATCATTACAGGCGACGTGAGCAGTTGCCGGTGGTACGGGCTCTGCACATCGTTTACGGTGCGATGGTCGCACACGCGACCGAGCAAGGCTCAAGCCCGCTCTCGGCAGTCAACGTCGAACGGCTCGTTTCAGCCGTGCGCCTCCTGAGGGATAGACGCACACACGAGTCAGCGCCGTTTGTAGCTGCGTGGCGGGCATCCGTCGAGGAAGTCGACGATCACCCGCTTCCCCTCACGGACGCGGACTTGAAGGAACACGTTGGGTTTGAGCGCGACCTCTCGTTCAAAATATCCGGGCTCGCAAACGACATCGCAACGATCGCAAAGGCAGTTGTGTCTCCCGGCGATGGCTCAATCTTCCGGACGTTAGAAGACCAGCTGCTTCGCCGCATATGCACGCTCCTCGAGAAACCTGACAGCGTGGACTACCTCCTGCCCCTGGTTGAACTTGCACGAACTCAGTCCGGCGGCCTCGACATCACAACCCTCAACTACGACCGCACTGTCGAGCTCGCGGCGACGATCGGCTCGACTCCTGTCGACGCCGGCTTAAGCCGCTGGATTCCCGGTCAGCCACTTGTATTCACGCCCACCGACGGGCAGATCAACCTCATTAAGCCGCACGGTTCGATTGATTGGGTTCGTGTTTCGAGCACCTCGCAGAATCGCCTCGGAGGGCACCCTTTGGTGCGGCATGTTTATCGCGCAGATGAGAAACCGAGCCCGGTGGCGCGCTGGGGAACGGCGGACACTCCGTTGATCGTGATCGGGGATCGGGAGAAACTGGAGACCGATGGGCCGACTCTCCCACTCATGCGCGCATTCGAGGAGGCCCTCTACCGCGCGTCAAACCTTGTGGTTGTTGGCTACTCGTTCGGTGACGAACACGTCAATACGGTTGTGCGTAACTGGTTGGCCGCCGACGAATCGCGGACGATCGTGATTCTGGATCCGAAATGGAGGGGTCCCGAGCGGTTCGTTATTGGTCCCGACACGAACCTGTCTATGCGTGACGCGCTCGGGTTCCTCGCGAGCACGTCGCTCAGTGCCGCTGCCGGCCGAGTGGTAGTTGTGAGGAAGGGAGCGAAGGAAGGCCTTTCAGAAGCTTTGACTGCGAAACCGCTCAAAAAGGTCACCGAGCTCCTCACCGTCGAGACGTCCTTCGGCGAGCCGCATTACCTGGA
>NZ_JPRS01000460.1 GCF_000738085.1 Cryobacterium sp. MLB-32
ACAAAGCGTGTTCAGTTATCAAGTCACCGGCGTCCCGTAGCGGGTTCCCCTGTGACACGGCATCGCTGTGATCGGCCGACTGGTGATTTGGCCTAAATCTGTCGCGCTGGAGGTCCGTCTTGCGGGCACGGTCGCGATCGTGCGTGATACTGCGGCAGCCCAAGCGCATGGTTCGCGATTATGCGCACCCACCGCGCAGCGCCACGCACCTAGGCGGTCATTCTGAAAGTCCTGCCGGCGCTTTCGGACGCGGTCCTGTGTCCCGCGACACGTTCTTCTGCCAGGGACGATGCCCCAGCCGAATCGCAGACCTCTTGCTAACCTCAGCGCCATGGAGCAGACAAGCACCACGACCCACGTTTATCTCAGTGCCGCCACGCTCACCGAGACGGTCAGGGAATGAAGAACGCTTCGGTACGGCGGGTCTATGCGGTCGGGAGCGCACTCGTCCTACTTGGCATCGGATTCGTTTTCACCGCTCTCTCTTCATACTTCATTCGCTACTCACAAGTCGACTCACTCATCGGCAGCATCGACAACGACCTCTATCTCCGACTGAGCCAGATGTTCGCAGCCGAGAAGGCGCTCCTGACTTTGGGCGGGATTGCGTTCAGCGCGGGCATCGTGTTGGCGATCTTCGGCACCGTCAGATTCCGGCACCACACCGCCGTGGGCTGAGCCACTCGTTCAAGGCCGCACGTTTCATCTCGTCCGGCCTGCAGCTCAGCCCCCGCCCGTCGCCGGTTCCACTTGCGAAATGGCGGTACCGCCACCCTCTCTGTCAACCTTGGATAAGGCACCGGGATCGTCCCGAATAGTGTCGTAGAGGGCGGGGAAGGAGTTCCCCTTGACGAACGCAGTGATGACAGGACCCGGCTTGACCGGGCAGGCTGTAGGGATGGAAGATGTTCCCGATCCCCAGGTTCCCGAGCGTGCTCGGCGGCGAACCTATACCGCCAAGTACAAGCGCGACATTCTGACCGAGT
>NZ_JPRS01000461.1 GCF_000738085.1 Cryobacterium sp. MLB-32
CGTGTCACTGCCAAAAATTGTGGAATTTGACAGGTAGAGCAAGACATTGCCGGGGAACGGAACTGCATTAATCTGCGCGAAGAAGTTCTCGTGCAGAACGACAACACGTAGCACGAGGGTGACAATGACAACGATCCAGAACTCCGGAAAGATCCTCAGCGCACGATTGGCGTAAAAGGCTCCCTTGCGATTACGGTAAGTGCCATTCAAGACCAGCCCCATGTAAAAACCGGAGATGATGAAAAAGGCTTCCACCGCCACGATGCCGCCCACGCCCGCAAAGGTCGATGGCCACAGCGTTCCCGCGTGCGCCGCGACAACGGCCAATGCAAGGAGGAACCTCAACATTCCCACAGGCATTCTCCCAAAACTCATCTGTGTTAAGACGTCGTCCGAATGTGCGACCCAGTAAACCCTAATGCTCTCCAGACCGAAGTCCCGCTTTTCGGTCGGAAGGTCGCGTGCCCGGGCGGACTCACACCGCCGACGGCAGAAGCGTACGAGACGTCATCTGTTCCAGCGTCGGCACGCTCTGTAGGCTGAACAAACCGCATGTGTGCCATCTGCAGCGACAACAGAAACACAGGGACGTTCACGTGCGTACACCGTTTTTCCCCAATTTTCCCAGGACACATGCGCACACGACTTGGCAGACTGGTCCGAGACCAGCGAATTCGGTTTCTCGCTGTCGGAGCAACCAACACGTTCGTGGGCTATCTCGTC
>NZ_JPRS01000462.1 GCF_000738085.1 Cryobacterium sp. MLB-32
CACATCTACGCGGTCATCGGCCTCAAGGACACCACCACGGGCGACACCCTGTGCGACCCGAACAACCAGGTCGTACTCGAGTCCATGACGTTCCCTGACCCGGTTATCGAGGTCGCGATCGAGCCGAAGACGAAGCAGGACCAGGAAAAGCTGGGCCTTGCCATTCAGAAGCTCGCCGAAGAAGACCCCACGTTCCGGACCGAGCAGAACCAGGAAACTGGCCAGACGGTCATCAAGGGAATGGGTGAACTTCACCTGGACATCCTCGTCGACCGCATGAAGCGTGAATTCAACGTCGAGGCGAACGTCGGCAAGCCCCAGGTCGCGTACCGCGAGACGATCCGCAAGGCCGTCGAGCGTCACGACTACACGCACAAGAAGCAGACCGGTGGATCCGGCCAGTTCGCGAAGATTCAGATCGCGATCGAGCCGATGGAAATCACTGCCGACAAGTCGTACGAGTTCGTGAACAAGGTCACCGGTGGTCGTATCCCGCGTGAATACATCCCCTCCGTGGATGCTGGAATCCAGGACGCCCTGCACGTAGGTATCCTGGCCGGTTACCCCATGGTGGGCGTTCGGGCAAGCCTGCTCGACGGTGCCGCACACGACGTCGACTCCTCGGAGATGGCGTTCAAGATTGCCGGCTCGATGGGCTTCAAGGAAGCTGTTCGCAAGGCAAACCCCGTGCTGCTCGAGCCGCTGATGAGCGTCGAAGTTCGTACCCCTGAGGAATACATGGGTGACGTAATCGGAGACCTCAACTCGCGTCGTGGGCAGATCCAGACCATGGAGGACGCGCAGGGCGTGAAGGTAATTCGCGCCCACGTGCCCCTCTCGGAAATGTTCGGATACATCGGTGACCTGCGGTCGAAGACCTCAGGCCGTGCCGTGTACTCGATGACGTTCGAGAGCTACGCGGAGGTCCCGAAGGCAGTTGCCGACGAGATCATCAACAAGAACAAGGGCGAATAGCCTCTTGGG
>NZ_JPRS01000463.1 GCF_000738085.1 Cryobacterium sp. MLB-32
GTTGGTTGTCGTGGTCGGTGAAATCGAGAAAGCCCAGCACATCGTGGATTCGAGCGTCCGGACGGCGTAAGCCGGACAGGCGTGCAAAAAACCGAAGATTTTCCAGGAGTGTCAGGTTGTCGTAGAACTGCACGTTCTCGGGGAGGTATCCGATGGACTCACGCACCCCCGCGGCATCCTTTGTGACACTGTGACCGTGGATGACGGCGTCACCCGTGGTGGGCTCGAGCAGGGTCGTGAGGAGATTGACGGTGGTGGTTTTGCCTGCGCCGTTGTGGCCGAGCAAGCCGAATATTTCGCCGCGCGGAACGTCGAGGGTCAGATCCGCGAGCGCGTGCTGGGTGCCGAAGGTTCGGGACAGGGCCGTCGTTGAGATTGCCGATGTTGTCATATCCCCGACACTATGTAGCGAACGATGAGACCACGATGAGAATGGTCAAGGCCACCACGGTCGCCCCTGCTCGATCGCTAGACGCGAGCATTCTCGCGACGGGCGAGGACCGTTCTGATCAGGAGGGGCACGACGGAGAGGACGACGATTCCGATCAAAACAAGATCGATGTAGCGTGCGGCGAATTCGGCGACGCCGGGAATGTGGGCCAGTCCGTAGCCGAGCAGAACGACGAGAGTTGACCACCCGACCGCACCGAGCAGGTTGAAGAACGTGAACGTTCGGCGCGGCATCTTGCCCACTCCTGCGGCAACGGGCGCGAAGGTGCGCACCACGGGTACGAGGCGTGCGATCGTGACGGCCGCGGGTCCGAAGCGGTCAAAGAAGCCGTGGGTTCGGATTACGCTCTTTCGGCTGAAAAGGCCGGATTCGCGTCGGTCGAAGATACGCGGACCGGACGTGCGCCCGATGACGT
>NZ_JPRS01000464.1 GCF_000738085.1 Cryobacterium sp. MLB-32
GGCTGCGGTGATTGCTCGGGTCGCCTCGATGCCGTCGAGTCCGGGCATCCGAATGTCCATGAGGATCACATCAGGATGGTGTTGTGCCGTCATTTCGATAGCTTCGGTGCCGTTGACAGCTTCTGCGACGATGCTGATTTCCGGTTGGGGGTTCAGCATCATGGTGAAGCCCATGCGAGTGAGCTCGTGATCGTCAACGAGGAGAACGCGAATGTTCATGATGGTTGTGCCGTCTGAGTATGCAGGATTGCGGTGACGTGCCATCCGCCACCGGGCGCGGGGCCCGCCGTGGCCGTTCCGCCGGAGAGAGCGGCCCGTTCGTGAATCCCCGTGAGGCCCTGCCCGCGGGAATGTGTATCGCTGTTCTGTCCAATTGCACCTGGTAGTTGTTCCCCGTTGTCGTGAATTTGTACGGTGATGCTGGCAACGGCATAGCTGATGGTCACGTCGATGCCGGTTGCGTTCTTGCTGTGACGCATTGTGTTGGTAATCGCTTCCTGAACGATTCGATAAAGGCTTAGCTGGATGCTTCGGTCGCCGACGCCCTCGCCATCGGTCGTCAGCGTGGTGTTGTACCCGACGGCTTCCGCCGTAGCGAGGAGCTCAGGTATGCGCGAAGCATCCGGTTGCGGTGTTCGTGGTGCTGCGCCATCAATACTCCGAAGGGCACCCACAACTGTGCGGGTTTCTCCGAGTGCGGTGCGAGCGATCTCGTTGATGCGACGTATCCCCAGCCTGGCAAGGTCGGGATCGGAGTCGAACGATATTTCCGCACCGTCGGACAGGTTGATGATCGCGGTGAGAGTGTGCCCGACGACGTCGTGCATCTCTCGGGAAAGCGTGGACCTTTCGGTGATCCGCCCAAGCTCGACGCGCTGTTCTCGTTCTCGTCGCGCATCCAGCGCACGCGCGACCAGTGCGTCCTGGTATCGGCGGCGCAGTCCGATCAGAACACCGACAAGGCCAGCAATTACTTGCAAGCTGAGACTGATGATCAGCGTCGTGGCAGCGACCTCAATGCTTCCTGCGCTGAGGCTCGCGATGCCAAGAACAGTGGTCGTTGCGACCAAAGTAGCTCCGAACGTGAGCCACGCCGTTCGTGCCGTGACATACGCCGTAGCCGCGTAGAGCGCGACCGGGATCGCACCGGCATCGAGCAGGCCCCCTGCAGTCGTTTTCGCCAGCGCGAGAATTCCAACTATCACGAGCACCAAGACCGGGTGCTGCCGACGGAAGAGCAGTGCCACCCCGATCGCTATCGTCGCGCCGATGGACAGCACAACCTGCCACAACGGCAGCGACCCGAAATACGCCGTGTGCACGAGGCCCGGGAGCAGGAGGGCGAGGTAGCCCAAAGCGACCGCGAAGTCGACGATGCGAGGATGACGAGCCAAAAAACGGGTGGGAACCGTAGCCCTGGCGGGTGCCGTCTGGGGTCCTGTGCCACCGTCTGGTGCTGTGCTGTGCGTGATTGTCATTTCAGTATTCCCGTCGTTTCAAGTATGCCCAGCCCGCGAATAGAACCAGGCCTGTCAGCACTGTGTTCGCTATCAGGAACGGAATGAACTCTTCCGGCGACGGCCCGGTGAGGGTTCGCACATGCATTCCGACGCCGATCTGGGTGTAGGGGTAGAGCGATTGCAATACGGGGGCTGCGAGCGTCAATACGAATCCGGCAACGGTGCCGACGAACCCGATGGCCACGGTGCTCGCGAAACTCTTCACGAGCAACCCGATGACCAGCTGCAGGCAACCAATCGTCATCGCCCCGATCCATCCCGCGCATGCGAGCAGCATGAATTCACCGATAACATG
>NZ_JPRS01000465.1 GCF_000738085.1 Cryobacterium sp. MLB-32
CGAATGATCTGAAAACCGTCGCGCCCCAGCTCCATCCACCATTGGGTGACCAAGTACAGCCCCGAGTAGATGTAACCGACGGGGGGCGCGAACGGAGAACCTTTGTGTTTTCCTCGAACCACTCGAACGGGCAGGGCTGCAGCGTGGCTCGTGATGAGACCAGCATTGCCCGGAGACTCCCGGGACTGATCCATGATTTGACGCGGGCTGTTGGGATCCTTGCCGCCGTGGCCGGAATAGATGATGTAGTCGCCATGGTCTTCGTCGTCGACGTAGCCTCCTGAAATGACGATCGAGTCGGAACCTTCCAACTTGGTGCCGCTAATGCCGGCTTGCGTCGGACGATGGACGAAAGCTTGGTGAAGTTCACGGCGGTCGATGAAGAACTGGCCAACCTTGACCCCCACCGGTGTGCCAAAGAATCTGCTCATGTCATTTCCCCCTGGACACACCCTATCGATCAGCGCGCGAGCAGGGATGGAATCCGCCCGCGAAGTAACGGGCAGTGGTCATCGACACGGCGGTGTTCTTTGACCTGATCTCATCCGGGATTTCTCTTTCTGCTGGTGCAGCCTGAGCCCCC
>NZ_JPRS01000466.1 GCF_000738085.1 Cryobacterium sp. MLB-32
GATTCCGCGAACAATCTCTTCTGCGAGCAGGAGAGATTCGGGTGTGTTACTAACCACAGAGACTTCCATTCCTTGGGACTGCTATCGATTTGACTGACCGGTTGGGTTTGTAGTTTCTACGCATCGTGACTCGACGGGATTGCGAGCCCGGCACAGCACAGCCGACTTGCATCCTCCCGAGGGCATCCAACAGCCCTGTTCATGTATAGCGCACGCAAGGATTTGCCAAGACGCGCAAGAATCTGGCGCTCAGCCTCCCCGCCTCAACTCTAATGAGACGCCTCGTAACCCATTGGATACGAGACGGCAGGAACGGCCTGAACCTTGTCGCGTTAGAGGCACCTGCGCGCGAATCCTCACCGGGCGGGTCCTGCGGGCACCGACCGCCCGATCGCGATGCGGAGCGCAGTCGTCGCGCGGGAGTGTCCGTAGGGGGTCCGGCTTTCGGGCGTTTTTGTCATAACATGGAGCATTGTTGCGGCAAGGGGTCGGCCGGGCTTAGATTTCGAATCGAATTTGTAGGGGGTGTGTATGACGAAAGAGCCCAAACCATTCGAAGTCCACGAGTCGGGGGCCTTGTTTCATGGGACGAAAGCGAACCTGGCAGTGGGGGACCTGTTGTTGCCCGGACGCGGCTCGAACTTTGAAGAAGGAAGGACAGCGAACCACGTCTACGCGACGGCAACCTTGGATGCCGCAACGTGGGGGGCTGAACTGGCCGCAGGGGAAGGCCGTGGACGGATCTACATCGTGGAAC
>NZ_JPRS01000467.1 GCF_000738085.1 Cryobacterium sp. MLB-32
GGTTCCCATGGCCCCTACGTTAGCGGCATCTAGAATGTCTTGTATGGACTCAGATATCGCTCACCAGAAGAGAGCGCTCCGGGCCGAGTTACGGGAACGCCGTCGCAATCTCACCTCCCTCGAGCGCGAAGACACCTCAGCCGGTTTTACCGCGAACCTTCAGCGGCTCGTCACCGGCATTGCCGCCCAATCGATCTCCTGCTACCTCTCATCGAACGACGAGCCCAACACCCGTCCCTTCGTCAATTGGGCGGCCGAGCAGGGTATACGCGTGCTCTTCCCCATTTCACGGGAGGACGGACTCCTCGATTGGACCGTGGGAAACAACGATGACGAGATGGAGGGACTCTCCGGTGTCCCCGAGGCGGTGGGCGAGCTTCTGGGCCCGATCGCCATCAATGACGTCGACCTCATCATCGTGCCGGCCGCCGCAGTGGATGCCGCGGGCCTGCGCATGGGTTGGGGCCGCGGCTATTTCGATAAGACTCTGGGTTCGATGGAAAAGTGTCCCCCGGTGTACGCCGTCGTTTTCGACAACGAGTACCTGCACGAGGTGCCGCGCGAGGTGCACGACCAGCCCGTCAACGGAATCGTCACCCCGACGCAGATCATCGCGTTCTGACCGCCGCATCGCCCTCAACGTTGCATCTGATTCACCCGGTAGACAAAAGCCTGCCGCGCCTTACCAGCTGGAGATTTCGTGCCTACCTATTCCTACCGTTGCACCGAGTGTGACACCGCGTTCGACATTCAGCAGGCCTTCACAGACCACTCGCTCACGGTGTGTCCCACGTGCGAGGGCAAGCT
>NZ_JPRS01000468.1 GCF_000738085.1 Cryobacterium sp. MLB-32
GGGGGCGCGCCGGCGCGTCGTGCGCCGTGGCTGGCCGCTCGAGACGGCGGCGGGGTGACGACTCTTGGTTCGCCGACACCCGACGAGGGGCGCGACACGTAGCTGTCCCCCATCCGTACGGTCGTGAAGCCGTCACCGATCACCAACATGGTCTCGGACGCCCCGAGCAGCAGCCACACCTCGGGGAGGGCACGTGCGACGGACCTCAGGAAGCCTTTCGCGTGATCCACAGATAAGTAGATGAGCACATTGCAGCACAGGACAACCTGGCTGCCGCTGACCTGGGGTGGAAGTGGGTCGAGCAGATTATGATGCAGCCCAACGACTCGGTTCCGCAGTCGTTGACTGATTTCCCACTCGTCGCCCACCTGAATCAGATGGCGCGACATCCGCTCGGTCGACAATCCCGCAATTTCCCGGGTTGAATACCGTGCCTCGGATGTTCGTCTCACGGCCTCTGTCGATACGTCCGAGGCAATGACGCTGCCCGCGATTCCTTGTTCTTCGAGCAGC
>NZ_JPRS01000469.1 GCF_000738085.1 Cryobacterium sp. MLB-32
TTTCGCAAGCAGAATTTGAGACGAAACGGACGGAACTTCTGAGCCGAATCTGACCCACGACGGCTCCCGCACGGCCACGCAGCTCTGCAAGCCGAGCCTCTAACCATGGCCCACGCGGACGTGTGAAAGCATGTCCCCATGCCGACCTTTACCTTTTCTGAGTCCAAGCACTTAGCGCGAACTGACCTCATTGGCCTCTATTCAAGCGTCGGGTGGTCAGCATACGCGAGCGACCCCGATACCCTTGTCCGTGCGGTTGAACAGTCGTCGTACGTCGTGACGGCGAGGGACTCGGCCGGAGAACTGGCGGGCTTGGCCCGGGTCATTTCCGACGACGCCACCATTTGTTACCTACAAGACATCCTCGTGAGCCCCAGCCAACAACGAGCCGGCCTCGGCAGGGCCTTGGTCGAAAAGGTCCTGGAACGCTACGTCCACGTTCGACAGAAGGTACTACTAACCGATGACGAACCGGGCCAGCGCGCATTCTACGAATCCTTGGGCTTCATCGAAGGACATGACTTCAGCCCAACTTCATTACGTGCGTTCGTTCAGATCGGGAGCTGAGAGCCCGTCATTCGACCCGATTCAGGAAACCCTTTCGCGACGGGATGGGCTGCGGAGCGGCCACGCCGCCGCCGGTCGTGGGTTCACCCACTGCCGCGCGCTACGACGGTCACACGATCGGGTTCGTCACTGAGTTGAGCTGACGGCCGACGGGCGACGGGCGACGGGCGCGAGGGGTTTGAGTGACGCCGGTTGGGGCACATCGCAGAACCGAGCGGCGGAGCCGCGCAGGTCAGAAGAACCGTGCAGGTCAGAAGAACCGCCAGGAGGCCGATTTCTCAGAGCTGGAGATCTAGTCTGGCGGGGGCAATTGCTGGAGAACGACTCCCGCGGTGCGCAGTCTCCTCTCACGTTCCTCGGCATGTCTGGCCGTCCGTGGTGGTCGGCGACGAGGTTGATCGTTCGTCGCGCTCGTCGCGCTCGTCGCGCTCGTCGCGCTCGTTAGAACGGTGCTGTGTTGAGGCCGGTGTTCGGGATGCTCCAGACGTCGCGCCAGGTTGTGGGTTTCGATGCTGGTTCGGTCGTGGGGATGGTGGGTCTGATTCGGGTGGCGGGGTGGGTGGCGTAGTGCTTGCCGGCCGGGCTCGTCCAGTTCAGGGTGCCGTCCTTGCCTTGTTCAACTGCCCACCGGTTTCGTGCTTGACCCGGTGGCTGCGTTTGCAGAGGTTCGCGAGGTTCGAGAACACCGTTTCACCGCCGGATTCCCAGGGGATGGTGTGGTCAATGTCGCAGTCCTGCGCCCGCCGGTTACACCCGGCCGCGCGGCACGATCCGTCACGCAGCTGCAGCCAACGCCGCAGTTCTGTCGGCACCTTGTACTTCGTGCGTCCGAAAGACAGCACCGCCCCCGTCTCCGGGTGGATGAGGATGCGGGTGAAGCTGCTCGCGGTGCCGGCGATGCGGCGGGCGGTTTCCGGGTCGATCGGCCCGAACCCCTCCAGCGTGCCGGGCTCTTCACTCTTACCCATCAGGGCCAGGACCGGCACGGTGACGTACACGTTGCCGCGAATCCCCGCGCCGAGCCCCGTCGCGGTGACGCCGCCCAAAAGCAGGTCGACGGCGATGTCGGTGCGCAGTTGCGGGAGCGTGCGGGGTTCGTCAGTCGACTGGAGGTTTTTCGCCATCACTTCAACCCGGTCCCTGATCGCACTGGCATCCTCATTGCTCAGAGTCATCTCCAGATACGCCATACCGTCACGGCCCGGCCCGACAAAGAAACACCGATCAGCCAGGGCACGTTTGTGCCGCACGGTGATCGACTCCGGGTGGGTCAGCTCCCGAATGCGGATGGCCTTCTTCGTGAACTGCGGCACCGTGAGGGTCTCACTGTCGCTGAGGGCCTCTCGTTCGAAGTCAAGCCAGGCTTCGTCGGGGAGGGCCAACACGTTATCCATGATGACCTCGACGTGGCGGTAACTGATGTCCCCACGCGTCAGGGCTGCTCGGGTGGCGGGGAGCTTGTGCTGGAGAAGTTCGCTGTGGCACATGAGGTTACGGGCGCAATTCTCCGTCAGGGTCAGCAGGCACGCGAGTTCAGCGACGAGGCCCTCGTGAGCGGCCGTCATTGACGACCACTCCACGTACCCTTTCCTTCCACGAGCGGCCGTGGTGGGTCGGCCGGTCTCGGCCGTCGCCCGGGTCCAACGCATGATCTCATCGACCGCGGCCGCCCGCGCGGCCTGCGCCGCACAGATCGCCCGGTCGTGCTCTTTCACCGCATCAAGCAAGCGGA
>NZ_JPRS01000470.1 GCF_000738085.1 Cryobacterium sp. MLB-32
TTGTCGAGGGCTCGGTAGGTCATCGTGCATTGAACACACGCTGGCTTGCTATACACCGTCACCAGTTCACTCATGGTTCTGCTTCCTCTCCACCAACAATTTTTTTGCCCGGCTGGCAAGAGAAATAGAAAGCGACCGGGAGTGCCGCAGTTCCGGGTCGTGGAATACCGCAGCGCAGTGAGGATATGCCGCGAAAGCCCGGAACGCAGGCACGCAGGCACGCAGGCACGCAAGGGAGCTACAATGACCAGCCAGACAGGTAAAAACGATGGGCCCTTACAGCGCCGGGCAGCGGCTCGACCAGGAGCCGGCCTCCGTGACGGCTCCCGTTGTGGCGCGTGGTCCATGGTGGCGCCTTCCCCGTTCTACGGTTAGTTCCCGAGAGGTCTACCTTGACGGAAACCACCGACATTCCGAGGACAAGCTCAAACAGAGGTAGACCGCCAGCCTGCTCCCCCAACTGCTCGCCAGTCTCGGCGGGAGCCGCGACTGGCTGGTGCCTGGTCGTTCGCCGTGCCGGCAGTGGTGACCTTCGCGGCCCGGCTAACGGAAGTTCTTCTTGGAATCCGTCTCGTTGGGGTGGCCCGTCGCAGCTTTCGTGATGATCACGCGTCCTGGCTTCTTCGCCTTCGCGTTGGGCTCGTCAACGGCGTACCAGAGACGAGCACCATCGGTCACTTTGTACTGCCATTGCGGCAGGCCCACCCCGTCTACAAGAACTGTTGAGAGATCACCTCGGAGTTGGTAACAGCGATCAG
>NZ_JPRS01000471.1 GCF_000738085.1 Cryobacterium sp. MLB-32
GCATATTCTCTTGAGCGGACTTGATGCCGATGCGCCGAGTGACTCGTTGATCGTACTGAGCTTTGCCATTGCCACCCGTTCCTAAAGATCTTCGTTGAAGCCTATCTCGATATAGCTAGACTAGTGACATGAAGCCTTTGAGTCGAGTGACGGCCGCGACGGTCGACGTCCTATCCGTGCTGGTGAATGGGGAAGGGGCCATATGGGGACTTCGCGTCGTAAAGGAATCGGGCCGCCCCCCCGGCAGCATCTATCCCATACTGGACCGGCTTGAAACTCGAGGGTGGATCGAGTCCGAATGGGAAGCTGACGATTCGCGCTCGGGGCCACGGCGTCGCTTTTACAAGTTCACTCCTGATGGGCGGGCGGCAGCCCTGAACACACTCGCTGAGAGCGCAAGAAGAACGTCCCAGGCGCCGTCCCAGCTGATTCCCTCCCGGCTGACTCCTTCACCTGTCGTGAAGTCTTGGGCACCGGCTGGGGCGGGAACTTGAGCGCCCTGCGGGTACCGTCACGGAGCATCGTCAAATTGGCAGGGTTCCTCATTCCGAATGGGGCCCGCCAGCAGCACGTGGAGTCCTGGACCGCCGACGTAATTGGGGCAGAGGAGCTGGGCATGAAACCGCGCACAGTCCTACAAGGGGTAGTCAGGCTTGCAATCACTATGGGAATGAGGGATCGCATGATGCTCCAGAATCATGGAAAAGCCGCAACGGTATCACTGGCGCTCTTCACTCTGCTCGCGGTATCTCTTGTGCCGCCGGCGGTCATCCCAGTTCTCATGGTCGTCACGGCAAAGTTGTTTCTCAAATATCGGAACAAG
>NZ_JPRS01000472.1 GCF_000738085.1 Cryobacterium sp. MLB-32
GGGCTCACCGGAGACACCCGCGGCACCCCCAGAGGAATTGTCGGCGGGAGGGTCGGCGGTGTTGCGGGCATAACAGGGTCCTCTCAAGCGGTGAAGACGCCGATCACAGAGATATGGCAGGCGCTGCTGCCACCTTTCCGCCCGCCAGCGCCTGGCGTAAGGGCGGGTTGGTGTTGGGCATGCCGGCCCACCAGCTCGCGCAAAAAAGCCGCCCATTCGTCGTCGCGATCCCGGCTTGGATCCACGTCACCGAGACGGTCGCGGTAAACCTGCGAGCCAATCCCTCGGCATACGCCATCAACACCGACAACGCCTCCCCGCCCGCAGAGCCAGCAGGTTTGGGCCAGAGCACCACAGCGTCGAGAGCATCACGCACCAACAACCCAGTGAAGCGTTCACCGATCAGCACGGCCGACGCGGCGAAGGCGCGCAGCCAACCCCTGACCGTGGAGACCGGCCTGCCGCAGCCGGCAGCGATCGTCCGGTGGCCCCGCCCCAGCACGGTCTTCGCCTCAATCGCCGCCGCGATCACCTCTGCCGTGTCCGCCCGCCGGGCAGCCAACCGCACCTCGAGCAGCACATGCGTGGTTTGGCAGCCTGCGCACCGCGACCGGCGCGGGCGAAGGCTGCGGCCCACCCACTTCGTGTCGAGGCCGTCCCGAATCACGCGGGGCCTGGCCCAGCCCCACGGGCGCAACCGGCCACCACAATCAGGGCACGCCACGCGCCCGACCAGCAGGTTCGACTCGACAACAGCAGGATCATGACTTACCGTGAGCATCAGCGCGGCCTTACGCGTTAGAACGGCCCGGCGTGATCCTTCAAGATTGCACGCCGGGCCATTTGTCTATCCGGACATCGTCAGCCTGACGCCGCCGAC
>NZ_JPRS01000473.1 GCF_000738085.1 Cryobacterium sp. MLB-32
AGGTATTTTTCCCGCAACCAGCGGTACCCGACTTCTTTGTGCACGCCGACATCCTGGGCAGACCGTTTGAGACCGCGCCCCTCGTGAATGGAGGCGAGAAACCGTACCCCTGCTGCTGACGAAGATTGATAAAACATCACTGACCACCTGAAAGTCGGTGTTGCTTCGATCAATAGAATCCGGGGCACGTCTAATGCAACAACGTTGGCTGTCCTTCGTGAATTTGATAAAGACTTATATAACCGAGTAAACGATTCGTTTACTGTCGGTTATATTCTTTTAGTTATGGACCTTGCGACGAACCCCTTCAAGCCCGGCGCGGGCCGAGTGCCACCGGTTCTGGCCGGCCGTTCCGACCTGCTCAGCGAATTCCGCACGCGGCTCTACCAAGCACGTGAGGCAGGCGAAGGGGAACGCCCCTGGATCCTTTCGGGACTCCGCGGGGTGGGCAAGACCGTATTGCTCAATCAGCTGGGACGCGATGCGGCCGAACTTAAACTGATCTTCGTCAAAGTCGAGGCATCAAGCAGTAAGCCCTTGGCCGTTGCGCTAGCCAAGGAGCTCCACCTCGCACTCCGACGAGTCCTCTCAAGTTCTGACCGCGCCAAAGCGCTGTGGTCCAAAGCCGCAAGCGTGCTGCGATCATTTCAAATTCGTGTCGATCCGTCAGGGACCTACTCCTTCACTGTCGAC
>NZ_JPRS01000474.1 GCF_000738085.1 Cryobacterium sp. MLB-32
GGTCCAAGCCATTCGAGAAGTGGGGTCTGGATGATCGCGGCCAGCTGCTCGTAGCCGGCGGCGTCCGGATGATAGCCATCGCC
Organism: Cryobacterium sp. MLB-32; assembly: GCF_000738085.1. Lineage (GTDB taxonomy): Bacteria > Actinomycetota > Actinomycetes > Actinomycetales > Microbacteriaceae > Cryobacterium. The sequence continues at coordinate 84 of NZ_JPRS01000474.1, forward strand.
CTCGCGTACTTGGCGTCGCCAGACGGTGTTTGCAACTGTGCTGTCGAAACACTCGAGATAAGGAATGCCAAGATCTATTGATTCATTCTGAAGGGCATTGCTGAGGTCTGAAATTCGCTCGTTCTGGTCGTCATCGTCGACAGCAGGCGGTCCGATGAACATCAACTCGGTAACGCCACTGGCGACGCTAATGCTGCGAAGCGCAGCCACGCTGTCCACCCGGCCAACGCGCCTGTGCCCGTCTTCCACAGTCGTATCATTCACGCCGTATGAAACAACAATCCGCGGGAAGTCGGCGTCCGCGAGCCGTGGCGTGACTTCCCGCGGCAGCCGTTCGCAGATGAGAAGCGAAGTGTCGCGTCGAACGCCAAGGTTATATGTCGTCAACGGCAATCCGCGTCGGTGGGACTCATTAGCGATTCGACCAACCCACCCGAGACCGGTGGAGTCGCCGAGACCGGCGACGAAGGAATCACCGACGAAACAAACACGCACATCACCACTGGAAGTAGACATGACTTCAGTGTAGGAACCGTGAACAATTCGCGTGCACATCGCATGCGGTAGCGTCGGGA
>NZ_JPRS01000475.1 GCF_000738085.1 Cryobacterium sp. MLB-32
TCCTCGGACCTTCGTCTGTAAAAACAGCGATATTCGTAATGCGGATGCTCCCCAGGAGAGAAGCCCCGCTGGTCGGATCGACCGAGTTGAAATCTAGCATTGATCCGCCAAGATCCCCGGATTTACGGCGTTTTTCGGCCATTTCAGGGCAGTTTCACCCGCTGGAGCACCCGTTTTCCGCTTTCCGCGAAACGCAGAGGACCGCGAGGGTTAAAACAAAGCGGGATGTCGGCCGAAGCCGACATCCCGTTTGGATGCTTCAGTGACCGCCGAAGTCAGACTCCGAACGGTTGCCAGCGAGTGTTACCAGCTGGACTTGGTGATGCCGGGCAGCTCGCCGCGGTGCGCCATGTCGCGGAAACGCACGCGCGAGATGCCGAACTTGGAGAGGTGTCCGCGGGGGCGACCGTCAACAGCGTCACGGTTGCGCAGGCGCACCGGGCTCGCGTTGCGAGGAAGCTTCTGCAGTCCCTTGCGAGCCTCTTCGCGAGACTCGTCGGTGCCGGCCGGGTTGACCAGGGCCTTCTTCAGCTCAAGGCGCTTCGCGGCATAACGCTCCACGATGACCTTGCGCTGGTTGTTCTTGGCAATCATGCTCTTCTTCGCCATTTTTAGCGCTCCTCACGGAAGTCAACGTGCTTACGAATGACCGGGTCGTACTTCTTGAGTACGAGACGGTCGGGGTCGTTACGACGGTTCTTCTTGGTTACGTACGTGTAACCGGTTCCTGCCGTCGAACGCAGCTTGATGATCGGACGGACGTCATGTGCCTTAGCCATTA
>NZ_JPRS01000476.1 GCF_000738085.1 Cryobacterium sp. MLB-32
TTTATCTCCCATGAAATGAAACTTGACTCCAAGTAGATATCCCAAACTCACGTGTTACTCACACGAATGCTTTGAGGCAGATACAGAAAAAGACCCCGTCCAACTGGACGGGGTCTTTTGTTTTGCCGTTTGGAATCAAGCCGTTAGTGCTTTCGGCATGAGGTTGTCGAGCGCGCCCGCACCTGCATCGTCGACCGTGTTGATGTACTTCACATAGTGCGTGTACAGCACAGACGTTCCGTGGCCGTGGCCCAGATACTTCGCAGCGCACTGAACACAAGACCTGGTTCGACGCCCAGGTCTCGTTCGCCCTGACCTGGAGGCCTTTCCCTGAGATCCTGGGATCGGAACAGATGAACGCATCGCACCCTCCATCGGGCATCGACTGCCGACGGCCTCCCACCGCGCAATGCTCGATGGAGGGAATGGCATTTGGGAACGGCTCACGCGACGATCGTGGAGCTGTGGGTGCATCTTGTAGTCGCAACCAAGGTGACGTACAATTTTCTGTACGTGAAAGGATCCCAATGCGAACTATGACATATTCAGAATCCCGGGCGAAGTACGCCGAGACACTCTCAGCGGTGGTGGATGACCGAGAAGAAGTTGTTATCACTCGTGCAGGTCACGAACCCGTGGTCATCGTCTCGCTCGACGACTACGAGTCGCTCAAGGAAACCGCCTATCTGCTGAAGAACCCTGCGAACGCGCGCCGTCTCCTCGGCTCGATCGAGCGACTCGAGGCTGGCCACGGCACGCAGCACGACCTTGACGAATGAAGTTGATCTGGGACGAGGATGCCTGGGACGACTACTGCTGGTGGCAGACGCAAGACCGCAAGATTCTCAAGCGCATCAATGCGCTCCTGAGCGACGTTAGTCGCAACGGCAATGAAGGCATCGGAAAACCCGAACCCCTCAAGCACGGCTTCCACGGGTATTGGTCACGTCGGATCACAGACGAACATCGTCTGATCTACAAGGTCGAGAACGACGAAGTCCGTATCGCCGGATGTCGATTGTTGTCCGTCGCGTTGTTTGACGGTGGCGGCGTCAACTCCCGTGACGATGCCGGGGTCTGAAAAAGCCCCGCCGGAGGATTCCGGCGGGGCTTTCATCGTCAGGCTGACGGCGTAATCGTCAACGGTGACGCGGGTTTACTCGCTGTTCTCGGTGATCGCTGATTGCGCCGCGGCCAGATCGACGATCGCCTTATCGGCAGCATAGGTCGCGATCAA